>DDIE01000039.1:828-11476 GCA_002338385.1 Proteobacteria bacterium UBA1858
TTGGCCTGAGATGTGGTTTCAACATGACCGGCAATTTAGTACCGCGCCACTGACCGCCGATGATTTTTACATGCTGCGGTGCATGTGTCAGTTTAGTTTCAGTCTTGCGCGCCACGACCGACCACTACCGTGACCAGAGACTCAGGTTTGATGAGCGCGCTGAAAGCGCTTTTAATATCAGCCAGCGTCACTCCCGCAATATGCTCACGGAAATCATGCAGGTAAGTGAGAGGCAAATCATAATAAGCAATGACTGACAGATAACCAAGAATATCGCGATTACTGTCGATTCTTAGCGGGAAGCCGTTGATGATACTCTGCTTGCTTAACGCCAGCTCGTCCTCGCTCGGTCCAGCTTGGATAAACTTGTTAATTTCCGCACGACACACTGCGATCGCCTGATCGACTTGATCTGCGCGTGTCTGCAAGCCCAACATGAACGGTCCTGGCTGTGCATAGGGCAGAAAATAACTATACACACTATAGGATAAACCGCGTTTGCTCCGAACTTCTTGGACTAAACGTGAGGTAAATCCACCACCACCCAGCACATGATTGCCCACATACAGGCTGTAGTAGTCAGGATGACCACGTTGGATGCCCGTCTGGCCGATACGAACGTGTGCCTGTTGCGATGGGAAATCAATCTGTAGTTGCTGTTGTTGGCTTGGAGTCACTGTTGCGATCGGCTTTTGTGCCTGACCCTTGGGCAGCGCGTCATTGATCTGCTGCGCTATTGCGCGCGCCTGTTGCTGAGTGACATTGCCCACAATCGCCAGCACAGCGTTGGCCGCAACAAAATGCTGAGCATGAAATCGTTCAACATGAACTAACTTCAGCGCATTAATTGTATCTATTTCTCCATCAGCGCTGTGGGCGAAGGGATGTTGCTCATACAGCGCCTTAAAAAATGCGTCACTGACAATTGCTGCCGGTGTTTGTTGTTTATCCTCTAAGCCGACCAACATCAGTTTTCGCTGGCGTTCGAAATCTTTCGCCGGGAAAGAAGGCTCGGCCAATACTTTAATATACAGTTGTAATGCTTTAGAAAATAATGCCTGATCGGACAAACTTCTCAATACAATGCTGGAGCGGTCTAGGTCAGCACTGGCACTGAACTGAGCACCGACATCTTCAAACCGGGAGGCAATTGCATCTGCATCAAGCTCACCTGCGCCCTTATTCAGTAAACTATGCGTTAGCCTGGCCAGACCGTGATGTTGGCCATCACGAACACTACCGGCATCCAATGTCACTGCGATATCGACCATGGGTAACTCACTAGCTTCAACATGCAGCACTTTCATACCTTTGGAGGTGGTCCATGAATTAATATCAGGCAGGGCATGAACATTAGCTGTCAGCACCGTCAAGAGGAATAGATTTCTCAGCCACATAATCATTTTATCCGTGTGTAAGTATGTTTATTAGGAGTCAACAGGCGTTAGTAAAGCGACTGTTTTAGTATCATCGATTAAATATTTCTGAGCTGCTGCACGCACTTGTTCCGCAGTGACCGACTGCACGTTAGCCGCATATGTTTGCATCGTCTGCCAGCCCAGTCCGACGGATTCCAAAGAACCAATCATGTAGGCCTGTCTTTGTACGGAATCAAGCTGGTACACCTCGTTGGCCACGACCTGCGCTTTGACCCGCGCCAATTCCTCCGCCGAAACGAGTTCAGTCTGTAGTTTTTTGATCTCAACCTCGAGTGCCTGTTCCAGCTGATCGACTGTGGAGCCTGTATTAGGCGTGGCCTCAAACATAAATAAACTCTCATGTTGAGAATATAAACTGTAACCTGCGCCTGCACTGGCTGCTATTTCTTGCTCACGCACCAAATGTTTGCTCAGCCGAGCACTGCGACCGCCGTCCAGAATCCCAGCAAGTATATTGAGCGCGTATGCCTCAGTTTTATCTGTCGCGGTTCTCAAGGTAGGTACTTTGTAGCCCAGCATGAGGTAAGGTAACGTTGCTATGGCTTTGACCTCTACCCGACGCGAGCCTTTTTGAGCTGGCTCTAATCTCGGCTTGGTTGAAATAACATCGCGCTTAGGTATCACGCCATAGTAACGCTCAGCCAGGGCGAATACATCGTCGGCCTGCACATCACCCACTACGACTAAAGTGGCATTCGCAGGTGAGTAGTAACTCTCATACCACACCTTCAAGTCGGCAACATTCATATTGTCGAGATCATTCATCCAGCCAATCACAGGATTATGGTAGGCGCTACTGTTGAATGCAGTGGCATTAAATTGTTCATAAGTAAGTGCATTAGGATTATCATCAGTGCGCAAGCGTCGCTCTTCTTTCACTACTTCAATCTCTTTCAGGAACTCGCCCTCATCCAAGGTCAATGCGGCCATCCGATCTGATTCAAGTCTGAAGCTGGTCTCCAGCTCGGAGGCTGCAAGTAATTGAAAGTAGGCGGTGTAGTCACGACTGGTGAAGGCGTTATCACGCGCACCTGCTGCAGCCAAAATTTGAGAAAACTGACCCAGCGGATATTTTGGCGTTCCTTTGAACATCATATGCTCAAGCACATGCGATACACCTGTGATACCACCGTATTCATTAGCTGAACCTACCTTGTACCAGACTTGAGCAGTTGCAACTGGTGCTCTGTGATCTTGCTTAACAATCACTTTAAGTCCGTTAGCCAGCATTTTCTCATGCACTTGTGCATGTAAGATAGGGCTAAATAAAAAGCTCACCAGAAGCATTATTGTTGATAAAATATTAATATTCATCGGCTTGAAATAGTCTTATTTTAATTACTTAGTATTGAACGAGTTAGGACAGCAGGCAGCCTAATTTGTTCAGCGCTTTATTTGCTTAGGATACCACTAAACTTTAAAGTGTTTGCGAACCATCCATGACAAAACCTGAACCGTATGACAGAAAAAAATTTATTTGCTCGTTTGCGCCAAGGACTCGCTAAAACGAGACTGCAGATGGCAACTGATGTGCCTGCCGGCCAGTCAATTGAAGACGCTATTGAAAATATTGAAGATGGGTTGTTAATGGCTGATGTGGGCTTAGATACCACTGCAAAAATCATGGCAAAGTTTCGTCTTACTCTGGATCTAGTACTGAAAAATAATCAGCCCGTGGTGCTGGCAAATATCCTCAAACAGACACTTTTCGAGCTGCTAGAACCCAGCAACAAACCCATTATATTGGGACGTACTAAGCCATTTACTATATTGATCGTCGGCGTCAATGGCGCTGGTAAAACCACCACCATCGGTAAGTTAGCCAAGCGTTTTAAGGCCAATCGTAAATCTGTCATGCTCGCCGCTGGTGATACTTTCAGGGCCGCAGCAGTAGAGCAGCTCACCACCTGGGGAGAGAGAAATGATATCCCAGTGGTAGCACAAGACACTGGCGCTGACAGTGCGTCGGTCATCTATGATGGCCTGAGCTCGGCTACAGCTCGCGGCATCGATGTGTTTATTGCTGATACAGCAGGTCGCCTGCATACCCAAAATGATTTGATGGCAGAGTTACAGAAAGTTAAACGCGTCATGCAGAAACTTGCTAGCGAGACCCCGCATGAAATCTTATTAGTGCTGGATGCCAGTATGGGACAAAATGCGCTGCGCCAAGCACAGGAATTTAATCGCACGATGGGCGTCACTGGTCTGTGTATCACCAAACTTGATGGCACCGCTAAAGGCGGCGTGGTATTGGCCATTGCCGACCAACTCGGCTTACCGATACGTTACATCGGAGTAGGTGAGTCGATTGATGATCTGCAGGTATTTGACGCGATGCAGTTTGCCAGTGCGCTGGCGGGTGCGGAGCCTCAATGATTCGTTTGCAGAATGTGTCTAAACGCTACCCAGATAGCGGCGAGGCGATTAGTCAAATAAACTTGCAAATAGACTATGGTGAGCTGTTATTTCTGACTGGGCCGTCAGGCTCAGGCAAGAGCACTTTGCTAAAGATCATTGCCTTAATCACAGCACCCACGCGTGGATTATTATATTTTGATGAGCGCAACGTTACCCACCTCGGGCGTAATAGTATTGCTCAGTACCGTTCCAGAATGGGTCTTGTTTTTCAGGATCATCGCTTGCTGAACGATCGTACTGTTTATGAGAATGTCGCGCTGCCGCTGCGTATCAACGGTTTTAGGCGGCAAGAAATCCCCGGTCGGGTGCGTGCCGCACTCGATAAGGTCAGCCTCTTACATAAAGAAAAATCGCTCCCGATGGCACTATCGGGAGGCGAACAACAGCGTGTCGGTATCGCCCGGGCAATTGTGCATAAACCCATCCTGTTACTGGCCGACGAACCCACAGGCAATCTAGACCCTCAGCTATCTGGCGAAATAATGAATCTATTTATGCAATTTAATCAGGTCGGTGTGGCCACCCTCATTGCCAGTCATGATATCAACCTGATTCAAAGCTATCACAAGCGCACCCTTCAATTAACTGCAGGCCGCTTACGCGACGCTGCTGTTGATGGGCAGGTCACAGCAGTGTCATCATGAAATTTGCCAGCCCCCGCAAAATAGTCATCAGTCACTGGCTATACCATCATCGTGACAGCCTGAATAAAACTATCACCAGACTGAGCCATCGACCCATAGCGTTTCTCTCCACAGTCATGTTAATCGCGGTAGCTTTTGCCATACCGTTGGCATTATTCACGCTCGCACATGCCATCGAGGACATCACCACAGGGTGGGACAATGACAAGCAGATCACTCTTTTCCTGCACCAGGATATTAATCTCGACTCCGCCAATCAGTTGGCTGCAGATCTGCAACAACAGTTCGCCATCGAAGCTGCTAATGCGATGGATAAAGATCAGGTGTTGGCTGATTTTAGCCAACAGACTCAATACACCCTGATGGCGAAAACCTGGCAAGACCAAAATCCACTGCCACATATTATTAAAATTCAACCGGCAGAGCAGGCCAATCTTGAGCATCTAGCGGGCTTGTTCGCCACCCATCCTGATGTTGCTCAAGTGCAGTTTGACTGGTTGTGGTTTCAACGTCTTGATGCAATCGCGCAAATGATGACACGTATACAGTGGATTATCAGCGCGCTACTTATTATCACTGTGATCCTGATTATCGTGAATGTGGTCCGCTGGGAGATCGCTGACCGCATGCAAGAGATAGAAATAATCAAGCTGATTGGTGCCAGTGACGCTTTCGTGCAACGTCCCTTCCTCTACTTCGGGGCGATGCTAGGCTTAAGTGGAGCCTGTATTGCGCTATTGATGGCCCAGGCGAGCGCGGTTCTGCTGAATCAAGCTGTGCTGCAACTGGCAGATTTATTTGCTGGTGATTTCGCTTTGGCTAGCTTCACAAGCACGTCTATTTTAGGCTTAATCGCTGGGGGCGCCTTGATTGGCCTGTTTGCCGCAGCCATCGCCGCGCAACAAAAAATCCATACAATTATATAATAAATACAATGAGTTATATAAATTTATGGCGCTTTTGAGTGGACTCACCACAGCTGTACATGCGGGCAGTTAGCAGTCCTAAAACAAGAGTGCTAGAATATTACTATTATTTCAGTTAAGTAATAAATTATGAGCAAAACACTTGCCCCAGCCGCTGATCACAATCTGATCCTCACTGCAGGTTCACTGGACGCATATATTAATGCCGCCTATCAGCTGCCTATCCTCACTGCTGAGGAGGAAAAAGCACTCGCATATCGCTTGCGAGACCATCAGGATCTCGACGCTGCGCGCCAGCTAATCACGCATCACCTCAGATTTGTGGTCCAGATCGCACGTGGTTATAACGGTTATGGCTTAGCGCTGGCTGATCTTGTGCAAGAAGGCAATATTGGTCTTATGAAAGCTGTAAAACGCTTCGACCCCGACATGAATGTGCGTCTTGTATCCTTCGCCGTGCACTGGGTGCGTGCTGAAATGCATGAATTCATTCTGCGCAACTGGCGCATCGTGAAAGTTGCAACAACCAAAGCGCAAAGGAAATTATTCTTCAATTTACGCAGCAAAAAAACACGTCTTAGCTGGTTGAATCAGGCAGAGGTTGAGTCTGTCGCACATGATCTCGGGGTTAAGCCAAGTGAAGTGCTAGAGATGGAATCACGCCTAAGCGGACAAGATATCGGCTTTGATGCGCCGTCTGCTGATAGTGATGATGACGCCGTTTACGCACCAGAAACCTACCTCAGTAACGATCAAGACCCCGCTCAGCATCTGGAACAAAATGATTTCATGGAGAATCAGCTGAGTAAACTAAGCACTGGCTTAGAGTGTCTCGATCAACGCAGCCGTGAAATCCTCGAGGCGCGCTGGTTAAGTGATAAAAAAGCTACCTTACATACACTCGCGGCGAAGTATGACGTCTCTGCTGAGCGCATTCGCCAGCTTGAAAGTAATGCATTGAAAAAGCTCCAAGGTGCAATGACTGCCTAGAACTTGAACAGAAGCTGCTATCTCAGAAAGATATATAAGGCAAGAAACGGTCTATCAGCAGTACCGCGAATAACACCATTAAATAAACAATCGAATAGACAAAAGTGTTGATGGCTTTGGTTCGACATTTAGTCATTTGCAGACTGATCGCGTAATACAGAAAGCCCGCATTCAGCAGCAACACGCTCACCAGATACAACTCTCCAGACATCCCCGTAAAATAAGGGAACACCGTAATCACTGACATTAGTACGGTATACAAGGTGATTTGCAAGCGGGTGTAATCCTCACCATGCGTTACCGGTAACATCGGTATATCAACTTTCGCGTACTCTTCTTTGCGGTAGATCGCCAGCGCCCAGAAATGGGGGGGTGTCCAGGTGAATATGATTAGGAATAGCAATAATGCGTCGGCATCCACGCTACCGGTTACCGCGGTCCAACCCAACAAGGGTGGCGTCGCCCCGGCCGCACCACCGATGACAATATTCTGTGGCGTAGCACGCTTTAGATACATGGTATAAACCACTGCATAGCCGACCAGAGAAAGGAAAGTTAAGATCGCAGTGAGTAAGTTAATTTGCGTGATCAGTACCGCCATGCCAGCCGCACCGATGCTGCTCGCAAACATCAGTACTGAAGTTTTGTCCAAAGATCCACTCGGCAGTGGTCGCAACTTGGTGCGATCCATAGCCGCGTCAATGCGGCTGTCAGCGACATGATTAATAGCTGCGGCTGCACTCGCTACAAGGGCAATACCCAGCGTCGCAAACACTAACGTCAGCACATCAACATTGGCAGGATCGGCCAGCAGCATGCCGACAATGGCTGTGAACACCATTAACGCGACGACTTTAGGCTTACACAGTTCTAGGTAATCTCGCCATTGGCCCAAAATACTCTGGGAGGGCCGACTCAGGGTAGATTTTGCGGTCATGAAATACTCAGATTAGAATTATTTTTGGCAGATTTTAACATATATGCGCTGGAGACAATGCTAAATAAGAGTAACAATGCGACCCCGTTATGTGCCACTGCGACTGCCAAAGGTAACTTGAAATAGATGTTAGAAATACCCAGTGCAATCTGCACGAGCAGCAGTAGTGAGCCTATGCGGGCAATGTTTCGCAGTACCGGTACTTGTTTGCTGTTCTTGGCAAGCTGATGCAAATACCGACCTAATACCAGCAGTGCCACGATGGCACCGATTCGGTGTGTGTAGTGGATTGCAACGCGCGCAGGATGTTCCAGTACCCCGTATTCATAATCCACACCAAGACCGCGCCACATGATGAAGCCATTGGAGAAATCCATAGATGGCCACCACTGTTGTTGACAGGTAGGAAAATCGGTACATGCAAGTGCGGCATAATTTGAACTGACCCAGCCACCTAAAGCAATCTGAAAGAACAAGACTGCGATAGCGAGCACCGAGAAGTTAAGCAACTTGCCGGCCTGTTGCGATTCCATTTGTGGCATGACGCTAGTCGCTCTTAACCATTGCCATGCCAATAAATTAAACAGCGTAAAGCCGCCCAACAAATGCCCCATCACAATTAGAGGCTTGAGCTGCATGGTGACCGTCCACATCCCGAGCGTTGCTTGTAACAATAATAGACCCGCTAATGCTACAGCAGAAAATACATGCCGCTGACCCTGTTGATTCTTCCTTATCAATAGAATAGAAATGGCCAGAATCAAAAGGCCCAGTACGCCGGCAAAATACCGATGAATCATTTCGCGCCAGGCTTTGCCAACCTCTACAGCGCGCTCATAATCTGTATTAGCTAAAGCAATGTCTGCTTCAGTTGTAGGCACTCCCAGCAAAATACCATAACACCCCGGCCAGTCTGGGCAACCCAAGCCTGCATCAGTAAGACGCACGTAAGCGCCAAGCACGATCACTACAAATGCTAGGATCATGGCCGAAAGAACTATGTTTTTAAACGTGTTACTCATATGTTTAACCTATGTTGGAAATTTTAAGTAATTTCTTTATATCTTTTAGCAGACCTCTGGAAGTTGCCATATGGTTGTACTTCATCATCAAATTGCCATTTGGATCGACCAGATAAACATAGCCAGACTCTAGCTGTTCTGCCTGTTCAACTTCGGCACTCATTTTAAGCTCGCTTAGTGCACCCACTTTAATTTTTTGATGCCTATCAACAATACTTTGGTCAATCTCGAATTGCTGGTTGTTTGGATAAGCCAACAGCGCTTGCACACGGTTAGAATCACGACCCGTTGCTAGCCTTGCCTGACGTAATTTAAATAAAGCAGCTTCGCATTCCAAATCACAACGCTGGCTTTGATACACGATATATGTCCACTTACCATCGAAGTCAGCAAAGTCAAAGACGGTTTGTTGATTAGAATTTAAGCTGATTGCTTCAATCGGCTGTGCGGGATGAATGAGTTCACCCTTGGATACGGAACCCAAGCTCGGCAGGTGCTCGCGCATTGAGTACATCACAATAGCGATCAGCAAGGGTCCTACAAACACGGCGATGAGATATAGGCCTGCACGTTCGGTTTTCTTGTTAGACATAAATTATCCTTTCTTACTTAGTAGTGGCCTGATGCTGTATAGCCACCACAAAACTACAATCGCGACGGCCATCGCAAACCATTGGAAGGCGTAACCGTAATGCTTCTGAGATGACATTTGATTAGCGACCCAATCGCGCCGATAACCGTCTTCCTGGTCTGCATTGAGACGCACTGTGAATGGTAATAGCTCAACTCCCAGACGCTCACTCATCGCTTGATAATCAACATACTGGATTCTGCGTGGCCAGCCAGAATCTTCACCCTCAGCAATGTCGCCAAGACTAAATGAATCATCATAGGGAACATATACACTGCCCGAGATAGTCCTAGGCTGTTCGTCTAGTACAACACTTGGTAATTGTTCCCGCTTCAGCCCCTGAGCAATCCAGCCTCGATCGACGAGTACCCATTGTTCATATGCCTGACTGTAAAATGGTGTTAACACCGCATAACCAGCCAATCGATCGCGTATTTGATTGTCCAACAGAAACTGTTGTTGCGTCTGATAATGGCCCTGTAGCTGAATTTGTTTATAACGCCAGTTGGCATAGGGTGTGGCAGGCAGGTCATCAGTCTGCGCGCTGGTCGAACTATCAGCTTGTTTTGACTCTATGGTGTATTTGACGTTACCACGCTGGAGTTGCCAGTTACCCAGGCTGACAAATAACAGCAACGTGCCCAAGGCACATATTTGTACAAGCCAAAACCTCATTGCCATATTCAACTCCGAAAGCATTATTGTTCAGTGATCGTTATACTGTTGGTTTAAATTTCACTTAAACAAACAACCATGCTGGTAAAAATACTCGTCGTTATCATCTTCTTCCTTATCATTGGAAGCCTCGTTTCGGCACTGTTCCATCTGCTAACTAGTCAGCAAGATAACGACAAGACACTTCGTGCGCTTACCTTCCGGATTGGCTTATCGGTACTCGCATTTGTCATCCTGATCATAAGTGCCAATCTAGGGTGGATAGAACCACATGGGCTAGGCGGATGATAGCTAAAAAAAAGGCGCCTCGCAGGCGCCTTTCAGAAAACACATACTGGATAGGTATTACAGTATATATACAAATATAAATAAGCCCAGCCACACAACATCAACGAAGTGCCAGTACCAAGCAGCAGCCTCAAAACCAAAATGATTGTCTGCCGTGAAGTGACCCATCACACATCGCACCAATATTACTGCCAGTATAATTGCGCCTATGGTGACGTGGAATCCATGGAAACCAGTGAGCATGAAGAACGTAGAGCCATAAATGCCCGAGCCTAGAGTCAGGCCGAGATGCTCATACGCCTCTTTATACTCGACAGCCTGAAAATACATGAAGATTGCACCTAGAAGTACTGTCAGGAACAATCCGATAATCAACTGCATGCGGTGACCGGCTCTTAACGCGTGATGAGCCCAAGTCAGAGTAACACCTGACGTCAGGAGTATGGCTGTATTAAGTGCTGGCAAGCCCCAAGCACCCATTACTTGGTACTCACCACCGATGTTGCCTGGGCCGTTGGCTTGTTGTGGCCATGATCCCTCAAAGCCTTCATACAGGAACTGATTAGTGCTTACACCACTACCTTCACCACTTAACCATGGTAATGAATACGCTCTGGCATAGAATAGCGCACCAAAGAAGGCCGCGAAGAACATGACTTCGGAAAAGATAAACCA
>DDIE01000039.1:11761-12221 GCA_002338385.1 Proteobacteria bacterium UBA1858
CATGACTTCGGAAAAGATAAACCAGAACATACCCCAGCGGAATGAGAGCCCAACTTGCGGACTATACATACCTTTTTCGCTCTCTTTAACAACCGTTCCGAACCAGCCGAACAGCATAAAGAACAGCATTGCGAAGCCTGCGATCATGGCTGGTGATCCCCAGGACACGCCATTCAAGAAGTTAGCAAAACCGACTAATAAGGTACACACAGCAACTGAACCAACTATAGGCCAATGACTTCCGTGTGGGACATAATATGAATTTTCAGCGTGTGCCATGTTCTTTCCTCTATTTATTTATTTACTGCCACAAGTGGTTGTTTATTATTGTTTATATGCACTTGCGGATTATCAGCTGTTATATCAAAAAATGTATATGAGAGTGTTACAACTTTCACGTTTGGGGGTAAGCGGGGGTTGATCATAAAGCTTAGTGGCATTGCCACCTGCTCCCCAGCCA
>DDIE01000039.1:12519-22188 GCA_002338385.1 Proteobacteria bacterium UBA1858
GTTTGCCACCTGCTCCCCAGCCATAATTTCTTGGCTCTCAAAACAAAAACATTCTGTTTTAACTAGATGCTTGTTCGCTGCGTAGGGGGTAATGCTCGGCACAGCCTGCCCCGTCATACGGCTATTTGTTTTGTTTGTTGCTAGAAAGCTGGTCGTGTATACCTTACCAGGCCTGACCTTCAGATGACTCACTTCGGGTTTAACCTGCCAGGGCATTTGCTGATTTAACGACGCGTCAAATTCAACGATCACCCAACGCGAGGTATCTTCTACAATTTCTTGCGAGATGAGTTGAGCCTCATCATCAGTAAAACGTAAACCTGTTAAATCGCAAAAGACATCATACAAAGGGACTAGTACGTAACCAAAGCCAAACATTGATATGCAGACAATGGCTAACTTTGTCACCAACCCCTTAAAAGATGTCTTTTGCTTCATGATTTATGTATTAAATACCAAGACATAAAAACCTATGTAAATAACAAGCGCCAGCACCACTAACAGAGCCACAGTGATGTTGGCGGCTTTTTGTTGTTTACTTTTATCAACCATAGTTTTAGCGAACCTGCCTATTTAACAACTGGTGGAGTTACAAAACTATGGTAGGGCGCAGGCGAAGCTAGCGTCCATTCTAGGCCTTCTGCATGATCCCACACTTGACTGGTTGCCTTCTCGCCACCACGAATAGCCTTGATCACAATATATAAGAATAATAATTGTGATAGTCCAAAGCCAAAGGCACCGATAGTTGCAATCATATTGTAGTCTGAGAACTGCAATGCGTAGTCAGGAATTCGACGCGGCATGCCGGCTAAGCCTACAAAGTGCATAGGGAAAAATGTCAGGTTAACGAAGATGGTGGACAGCCAGAAGTGAGCTTTACCCATGCCTTCGCTATACATGTTTCCACACCACTTAGGCAGCCAGTAATAAACTGAAGCAATGATGGCGAAGATAGAGCCCGGCACCAGCACATAGTGGAAATGGGCGACCACGAAGTAAGTATCATGATACTGGAAATCGACTGGTGCTAGCGCCAGCATCAAGCCAGAGAAACCGCCTATTGTGAACATCACGATAAAGCCGAGCGCGAATAGCATAGGCGTCTCGAAAGTCATTGCACCGCGCCACATCGTAGCAATCCAGTTGAATACCTTAACACCAGTCGGTACCGCGATGAGCATGGTGGCAAACATAAAGAAGAGTTCACCAGCCAACGGCATTCCTACCGTGAACATGTGGTGGGCCCAGACAATGAAAGATAGAAATGCAATGGAGCCGGTCGCGTATACCATTGAGGCATAGCCAAATAGCGGTTTACGTGCAAACGTCGGGATGATGCTTGATACCACACCAAACGATGGCAGGATCAAGATATACACTTCAGGATGACCAAAGAACCAGAAAATATGCTGGAACATTACTGGATCACCACCACCAGCTGCGTTGAAGAAGCTAGTACCGAAAAATTTATCGGTCAGGAGCATGGTAATACCACCCGCCAGAACAGGCATAACCGCAATCAGTAAGTAAGCTGTGATCAACCATGTCCAGACGAACAATGGCATTTTCATCAATGTCATGCCTGGTGCGCGCATGTTCAAGATCGTTGCAATGACGTTGATCGCACCCATGATCGAGGACAGACCCATGAAGTGCATAGAAAGGATAACAAACGGAAGTGCGTCACCTGTTTGCAGCGTCAACGGTGGGTAGAGTGTCCAACCGCCGGCTGGGCCACCACCGTCCATGAATAGGGTCGAGAGCATCATGAGGAAAGCAAATGGGAGAATCCAGAAGCTCCAGTTGTTCATTCTTGGCAACGCCATGTCCGTAGCACCAACCATCATTGGTATCAACCAGTTAGCCAGACCTGTAAAGGCGGGCATAACCACACCAAAAATCATCATGATGGCATGCATGGTGGTCATGGAATTGAAAAACTGTGGATCAACGAATTGAAGTCCAGGCTGGAATAACTCGGTTCGGATGACTAATGCCATCACTCCACCAATCAGAAACATGATGAATGAGAACCAGAGATACAACGTACCAATATCCTTGTGGTTGGTTGTAAATAGCCAGCGTTTAATTGAATAAGGACTCTCGTGATGATCGTCTTGATGATCGTCGGTAGTAGCCGTACTCATGATTTACTCCTTAAGTTAAGTACTAAAATTAAATATTGAATTCGGTTCAAGCTCTACTCTGCGAGAGCGTATTCGGTGGTTTTATCGAGCGTGGTATTTGCTGCCAAGAACTGATCAAACTCAGCCTCAGGAACAGCGCGAACGACCACCGGCATGAAGCCATGATCTCGACCACACAGCTCGGCGCATTGGCCACGATAAACACCAGGCTCGTTGATGCGCGTCCAAGCCTCGTTGATGAACCCAGGCACAGCATCTTTCTTGACCGCCAGTGCCGGTACCCACCATGAATGGATGACGTCATTTGAAGTAATCAAAAAACGCACTTTCTTGCCGACTGGAAGTACCAACTGATTATCAACTTCGAGCAAGTAGTTTTGGTTTTTGTTATCTATGTTGTTAATTTGAGTTCTTGGTGTATCGAGCGCGCTGTAAAAATTAACACCCTCGTCGATGTACTCGTAGTGCCATAGCCATTGATAACCCGTGATCTTTATGGTCATATCGTAATCACTGGTGTCTTCCATGGCGATCAGCGTCTTGGTTGCTGGTAAAGCAAGTCCAATCAGGATGACGAATGGGATAAAGGTCCAAATCGCTTCTGCTGTGGTACTTTCATGGAACGTCGCAGGTTGCACGCCTTTGGATTTGCGGTGCGCAAAAATCGAGTAGAACATGACGCCGAACACGACCACACCGATTGCGACACAGAGCCAAAAAGCAATCATATGCAGGCCATAAACATCTGCACTTATGTCAGTGACGCCCTGAGTTAAATTGTACGGTTGAACTGCATATGCGGAACTCGCGGCCAGAAGAGTGCTGCCGAATAAACACACTCTCTTAATCCAGTTATTACCCATCATTTAGAACTCCATTACTAATATTTAAATTGATTGAGTGAGTGCTGTTCTAATCGATGAAGCCAAGCTCTTGCGCTCATCTTCATTCAAGAATGCACCTACTTCGTATTCCTTACCTTTAGATCTCATCACCAGTCGGCCGTGTTGTGTCGGCGGTGCCGGTGGATAGAGCTTTACACTGGTCCATGCGGTTTGCAGTTCGTGGGATTGGGTAGCTCGATCGCGACCTGTTTCTATCCTGACGCACTTCTCGTCTATCGATATCACCTCACATACTCTGGTCTGAATACTAATCCAGTAGAGCGCGCCACCTAGTGCCAGTATTTCGGCACCCGCAAACGGTAAAATGATCCACAGGCCCTGCAGCGCAAATACAATTCCGATGCCCACTGACAATATAGCCAAGCTGGCGACGAATATCTTAGTGTCGCGCCAACTCATGGAGCAGTTTGGCCTGACCACAAATCTCGAGGTCGCCAATGCTTCACCTGAATCTACCCTCATGTTCCTTACTCAGTCCCGTACAGCAAAGCCGAACGAAATTGGCTAGCATGCTGTTGTTCTACTCGCAGTTCATAGTGCGGCATTATGCCGCATCGTGGGCCGCTTGTCATAACGTAAATTCACCCTAAAGTAAGTATATTCATTATCACTTTTGGGCTAATAAACACAAAAAAACAATCCATTTTGCTACCTCAAGCGCGTGTACAAGTAGCAATTTTCGATGTACCGCCCAGTACACCAGCATTTGTCCAGCCATGTAGACGACTCAAATAGACTGCTGTTTGTTTTCATGGCCGCGCGCAACCATAAATCACCTCATAAGTAGCGGGGAATATCTCTGGGTTGTCATCAGAGCAGGGATAGTACCCTAACATGCGCGCAAATTTAGCCTTGCCATAACAACCAACCGCGCCACCGCTGTGATAATTTGCCCCAGCAGCTTTGATATCTCGCAGCAGCTGCAGGGGGTGACTATACTGAATCACACAGTCCGACGACTGCAAACAGATGCGCCTGAATCCAGCTTCCTGCAGGGCAGAGCTAAGTGCTTGTTGGGAGGGAAAAGATTGCACATGCTGACCGCTATCGACCTGGGCAAAAGCATGCCGCAGCTCAATCAGCGTATTCGGCCCAAAAGTAGAGAAAACGAACAGCCCGTCAGGGGTGATAGCACGTTTTAAATCCAGTAGCAGTGTGCTTAGATTTTTACACCATTGCAGAGTAGACGTCGAGAACATGACACTGATCGCCTCATTCATGATCGGCAAATGTTCTATATCCGCACAGATAGCATTGACCTTGGATGCATCCTGCTGCTGGGAATACCTCAACATGGCGTGCGACAGATCAAGTGCGTAATAAGCCTCTGAGCCAAAGCGCCGCATCAGTTGCGGCCTAGCCAGGCCCGTGCCACTCCCCAGATCGAGTACCCGCCGAACTGTGAGGTCGTGCTGATCCAGCACCTCCAAAGTCATATCGATGGCGATTTTTTGCACTTTTGCTACCCCGTTATATGAGTCAGCGGCGCGCGAAAATTTTTTTTCTATGTGCTGTTTTAAGGTGTTCATTGTTCAGCCAGCTGAGCGCAGAAAGGTATTCACATGATTGGCCAGTAACTCTGGATTAGATAGCTGCGGAACATGCCCTGTAGCATCCAGTAAAATACACTCATTAGCTGTTTGTCGTGTCCAAGCAATGACTGACTGAGCGTTGACGACGCGGTCATTACGGCCGTGAATATGACAACATGGCCGAGCTAGATCATGGTAAGCCTGAGCTAAGTCGCGCTCCAGCAGCGCGAGTCCTAGATTACATTCTGCCCAATCAAACTCAGCAGTCAGTACATCCGCCCTAAGCTGCCTTAACGCCTCGCGGCCATTTTGATCACCTGCCACTAACATTGCCTGGAAGCGCTTGAGAGTTTGCTCGGGTTGCTGTTGAAATTGGTGTTTAAATTCACTGAACCATTGATAGTCGATACCCGCCAAGTGATTGTCAGATGCCACAAATTTCGGTGTCGATGAGACCAGTATTAACTTGTTGATGCTGGCGGAGTGGCGCTGGCTCAGACGCAACGCGATCAAGCCACCCAGGGACCAGCTGAGGACATCAACGGGTGCAGTAATTGTTGCCGCCAAGGCATCAACATAATCATCCAGATCAGCCAAAGACGCTGTCATCTGACGATTTTGCAGCCAGGGTGGTATCACATTAATTATGTGGTAACTGGCTGGTAATACTGGAATAATCAAATCCCAAACACGATGTGTTGAACCCCAGCCTGTAAGCAGTAATAACGTTTTATTCATATTAGTTGACTATGGCCATACCACCGGTAGAAATAATTATTGCTGTCATTAGCGCCTATTTATTGGGTTCCCTGTCCTGCGCGATCATTTTCGCCAAGTGGATGCAGCTTCCTGATCCACGCGCGCTTGGATCTGGCAATCCCGGCGCCACCAATATGCTGCGTACGGGCAACAAAACAGCCGCGGCTCTGACACTCGCGGGTGATTGTCTCAAAGGACTGATTCCTCTGTTAGTAGCCAGTAATTTGAATTTCAGCGAGGTAGCCCTGTGCCTGATGGGCGGCGCGGCCATTATTGGCCATATGTATCCCGTATATTATCAGTTTCGCGGAGGCAAAGGCGTCGCGACTACGCTGGGCGCACTGCTTGGCGTGCACTGGCCGCTGGCCTTAATCTGGGCGCTGGTATGGCTGAGCATTGCTAAATTATCAGCTTACTCATCCTTGGCAGCCATCATCGCCACCCTGATATTACCTCTGGCGGCCTGGTTACTCAGCTTACCGCTGGCTGTCGGCGTGCTCATGGTGGTGATTAGCGTCTTGGTTATCTGGCGCCATCGCAGCAATATCGCCAAACTCCTGCGTGGCGAGGAGAGTCGCATTGGCACAGGTAAGTGATTCAATCCATGCCTGCAGCGAGAGACCAACGTGGATACACACGCACTGCATGTTGGTCTGAAAAAGAGTGTTGTTGGGCATGCAACAAACCAGCATAAGCCACCATCACACCATTGTCGGTACATACTTTGAGTGGTGGGAATTTTATTTCCTTACCGTCTGCAGTAAATGCCTCAAAGCGCTGCCGCAGTGCCTGGTTGGCACTCACACCACCGGCCACAATCAAGCTATTCAATCCCGTCTGGTCAAATGCGCGCTGACACTTCTTGAATAATGTATCGACAATAGCCGCTTGGAAAGCATAAGCTGTTTCGGCGCGATCTTGCGCGCTGCGAGACGATTTCTGATAACTGAGTAAGGTGTGTGTTTTCAGGCCGCTAAAACTGAAATCCAAACTGTCAGCCGCAAGCATGGCCCTGGGGTAGCGCAAGGTCTTGAGTCTCGCCTGAGTAGCCAAATTTTCAATGATTGGACCACCCGGGTAGCCCAACCCCATGTGTTTAGCCACTTTATCAAACGCCTCACCCACCGCATCGTCCCGACTCTGGCCCAGCACTTGATAGTCACCCAGAGCCCGCGCATGCACTATCATGGTATGCCCTCCAGAGACCAGCAATGACAGAAAAGGAAACTTCAATTCGGCATCGGCCTGACTGCTATCATCCGGGCATTGAATAGCTGTCAAAAAAGGCACCAGCAAATGAGCTTCCATATGGTGCACAGGCACAGATGGGATAGCCAGCGACCAGGCCAGCGCCTGTGCAACTGATGCGCCAACGAACAATGCACCCACCAAACCCGGTCCTGCGGTGTAGGCAATTACATCGAGATCTTTGAGGGTTAATTCTGCGTCAGCCAGACAGGCCTTTATGAGTGGCAGTAATTTACGAATATGGTCGCGTGAAGCCAGTTCTGGCACCACCCCTCCAAAATCAGCATGCAGGTCAATCTGGCTGTACAGACGCTCGGCCAGAACGCAACCGCGATGATCAATGATTGCTAGGCCTGTTTCGTCGCAAGATGTCTCAATTCCAAGGACTTTCATAGAGATTTATTTGTATTTTATTAAAAAAAGCAATTAAAGAGTTGAAATCGTGCTAAGCGCAATTATAATCCACCGACCTGTGAGACTATTCTGGTGTGCATGCAGTTTACACCCACCTAAAGTTAGCCTCCAACCAATACCAGTAAACAAAGATATTTAAACCAAGATATTGAGGATTTATGCCTGGAGTAAGAGTAAAAGAAAACGAACCATTTGATGTGGCACTGCGCCGCTTCCGCCGCTCATGTGAAAAAGCGAGCGTGCTCACTGAAGTACGTCGTCGCGAATTCTATGAAAAGCCGACTTCTGTTCGCAAACGCAAAGCAGCCGCTGCCGTCAAGCGCAACCTCAAGCGCGTATCTCGCACCACGCTCAAGCGCAAACGTCTCTACTGATCTTAGACGCATTCGTGTCTGATTCAACTCTGAAACACACTCTCACTGCGGATATGAAATCCGCAATGAAGTCTAAGGCGCAACTGCGCCTAACCACTATTCGCCTCATTCTCGCTGCCGTCAAACAAGTGGAAGTCGATGAGCGCATCGAGGTAGACGATGACAGGATGCTCGTCATTCTAGATAAGATGGCTAAACAGCGGCGTGAATCTATCTCCCAATATGAGCAAGCTGGACGCGAAGACCTCGCGGCGAGCGAGCGTCAGGAGTTGGAGATTATCAGTGAGTATCTCCCGGCAGCATTGTCTGCAGAAGAGATCAACCGTCTGCTCGAGCAAGCGATCGAACAAACCTCAGCGGCCAGCATGAAGGACATGGGTAAGGTGATGGCTATATTGAAACCTCAACTGCAAGGTCGAGCTGATATGAGTCAGGTCAGTCAACTGATTAAATCTAAACTGTCTAGCTAGTAATCCTCAGCGTGACACGGCAGTATAGGATGCCAACATAAATTCACACTGCCTCTATGACTGCGCTTAAAAACGATACCTTCATCCGTGCCTTATTGGGCCAACCCGTCGATTACACACCGATCTGGATTATGCGCCAGGCGGGTCGCTATCTACCTGAGTATCGTGCCACCCGACAGAGAGCTGGAGATTTCCTGACGCTGTGTAAAACTCCGGAATTGGCCTGTGAAGTGACTATGCAACCACTCGATCGCTTCGCACTCGATGCAGCGATTTTATTCTCTGACATACTGACGATTCCTGATGCCATGGGACTGGGCTTGGAATTTCGAGAAGGTGACGGTCCTATTTTCACCAAACCAATTCAAAATCTACGTGACATTAATAACCTTGCCGTGCCTGATCCTAATGATGAACTGGACTATGTGATCAATGCGGTGTCACTTATTCGCAGAGAATTAGCCGGTCGAGTACCTTTAATTGGCTTCTCGGGCAGCCCGTGGACACTCGCCACCTATATGGTTGAGGGCGGCTCCTCAAAAGACTTTGCTAAAATCAAAAGTCTGCTATACACATCACCCAAAGATACTGAAAAATTACTTAATATACTCAGTGATAGTGTTGCCACCTACCTGAATGCGCAGATAGCCGCGGGTGCGCAGGCGGTCATGATTTTTGATACCTGGGGCGGCACCCTGAGCCCAGAACATTATCGTGAATTTTCGCTCCAGCCGATGCAACGTGCGCTGGAAAAACTTGATCGCCAATCCAACGACATCCCCGTGCCTGTCATTTTATTTTCCAAGGGTGCCAATCATTCACTGGATGATTTAGCTAATTCTGGTGCCGACGGAATTGGTTTAGATTGGACAATTAATATCGCGGATGCCAGTAAAATTGTTGCCGACCGCGCTTGCTTGCAAGGCAATCTGGATCCAAGCGTTCTCTACAGCACACCTGACGTGGTGACTGCGCAGGCTAAAAAAATCCTTGATGCCTACCCAAGGGACAGCGGACATGTGTTCAATTTGGGTCACGGCATTCACCCGGGAATCAATCCGGATAATGTTAAGGCATTGGTTGATTTCGTGCACGATTACAGCCGCACACAAAAAACTGCGCCGCGTTAGAACAACTGTTCGATCGGCTGCTTGACCTGCTCGCTTGGCAGCTCTGATTGTTCCGTTGGATCGGTGCTGGCGACATGTTGAGCTGGAACTTGATCGAGCAAAAAGGCTTCGCTGATTGCACCCTCAAATTCACTGTCGACCAGTAATCCACTATCAGGATGCACGTGCAAAGCAACCATGTTATCCGGTAAACGTTGTTCCTCTTGGGGAACACCTCGCAACGCCACGCGCATGTAGTCAATCCAGATGGGCAAAGCAGCAACACCTCCAGCCTCTCTGCGACCCAGCGATTGAGGCTCATCAAATCCAAACCAAACTACGCTTGCGATGTGTTTCTGAAAGCCAGCAAACCATGCATCTTTCTGATCATTAGTAGTTCCCGTTTTACCAGCAATATCTTGCCGTTCCAGTACTTTGGCGCGGCGCCCGGTGCCGTATTGGATAACATCTTTGAGCATGCTGGTGAGCTGATAAATGTTTGCTTCAGAAATCACTCGCTGGGCATAATCTACAGCCTGGTCGGCTTGATCGTCATCTGCATTGAGGCCCAGCTCAGTAAACTCCTGTTCATACTCAGATAAAACATCATCTATTTGCCTGCATTGGGCGTCACAAATTTTGTCTGGCTGAGCAGTAAACACATAATCATCTTGCGAACCTTCAATACGCGCTATGAAATATGGCTGC
>DDIE01000039.1:22486-24085 GCA_002338385.1 Proteobacteria bacterium UBA1858
CTATGAAATATGGCTGCACTTGATAGCCGCCGTTAGCAATAACACTATACGCCTGCACCATTCTCATCGGTGTCACAGCACTGCTACCCAAAGCTAAGGTCAGATCATTGGGTAATGTCTCACTAGCAAAACCGAAGCGCGCAATATGACTTTTAGCAAAGGACTGACCAATATCCCTCAGCAGGCGAATCGACACCATATTACGCGATTTTGTCAGTGCCAGACGCAGGCGTGTCGGGCCAAAAAACTTACCTGAGTAATTGTTGGGTCGCCAGGCATCCTCAGCCTGGTTATTTGCAAACACCACCGGTGCATCATTGACCAGGCTGGCAGGCGTGAATCCCGCTTCCAAGGCGGAAGAATAAATAAATGGTTTGAATGCTGAACCGGGCTGACGTGCAGCCTGAATGACACGATTAAACTTACTATCATAAAAATCATAACCGCCGACCAAGGCTAGCACTGCACCAGTGTTGGGATCCATAGATACCACAGCACTCGAGGCAGCTGGCAGCTGACGTAATTGCCAGCCCATGTCTGTCTGCTCGACGCGCACGATATCGCCTACTGTCAGCACATCAGTGACCATTTCAGGTTTAGGCCCTAGGGAATTGACTGATAGATATTCTCTTGCCCACTGCATACTTTCTATATCCAGCCTGATCACACGTCTGTCTAAAAGTACTTGCGCGAATTGTTCATCAGTCTGTACGACTATACCGGCTTGCAAGGGCCCAATCGCATCTAGGCTAGCGACTTGCTCAGACAGTATTTCTGGATCCTGCATTTGTTGCTCTGTCAGACGGCCTTCAGGACCTCGATAACCATGCCGCGTATCATATGCAATGACGCCGGCGCGCAAGGCACTCACCGCAGCATGTTGTTTAATCGAATCTATTGTGGTGTATACATTGTAGCCCGCGGAATAGGCTGACTCACCGTAGGTATCGACCATATGGGCACGCACCATTTCACCAACATAGGGGGCCTCTACTTGCACCTTAATGGAATGTTTCCTAGCTACAATCGGGGTGACTAATGCGTGTTGATATTCTTGCTTGGAAATCATGTCTAACTTCAACATGCGACCTAGCACATAATCACGTCGTATCTTGGCACGCGGCGCGTTAGATACCGGGTTATATTTTGACGGTGCTTTTGGCAAGCCTGCAATCATTGCCAGCTGAGCCAGGGTAAGTTCATGGATACTCTTACCGTAGTAAACTTCAGCCGCGGCACCGACGCCATAAGCACGTTGCCCAAGATAGATTTTGTTTAGATACAGTTCTAGGATTTCGTGTTTCGTGAGCATTTTTTCTATTCTCAACGCCAGCAAAATCTCTTTTATTTTTCGCGTATAAGTCCGCTCTGGAGTAAGAAAAAAGTTTCTCGCCAATTGCATGGTAATAGTACTACCACCTTGAGCTTTACGCCCAGTGGTAATGAGTTTGATGCCCGCCCTGACTATGCCCTGATAATCGACGCCGGGGTGGGAAAAAAATCGATCATCTTCTGCGGCCAGAAATGCATTGACCAGACGCACCGGCATTTCATCCGAAGCCAGCGGGATTCTTCTCTTCTCACCAAACACTGCAATTA
>DDIE01000019.1:0-344 GCA_002338385.1 Proteobacteria bacterium UBA1858
GTGACCGATGCGCAGTCGCCGCGTCACCCGATCGACATGCCAATGGAGGTTTTACTGGGTAAACCACCCAAGTTGGAGCGAAACGCACAAAACTGCGTTCGAGCGCCAAAAACCTTCAATTTTACCGTTTTAGACCCCCAAGAGGCCGCTTTTAGGGTGTTACAGCACCCAACTGTCGCTTCTAAGAAGTTTTTAATCACCATCGGTGATCGCTCCGTAACTGGCTTGGTTGCGCGCGATCAAATGGTGGGCCGATATCAGGTTCCCGTAGCGGATGTGGCGGTCACTGCCAGTGGTTATTACGATTACACGGGTGAAGCCATGGCGATGGGTGAGCGCACACC
>DDIE01000019.1:700-9019 GCA_002338385.1 Proteobacteria bacterium UBA1858
GGCATCGCACTCGCTGAAGCCATTACCAATATCATGGCCGCTGATATTCAGCATTTGAGTGATATTCGACTCTCCGCTAATTGGATGGCAGCGGCTAATTATGCCAATGAAGACAGTATCTTATATGACACTGTTGAGACCTTATCGAGTTTATGCCGAGCACTCAATATCGCCATTCCGGTAGGCAAAGATTCACTGTCGATGCAGACCCAATGGCAGCAGCACGATGAGACTAAGCAGGTGGTCGCGCCGGTGTCATTGATTGTCACGGCCTTCAGTCCGGTGCGGGATATTCGCACGACTTGGACGCCTGAATTACGCCTCGATCAGGGCGAAACGACACTGGTACTGGTGAATTTGGGCGCACAAACACCGCGCTTAGGTGGCTCTTGCTTAGCGGAGGTGTTTAATGCCGACGATACATGTGTGCCAGAACTGGCAAGCGCCGCGTGTTTACAGCAGTTTTTTGATTTTATGCAGCAGTTACGCTCAGCAGGGCAGGTGCTGGCCTATCATGATCGCAGTGACGGTGGCTTGTGGGCCACCTTGTGTGAAATGGCGTTTGCCGCACGCTGTGGGCTAGCGATCAGCCTTGATGAGCTCGGAGATGACGCTGTCGCCAGCTTGTTCAATGAAGAGTTAGGCGCGGTGATTCAGGTTAAAAATAGTGATTTAGCGGCTGTTATAGTTTTGTCCAAGTCGGTCGGTCTGGCTGAAAAGCTAGCTATACTAGGCAAAACCTGTACAGAAAAAAATATCACTATTTCATTCAAAGACAATAAGATAATAAATAAACCTACAGCAGAGCTTGAAGAGCTGTGGACAAATGTAAGCCAGCATGTACAGACGCTACGTGATCATCCTGACTGTGCCGCGCAAGAGTATCAATTAATCAGCGATGACGCGCATACAGGCCTGCAGGTCGCATTAAGCTACGATCATAATGAGGATATTGCTGCACCTTATATTGCCCGTGGCGTGCGCCCCAAAGTGGCGGTATTACGTGAGCAGGGCGTGAATGGCCATATTGAAATGGCAGCCGCCTTTGACCGCGCCGGCTTTGACGCCGTGGACGTGCATATGAGTGACTTAATTGCCGGCAGCGTCCAGCTGGAGCAGTTTCAAGCGCTGGCGGCCTGTGGGGGCTTTTCTTATGGTGATGTCTTGGGTGCGGGCAGTGGCTGGGCCCGTAATATATTGTATAACAACCACTTAGCTGATCAATTTAATACCTTTTTCAATCGCGCTGACACGCTCACCCTAGGTGTCTGCAACGGCTGTCAGATGCTATCCCAACTGCAAGCCATGATCCCGGGTGCAGCACACTGGCCCCGCTTTGAACGCAACACCTCGGAACAGTTTGAGGCGCGCCTAGTGAATGTTGTAGTGACTGATTCACCGTCTATTTTCATGCAGGGCATGCACAATTCAGTGTTACCTGTGGTGGTCGCCCACGGTGAGGGACGGGTAGCGGCCCCGCATGCCTCGCTGGCGTCATTACTGAGGCTGCAACACGTGGTGCTGAAGTATACCGATTCACAGGGTCAACCCACGCAGCATTACCCCCTGAATCCCAATGGCTCACCGGACGCGATTGCCAGTGTCTGCAGCGCGGATGGCCGCGCCACGATTATGATGCCGCACCCAGAACGCTTGTTTAGAACGGTGCAGCATTCTTGGCATCCACATGACTGGCACGAGGATGGCCCCTGGTTGCGTATTTTCCGTAATGCCCGTGTGGCGTTGGATTAGGCTTCTGAACTCTTTGAAATTATAAAGGTCACAGGCCAATGCTGATCAAAACCCAAGCCGCAATAAAAGAATCTGCCGTCACCGATTATGCGCTCTACCAGCGCCGCCGTGATTTCCTGAAGATAGCGGGTGTCGCTCTCACTGGCACTGTATTACCATCAATTGCCCCGGCTGGCCTGCAGTTACCTGGCTATCAACCTGACCCTGACAGCGCCCTCAAAAACCAGCTGACAGAGGCCATTAAGGTCACCTCTTATAATAATTTCTATGAACTTGGCACAGGTAAAGATGATCCGCTGAAGAACGCTGCTAAGCTCAAAACCGAGCCTTGGGCGATCACTGTGGAGGGGGAATGTGAGCGACCTGGAGTGTTGGCGATCGAGGATTTGCTGGCTAAATTTGATCTGCAAGAGCGGATTTATCGTCTCCGCTGCGTTGAGGCTTGGTCAATGGTCATCCCCTGGATCGGCATCGAATTAGGCCAAGTGCTGAAACGTTTTCAACCTACCAGCAAGGCCAAATACGTCGAATTTGTCACCCTGATGGATCCGGATAATCTACCGGGTCAACGTCGTGCTGTGCTGGATTGGCCGTATCGCGAGGGCTTACGCATGGATGAAGCGATGCATCCGCTCAGTTTGCTGGCGGTGGGTTTGTATGGAGAAGTGTTGCCGAATCAGAATGGCGCACCTGTGCGCTTGGTGGTGCCCTGGAAATATGGCTTTAAAAGTATTAAATCGATTGTGGCTATCCGTTTCCACGAACAACAGCCTGCCACCAGCTGGAATGTATCGGCCCCACGCGAGTATGGCTTTTATGCCAATGTTAATCCGCTGGTCGATCATCCGCGTTGGAGTCAGGCCCGTGAGCGCAAAATCGGCCACCTGCGGAAGACCCAAACGCTGATGTTCAATGGCTATGCTGAGCAGGTCGCTGAGCTTTATGCAGGCATGGACTTACGCCGCCAGTTCTAACCCGCGCCACCTTCTAGCTATCTAATTTCTTGTGCCTGATGCGGCGTGGCTGAGCTGCGTCCTCTCCCAAGCGTTGT
The DNA here is from genome assembly GCA_002338385.1 of Proteobacteria bacterium UBA1858. Classification (GTDB taxonomy): domain Bacteria; phylum Pseudomonadota; class Gammaproteobacteria; order UBA4575; family UBA4575; genus UBA1858. The sequence goes on from DDIE01000019.1 coordinate 3,504, forward strand.
TTACGATCAGTCTCATATTCGGAGAAATTGCCCTCAAACCAGACCAGCTCACCTTCACCTTCAAAGGCGAGTATATGCGTGGCAATACGATCCAAAAACCAGCGATCGTGTGAAATAACAATGCTGTTACCAGGAAACTCCAGTAAGCCTTCTTCTAATGCACGCAGGGTTTCCACATCCAAATCGTTGGTGGGCTCATCGAGGAGTAATACATTCCCGCCACTGCGCAATAACTTGGCTAGTTGCAGGCGATTACGCTCCCCCCCAGACAGTTGTTTGACCCGCTTCTGCTGGTCACCACCCTTGAAATTAAAGCGACTGACGTAGCCACGTGAGGGCAGGCTGTAACTGCCGACCGTGATGGTGTCGAGCCCATCAGAGACTTCTTCCCAGACGGTTTTGTCACCTTCCAGGTCGTCGCGTAACTGATCGACATAGGATAACTGCACACTCTCACCAATCATTAGCTCACCCGCATCGACCGTTTCCTGCCCAACCAGCATCTTAAATAGGGTGGTTTTACCGACACCATTACCTCCGACGATCCCCACGATCGCACCACGTGGGATGGTAAAGGATACGTTCTCGAATAAGATGCGCTCTCCAAAGCGCTTACTTATACCCTTGGCTTCTATGACTTGATCACCGAGACGCTCTCCCACTGGGATGAAAATCTCATTAGTTTCTGCACGCGTTTGATATTCCTGTGAACTGATCTCCTCAAAACGTTTCAGGCGCGCTTTACTCTTGGCCTGGCGTGCTTTCGGATTACTGCGCACCCACTCCAACTCGGCACTGATGGTTTTTTGGCGCGCAGCATGTTGTTTTTCTTCCTGCGCCAAACGTTTTTCCTTTTGATCCAACCAACTTGAGTAATTGCCTTCCCAAGGGATGCCCTGGCCGCGATCCAGCTCCAATATCCAGCCGGCGACATTGTCTAGAAAATAGCGATCGTGCGTCACTGCCACTACGGTGCCTGCATAATCTTGCAGAAATTGCTCTAGCCAGGCCACAGAATCGGCATCCAAATGGTTAGTAGGCTCATCTAAAATCAGCATTTCAGGTTTGGCGAGCAATAGCTGACACAGAGCCACCCGGCGGCGTTCACCCCCGGATAGGTGTTCAATACTGGCCTCCCAGGGCGGCAGTCTGAGGGCATCGGCGGCCACTTCAAGAGTGCGCTCAACATTCCAGCCGTCGGCGGCCTCGATCTGATCCTGCAAGGTCGCCTGTTGCTCTAGTGCCGCGCTCATTTCATCATCCGTCATGGGCTCGGCAAATTTCATACTTATGGCATTGAACGCATCCAAAGCCTGCTTAAGCGGAGCGATCCCCAATTCCACGTTACCACGCACATCCAGATCCATATCGAGTTGTGGTTCTTGTGCCAGATAGCCTATTTTGAGGTCATTTTGAGGCCGGGCTTCACCGATATAGTCTTGATCAATGCCTGCCATAATACGTAACAGGGTCGATTTGCCGGCACCGTTATAACCGAGCACACCAATTTTGGCGCCGGGGAAGAAATTAAGATAAATATCCTTCAGAATCTCTTTTTTGGGTGGCACGACTTTGCCAACCCCATTCATAGTGAAAACATACTGGGCCATATCTGTCTCGATTTGTGGGTGAGGGTGGATTATGCAAAGCCGAAAATGTTCGTCTCGCAGGTTCGCTGAGGGTGGCTATAATTCCAAAATTCGCAGATCGCGTCCAGTTGATATACAGATTGTTTAGTCCATAAGTGATAGCTGGCGTCAATTTGGGTCGCTTGAATACGCTCCAGAGGCTCTAATTGCCTGGCTGGGGGGTCCCATGTAATCATTCTCAGATAGTGGTTATCCTATATTTTGCGCTATAATGGCGTATCAAGTTTTTTACCAACGATTTCATTTACACGGGAGTATTTAGAGATGGCTGTTACAAAAGAAGAAATTATGGCGAATGTTGCCAGCTATAGCGGTGACATGAGCATAGAGAAGTTCGATAAGGAATTATCCGATGCAATGAAGAGTGAAATCGCTCGTCAGGAACAACACATCGAGTTAATCGCCTCAGAGAACTATGCCAGCCCACGTGTGTTAGAAGCGCAAGGCTCGGTATTAACCAATAAGTATGCTGAGGGATATCCTGCCAAACGTTATTATGGTGGCTGCGAGCATGTCGACACTGTAGAGCAGTTAGCCATCGATCGTTTGAAAGAATTATACGGCGCTGATTATGCCAACGTGCAGCCACATTCTGGTTCACAAGCCAACGCCGCCGTATTCCTGGCCTTACTCGAGCCACATGACACCATTCTTGGCTTCTCACTTGCCCATGGTGGTCACTTGACGCATGGCTCACATGTGAACTTTTCCGGTAAGCAATACAACGCCGTACAATATGGTTTAGACACAGAAACAGGCGAAGTGGATTATGCTCAAGTTGAAGCTTTAGCCAAAGAGCACAAGCCAAAAATGATCATTGCTGGTTTTTCTGCCTATTCACGTATCATGGATTGGGCACGCTTCCGTGAAATCGCTGATATGGTTGGCGCCTATTTACTGGTCGATATGGCGCACGTATCTGGCTTGGTAGCAGCAGGTGTCTATCCGAACCCAGTACCTTTCGCTGATGTGGTCACCTCAACTACTCATAAATCACTACGTGGTCCTCGCAGCGGTATTATTATTGCCAGAGCCAATGATGAAATTACCAAAAAGCTTAACTCAGCCGTTTTCCCTGGCATGCAAGGTGGTCCTTTAATGCATGTAATTGCGGCCAAAGCGGTTGCCTTTAAAGAAGCTTTACAACCAGAGTTTAAGACTTACATGCAGCAGGTCGTCAAGAATGCAAAAGCAATGGCTGATCAGTTCATGGCGCGTGGCTATAACATCGTCTCAGGTGGTACTGATGATCATTTGTTCTTGGTGGATTTGATTAGCAAAGAGATCACCGGTAAAGCAGCTGATGCAGCACTGGGTCGATCCAATATTACAGTCAATAAAAACAGTGTCCCTAATGATCCACAGTCACCTTTCGTCACCAGTGGTATTCGGGTCGGTTCCCCGGCGATTACTACCCGTGGCTTTAAAGAAGCGGAGTGTGTTCAGCTGGTTAACTGGATGTGTGACGTGATGGACGATCTTGAAAATGAAGACGTGCAGAAACGTGTTAAGCAAGAAGTTGTCGAACTCTGCAGCCGCTTCCCAGTATACAATTAATTGTTTGCTTAATTTTAGGTTAAACAGGTAACAACAGATGCGCTGTCCTTTTTGTGGTGCAACTGACACCAGAGTGATTGACTCCCGTCTCGCGGGAGAAGGGAGTCAAGTCAGGCGAAGAAGAGAATGTGTGCGTTGTAAAGAACGCTACACTACTTACGAATCCGCCGAATTAGATTTACCCCGAATCGTCAAACGCGATGGTCGCAGAGAAACATTCTCGCTCGAGAAGTTACGTACCGGTATCGATCATGCACTGGAAAAGCGTGCTATTTCTGCCGATACCGTGGAAGAAATTATCGATCATGTGCGGCATTTATGTCTGACGTATAGCGATCGGGAAATCCCCGCTAATCAATTAGGCGAGTGGGTGATGAATGAACTGCGTGAAGTTGATCAAGTCGCTTATGTACGATTTGCCTCGGTCTACCGTTCGTTCAAAGATGTTAGCGAGTTTCGCGAAATCATCGACTATGTCGAAAATGATCCTTCCCCAGAAATGCGTAAAAGTCAGTTATCCCTGATTAAAGACAAATAAGCATGATCAACAACAGCGACATCGAGCGCATGTCGCAGGCCATTCAACTGGCCAGACTGGGCCAATACACCACGCGTCCAAATCCCAATGTCGGCTGTGTCATCACCGATCAAAATAATAATTTCATCGCCAGTGGTTATCACCGCCAAGCCGGTCAAGCGCATGCTGAAATTATCGCCCTGCAAGCGGCGGCTGAACGCGCGCAAAACAGCACAGTCTATGTGACTCTAGAGCCCTGTTGTCATCAAGGTAAAACCGGGCCCTGTGCGGAGGCGCTGATCGCAGCTAAGGTGAAACGCGTCGTTTTTGCCATGCAAGACCCTAACCCTTTGGTCGCTGGCAACGGTCGCGCAGCATTACTAGCCGCTGGTATCCAAGTCGACAGTGATGTCTGTCGCGATCAAGCACAGGCTTTGAATCGTGGTTTTATAAAACGTATGCAAACGGGCCTACCTTGGGTGACCATTAAAACCGCCAGCAGCCTGGACGGCCGCACTGCGTTGGCCAATGGCTGCTCACAATGGATCACCTCGGCCGCAGCACGTCGCGATGTGCATACCATGCGTGCACGTTACGATGCCATTATGACGGGCATCGGCACTGTCTTGGCAGATGACCCCCGCTTAAATGTGCGCAACGCTGACATTGAGCAAGTTGTGCAACCTCTGCGGGTGGTCATGGACCCCAATCTTACTATGCCAAGTGATGCAAAAATGCTCGGGCTAGCGGGCCAGACGCTCGTATTCACCGATAAGAACAGCAGTGATATCGATCTGAAGCTCAGTCAACAATGCGAAATTGTGCCCCTAGATACGCATAATGGACGCTTTGATATGCGGACTGTGCTGGCCTGTCTTGGCGCGCGTGAGATCAATAATGTCATGGTGGAAGCGGGCAGCACCTTGTGTGGTGCGCTCATCAAGCATCATTGTGTTGATGAAATTGTGCATTATCTGGCGCCGACTTATCTTGGCGAAGGCCAGCCTGAGGCGGCCAATAAAGGGATGTTTAATCTGGGTTCGCTGACGGCGATCGACCAGGGAATAGGATTAACCATTACAGACCAACGTAATATCGGAGTCGATGTTAGAATAACTGCCTCTATTTCTTATTCAACAAAATAGCACCTATGTTCACAGGTTTGATTCAAACGGTCGCTCGTCTAGCGACCATCCAGCCGCAACAAGAATCGTATGTTCTCACGATCACAACTGCCGATGATTTTCTCAATGACGTTGCCTTGGGTGATAGTCTCTGTGTCAATGGCGTATGTCTTACGGTTACCCAGCTGCACGACCAGGCATTCTGTGTCGATGTCTCCGCTGAGACGCTGGCCTGCACGACGTTTAAAAATTTGCATTCAGGGCAAGCCTTGAACCTAGAGAAAGCACTGACGCTCGCAACCCGCTTGGGTGGCCACCTAGTATCCGGTCATGTCGATGGGGTTGGCGCAGTGACACAACTGCAGCGCAGTGATGAGTCTATCCAGATCAATATTCAAGCGCCCGAAGATATCGCCAAGTATATTGCACGCAAAGGTTCTATTTGTGTTGATGGTGTTAGTCTGACCGTGAATCATGTCACAGGCTGCGAATTTGGCGTTAATATTATTCCTCATACTTGGGAGAATACCGCTATACTCGACTACCAGCTTGGTGCCCAAGTGAACTTGGAAATCGATCTATTGGCACGCTACGTCGAGCGCCTGCATGAATATGAAACCAGCCGTTAAAATAAATGGAATTTAATACCACTGAAGAGATTATCGCCGA
>DDIE01000019.1:9324-13791 GCA_002338385.1 Proteobacteria bacterium UBA1858
AATACCACTGAAGAGATTATTGCCGATATCGCAGCCGGTAAGATGGTTGTAATTGTGGATGATGAGGATCGTGAAAACGAGGGCGATTTATTAATGGCCGCCTCGATGGTCAAGCCAGAAGATATCAACTTCATGGCCACCTACGGGCGTGGACTGATCTGCCTGACGCTAACTAAGGAGCGCTGTAAACAATTAGCTTTACCTTTGATGGTAGATCTTACCGATACCCATCAAACAACCAATTTTACGCTATCCATTGAGGCCAGCGAAGGTGTCACAACAGGTATTTCTGCCTATGATCGGGCACATACCATTCGTACCGCTGTCGCGCCCAATGCAGAGGCCACCAGCATCAAACAACCCGGGCATATTTTTCCCTTAATGGCCCAATCTGGCGGCGTGTTAACCCGTGCAGGCCATACCGAAGCGGGCTGTGATTTTGCGCGTCTGGCGGCACTGGAGCCGGCGGCAGTGATTGTTGAAATTATGGATGCGGATGGCTCTATGATGCGCCGCCCACAATTAGAATTATTTGCCCAGCAACATGATCTCAAGATCGGCACGATCGAGGATTTAATCAGCTACCGGGTGCAGCATGAACGCACTGTGCGGCGTAAGTCGGTACAAGGCTTTTATACGGATTTTGGTGAATTCAATTTATTCACTTACGAGGATGTGAGTAATCAGGAAATTCATTTTGCCTTAGTGAAAGGGGAAATAGATCCACAGCAACCGGTGCTGACACGCGTACACATTGAAAATACGCTGTGCGATACCCTGCTCAGCAATAGCTCACCCTGTGGTTGGCCATTACGCGATGCTATGCAACGCATCAGTGAGGAGGGTGCTGGTGTTGCGGTTGTCTTACGTGTCGCTAACGACCGTGATCTACTGGTGAAACAGTTAGCTGAGATGGAACATACTCAGCAAGAAGATGATGTGGAACATTTAATTGATCGCTGGACGCTGGGCATAGGCGGGCAAATACTATTTGACCTAGGTGTTAAAGAAATGCGTTTATTAAGCGCACCGCAGGTATTTCATGGGCTAGGTGGTTTTGGCCTTAAAATTGTTGAATATGTGGCAGGTAAATAAATATGAAGCTAGGGTCAGCTGAACACGGTGATATCCAGATCGATGCGCATGCTAAGTTTGCTATTGTAGCGGCCCGCTTCAATAGTGAAATTGTCAATAATCTCCTGCAAGGCGCACTTAGCACACTGCAAGATCACGGCGTCAGCGCGGCTAACATCGATGTCCTCAAAGTCCCCGGTGCATTTGAATTACCCGTCCTAGCTCAACACTTGGCAGACAGCAACAAATATGCCGCTATCATTACTTTGGGCTGTGTCATACGTGGTGATACTCCGCACTTTGATTATGTCGCTGGTGAGTGCGCGCGTGGTGTCATGGAGGTCAGTCTTAATTCGGGTGTGCCTGTTATTTTCGGTGTCCTAACGACTGATACACCGGCACAGGCGCGCGCACGTGCCGATTTAGAAGGCGATAACAAAGGCGTTGATTGTGCGCTTTGTGCCTTGGAAATGACGACGACAATTAAACACATTCAAGCTGAGCTGTAACACGCCCATGGCCAGTAATACAGATCGTGCAAACCATCACAAACGCCAATGTTCACGCCGGCTGGCTTTGCAAGCACTGTATCAACGCCAGTTCAATGAAATTGAGCCAACAGAACTGTATAAACAATTTGCAGATGATGAGTTCTGGCCTAAATCGGATCATGCGTATTTCCACCAACTGGTGAAAGGGAGTATTGAACACACAAAAACACTTGATCACTATATCAGCGACGCTTCGGATTATCCGGTCGATACGATTGATCCGATCGAGCTGGCGGCACTTAGAATTGCCGTGTATGAGTTAATTTTTTGTCTCCATATTCCAGATAAGGTCTTGGTATCAGAAGCCATCCAATTGTGTAAGAAATTCGGTTCTGATGATGGCTATAAATTGGTCAATGCAGTTCTGGATAAGCTGATCAAGACTGTAGATCGACTGCAAATCAGTCACCAACATTAACTGTTTTAAACACAGCCAGGTAACCGCGGTGATGAAAATCTCTTGAACGAAACTGATATTATTGAGCGCTTTTTTCAGCGTCCATGTACGGATCCAGCCGTGACAAGACATATCGGCGATGACAGTGCTGTGCTGACACCGACAGATGGTACACAGCTTGTCGTGACCACCGACGCGATGGTGGAGGAGCATCACTTTGTCAGCCAAAGCCCGGCCCACGCTATTGGCTATAAATTGATGGCCGTGAACGTCAGTGATCTTGCCGCCATGGGGGCAACCCCACGCTGGGCAACACTCAGTCTGACTTTGCCATCGATAGATGAAGACTGGCTCACCAGTTTTAGCCGTGGCTTATTTGAGTGTGCAGACCACTATCATGTCGAACTGGTCGGCGGTGATCTAAGCGCAGGCAAACAGTATACTATGAGTGTCCAGCTTATCGGTGAAATAGCCCATGGCAAAGCCCTATTACGCAATAGCGCGCAACCCGATGACGCAATCTATATCAGTGGTGAGATTGGCCATGCCGGTGCCGCTCTCAGCAAACTCGCCCAGGCCGCGTATGATCATACGGTGCTCAATGAGTGTGAGATGAAAGCCCTTTATTACCCACCCGCTCAGGTGCAGCTGGGCCAGGGATTGTGTCACTTAGCACATGCCTGTATCGACATTTCTGATGGTCTGTTACATGAGCTGGATAGTATTTGTCGGCAAAGCCAATGTGGCGCCGAGATCAATCTCGAACACATCACCACCAGTTGTGAATTAGAGCCTCTGGAAGCAATAGTGCAGGGTGATGATTACCAGTTATTATTCACCGCACGCGCCGATCAGCACACGCATATCGAACAGCTTGCGCAAAGGCTTGGTCTGGCAGTCTGTAGGATCGGCCAGATGACACAACACCCACAGCTTGTCATCAAACAGCATGGCCGGGTGATGCCAACACCAGAGCGGCATGGTTATGACCACTTTAGCCCAGCATGAAGTTTTCCGCTGATCCTAAACAAATATTCAGCCATCCTATCCATGTGCTCGCTTTTGGCTTTGGCAGTGGTTTGTCACCGATCGCGCCAGGCACAGCCGGTACCCTAGCCACTATTCCACTCTATCTGCTGTTGAGTGAGCTTGATGCAGTCAGCTATGCCGCAGTGCTACTGATCTTGATTGCTGGCAGTATCTATATTGCTGGGCGCTCCGCTGAATTACTCGGCGTGCATGACCACTCGGGCATCGTAATTGATGAAGTATGCGGTTACTTACTGACGATGATGCTGGCGCCTGCTGGCTGGCAATGGCTGCTGCTCGGATTTGTTTTATTTCGGTTATTCGATATCCTCAAACCTTGGCCAATTAGAGCAATGGATAAAGGTATCGCTGGTGGCTTTGGGATTGTGCTTGATGATTTAATGGCCGGCCTGTATGCGTTAATCTGTTTACAGCTTATTAGCTGGATAACGTTATAATCTGAATTCCACCTGCACGTTAATAAAATATGGATATTAAAACTCGCTTTGCGCCCAGCCCAACAGGTTATCTCCACATCGGTGGTGCACGTACAGCATTGTTCTCCTGGTTATATGCGCGCCACCACCAAGGCAAGTTTGTCCTCAGAATAGAAGATACCGATAGGGAGCGTTCTACTCAGGAATCGGTCGACGCCATTTTACGGGGTATGGAATGGCTGGGTATGGACTATGATGAAGGGCCGTATTATCAGACTGAGCGTTTTGATCGCTACCAACAAGTGATTGAGCAGTTACTGGACGAAGGTAAAGCCTACCGTTGTTATTGCACACGGGAAGAATTAGACGCGCTGCGGACTGAACAGCAAAAAAATAAACAGAAGCCCCGCTACGACGGTCGTTATCGTGATCACAAGGGGCCTGTGCCAAGTGGAATTGATCCAGTCATTCGATTTAAAAATCCACTCGCAGGTGATGTTGTTATTGACGATCAGGTACTTGGTCAGATCGTGATCAATAATTGCGAACTGGATGATCTGATTATTGCCCGTTCCGATGGTACCCCGACGTATAACTTGACCGTCGTGGTGGATGATATGGATATGGCGATCAGTCATGTTATCCGCGGCGATGATCATATCAATAATACCCCCAGACAAATGAATTTATTGGCGGCCATGGGTGGTCAACTGCCTACTTATGCCCACTTACCGATGATTTTAGGTGCTGATGGTAAACGGATGTCTAAGCGACATGGTGCGGTCAGTGTATCAGCCTATGCAGAAGAGGGTTATTTACCCGCCGCCTTGATGAATTATTTAGTGCGTTTGGGTTGGTCACATGGCGATCAGGAAATTTTTTCTACGCCTGAAATGATCGCATTGTTTTCACTCGACAGTGTCAACAAATCAGCTGCCGCGTTTGATCTGGATAAATTGCAATGGCTCAATCAGCAGTA
>DDIE01000080.1:0-16775 GCA_002338385.1 Proteobacteria bacterium UBA1858
AACTGTAAACAATCGCCATGGCACGTGTAACAGTAGAAGATTGTTTAGAAAAAATAGATAACCGTTTCAAGCTCATTATGGTTGCCAGCAAGCGTGCACGTCACATCGCCACAGGTACCGATCCACTGGTCGAGTGGGAGAATGATAAGCCCACCGTGGTAGCCCTGCGTGAAATTGCTGAATCACTTGTTACTGAAGAGTATTTGCAGCAGGATTTAATGAAAAAAGAATCAGAAGAGCTCTTATCTGAAGAAATTGAAGAGGTGGATGCGGTCGCTGCGGCTTTACGTGCCGAGATTGGACGCGAATTAAATCAGGTTGAGAGTGAATCGACACAAGCGGAACCAAGTAATAATGAAGAAGCTGGAGCCAGCGAGTAAACCAGCTCGTTTGCGAGACGCCTGAATATGGCGGAAGCAAACATTCCTATCTCTCAAGAAAGAGCACTCAAGGCAGGTAAATCTACCCGCTTTCTGGTCAGTGAACTATGCGATTTACTGGATACCTATCTCGGGCCCACTGAGGTAAGTGCTATTTATCACGCCTATCTATTCAGCGCTGAAGCACACGAAGGACAACAGCGTTTAAGCGGCGAACCATACATTTATCATCCACTGGCAGTCGCGAAAATCATGGCTGAAATGCATCTGGATGAGCAGAGTATCATGGCTGCCATTTTGCACGATGTGATTGAAGACACGCCGACTGCAAAAGAGCAAATACACGAGCAGTTTGGCCAGCATGTGGCCGAGCTGGTCGATGGGGTCAGTAAACTCACACATTTATCTTTTTCATCCAAGCAAGAGGCACAAGCCGAAAACTTTCGCAAAATGATGCTAGCCATGGTGCGAGATATTCGTATTATTATCATTAAGCTGGCCGATCGACTGCATAACTTGCGTACTATAGGCATTATGCGCCAGGACAAGCAGCGCCGAATCGCACGTGAAACGATGGACATCTATGTGCCTATTGCGCAGCGCCTGGGCATGCATAAAATACGTTTAGAACTCGAGATGTTATGTTTCAAGGCGATTCATCCCTATCGCTATTCTGTGCTAGAAAATGTGGTGAATAAGAATCGCAGAAATCGCAAGCAAGTGATGAAAGATGTAGAGACTTCTATTTGCGCCCAGTTAGAAGATAATAAAATAGAGAGTCGTATTTTTGGCCGCGAGAAGAATCTATATAGCATTTATAAAAAAATGCGGACAAAACACATAACGTTCTCAGAAGTACATGATATTTATGCAATACGTATCATCGTTAACGATGTTGACACCTGTTATCGCGCCTTAGGTTTAGTGCATAATTTATTCAAGCCAGTACCAGGCCGCTTCAAAGACTACATAGCAATTCCAAAAAAGAATGGCTATCAGTCACTGCATACCATTTTATTCGGGCCTAGAGGCATTAAGATCGAAGTCCAAATACGCACTCTGGAAATGGACTTAATTGCAGAATCAGGTATTGCTGCACATTGGATATATAAAAGTCTTAACGATAGAGGATCTATCCTGCCACCAGCAGAATCAACTCATGAGTGGTTAAGCGATATTGAAGAAATGCAAGATAATGCTGTCAGCTCAATCGACTTTTTTGAAACTGTCAAAGTCGACTTATTCCCGGATGAGATTTATGTGTTCACACCCGTTGGTGACATCATAGCCTTGCCACGAGGATCATCAGCGGTGGATTTCGCCTATGCAGTTCACTCAGATCTAGGCAACACATGCTTTGCAGTCAAAATAGATCGGCGTATCTCACCTCTAAGTGCAACGCTCCAAAGCGGACAAACGATCGAAATAATGGTTAATCCAAGTGCCCGACCGAAGCCTAGCTGGCTTAATTTTGTGGTCACCAGCAAAGCCAGAACTAATATCCGTGACTATCTTAAACATTTACAATCAGAAGAGGCTATCGAATTAGGTGAGCGTTTGTTTGACAATGCATTAGCGTGGTATCAAAAAACACCTGAGGATATCAGCAAGACCGATATTAAGCGGATTCTCAAAGTAGCTAATGTCAAAACTATAGATGAGTTATATGTAGCCATTGGTTTAGGTGAACAACTGGCAGAATTATTAGTCAGAAATGTTTCAGTAATCAGCGCAGATCAAGCAAAAAATGAATTAGCCAGAAAGCAGGTTCCCTTATCCATCCAGGGCACGGAAGGTGTAGTGGTCAATTATGCTAAATGTTGTCACCCCATACCGGGTGACCCCATCATTGGGATTATGACCCGTGGTAAAGGTCTGGTTGTACACCGAGAAACATGTCGAAATTTTGACAGTAAAAATGTATTCAAAGATAAAGGGATTACACTGTCATGGTCAGATGATCATATTCAAGACTTCCATGTTGAAGTGCGGGTACAAACAGCGAACCAGCGAGGTGTATTAGCTTCATTAGCAGCTAAGATTGCCAATGAGGAATCGAATATTGAGAATCTCGAGCTTGAAGATCAGGATGATGCCAGTACCACTATCACATTCTTGTTAAGTGTTAAGGATAGAAAGCATCTGGCCAGGATTATGCGTATCTTGCGCAGCATACCGCATGTCTTTAAAGTGATGCGGATACGCCACTAGACTTACTAATAAGGAGATTAAGTGTGGAAAAAATCATAATTTCAACGGATAAGGCGCCGCAAGCAATAGGCACTTATTCGCAAGCTGTGCAGGTTGGTCATACCGTGTATTGCTCGGGTCAGATTCCGCTCGTGCCCGCCAGCATGGAAATGGTAAGTGCAGATATAGATGCGCAGATCATACAGGTTTTTGACAATCTCTCGGCAGTTGCGCAGGCCGCTGGCGGCAGTCTGGCGAATGTTGTTAAGTTGAATATTTTCTTGACTGACCTTACTCACTTCCCAAAAGTAAATGAGATAATGGCCACTTACTTTACGGCACCTTATCCTGCGCGTGCTGCAATTGGTGTAGCAGCATTACCGAAAGCCGCTTTGGTTGAAATGGATGCCGTCTTGGAATTATAAGCATAGCTAAACCTACAGCGTTTATCTGATCAACCATGAGTGATCTCAAAGACTTGCCGAGTATGACGGCTAAAGCGCAAGAGAATCTTGCCACACTCAATATCAACTCGATTTATGATCTGCTATTTCACTTGCCCATCAGATATAACGATCGAACGCGCATCACTACAATTGCAGATCTCACCCTAAATACTGACGTACAGTTAGTGGGTGAAGTATTCAATGCTAAGGTGGTATTTGGTCGTCGACGGATGATGACGGCAACCTTACATGATCAAACAGGTGAAATAAGCTTACGCTTCTTTCATTTTAATCAAAGCCAACTCAGAGGACTTGCGGATGGCACACGCCTGATATGTTTTGGCGAGGCGCGAAAAGTCGGTCAGCGTATTGAGATGATTCATCCGCAGTATCGAATCCTGCAACATGATGAGCAGCTTGTGCTACCTGACACACTAGAGCCAGTCTATTCAACAACTAAAGGCTTACATCAAAAAAGAATTAACAGTCTGATCGAGCAAGCACTGCAGTGGGCTGCGCAGGCAGACGTGGTCTTTCAAGGAGTATTAGAGGACTGGCCGGAATTACCCGCACCCGCGCCCGATATACTGCAGGAATTGCATGGCATGCACAGGCCGCATGCGGATGCGGACAAGCAAGCTATCTTGGGGCGACAAACACAAGGCCAACAATACCTGGTGTTTGAAGAATTACTTGCTCACCACTTGAGTATGATGAAAGTACGACTGCTCAGTAATCAGCGGCGTGCGGTAGCACTCCGGGCGACCGGCCGATTAAGCCAAACTTTTCTAGCTCAGTTGCCCTTTAAACTCACGCTTGCACAAACGCGAGTGCTGCAAGAAATCACTGATGATATGGCGCAGGGTATCCCGATGATGCGACTGGTTCAGGGTGATGTGGGGAGTGGCAAAACAGTGGTGGCATTAACTGCCTGTCTGCTTGCGGTAGAGAACAATTACCAGGCCGCTTTCATGGCGCCTACCGAGTTACTGGCAGAGCAGCATTTCCGATTTTTCACCGAACAATTGCTGCCGCTAGGTATACAAGTTGCCTGGTTGAGTTCATCCCTAGCAACAAAAAAGAAGCGTGAGATGTTAGCTTTAATTTCATCTGGCACGGCTGCAGTCGTGGTTGGTACACATGCCTTGTTTCAGGAGGGTGTGGAGTTCGATAACCTAGCACTCAGCATTACAGATGAACAGCACCGCTTTGGTGTCCAGCAGCGCTTGCAGTTAACACGCAAGGGTAACGCTGAGAGTTATTATCCACATCAACTCACTATGACGGCGACACCAATTCCCAGGACACTGGCGATGAGTATGTATGCGCATCTTGATTATTCAGTGATTGATGAACTACCACCTGGGCGCAAGCCTATCACTACCGTAACAATTCCTGAACAACGCCGTTCTGAGGTTATCGAGCGCATTAACGCATCCTGTCAGCAAGGCGCGCAAGCATACTGGGTGTGTAGTTTGATTGAAGAATCTGAGAGTCTGCAAAGTCGTGCCGCGAGCGCCACCTATGAGTTGCTTCAACAACAAATGCCAGAGCTTAATATTGGTCTATTACACGGAAAAATGAAGTCTGTAGAAAAGGAGCAGATGATGCAGGCATTCATTGAAAAAAAAATTCATGTATTAGTCGCGACTACGGTCATAGAGGTGGGTGTGGATGTGGCCAATGCCAGCTTAATGATAATTGAAAATGCAGAGCGCTTCGGACTTGCCCAGTTGCATCAACTGCGGGGTCGTGTAGGACGTGGCGAAAAACAAAGTAGTTGTGTGTTGATGTATAAGAATCCCCTGACTAATAATGCCAAGAAGAGACTGGATGCCTTGCGCACTAGCAGTGATGGTTTTGAGTTAGCACGCATAGACCTCGAATTACGTGGACCAGGAGAGGTCATGGGCACCAAGCAATCGGGTGATACGCACATGCGAATTGCTGATTTAAGTCAGGACTTGGCATTATTACCACAGGTGAGCAAAGCCGCTCAGTGGTTATTGGAGAAACATCCTCAGCGTGTAGAGATACTGTTAAGACGCTGGCTTGGCAAAGCAATAGATTACGTTAATGCTTAAGTGAACAGCATGCCAATGAACATAATTCCGAACAGAATGCCAAGTAATCCCAGACCCGCAAGAAAAGATAATTTTATGATGATGCCGGATTGAGGCTTGCGTGCTTGCATAAAACTTAGCGCCGAACCGATTAATGCGAGTGCGATTGAGCTGTAATACATCACACTGACGCACGTTGTTTGGCAACTGCGACCACTTTCAAAAGTGCCGCCCAGTATTTGGGCCACCAGTGCAATCGTCAAGCCCCAAGCGATGAGAATGACTATATTAGCCGTTGCTGTATTCATGGTTTACCTATGCTAAATGTTCTGAGGTCGTGTTGACCCATAATTGTGCACCACTATTTCAGGTCGAGGCGACGACTGTCCGGTCACAAGGCTGTGATTTTACTGCTAGTCTGACACTCAGTCCAGCCATTTGCATGGCAGTCTACTGTGTGACCGGTTTGGCAAGCATAGCCAGCTGAGTGACGCCAATGTGCGACCTAACGCTGTGCCGGTGACAGATGAGTGTCACCTCAAGTCAGGCGTGTGCTGGCCACTAGAACGTGTCAGGTTGGACTGGGATGTTTGCGGTCACTACTCCAGGATAAGGTATACACTGCCTTGTGAAATTTCTACTGCTACTCTGGCTAACGACTGATTAAGGCATGGACCATAGACACAACGACCACTGGCAATTTCAAATAAGGCGCCGTGATTGGCGCATTGAATATGATCTTTACTCGTATTAAGGAATTGATGTGGAGACCACTCCAGAGGCGCATGAGTGTGTGGGCAACGATTCTCATAAGCGTATAATTGATCGTCTTTAACAACAATAAATATATTACGTGCGGGTGTGACTTCTGTAATATAAAAGCCTAATGATCCTACGCCACTGAGCGCACTTAATTGACATACTTTAATGAGAGGCATTGATTGAAAAATATAGATATTAGCTATACTGACTCCATGCAAGCTGAAGAGGCATTTTATCAAGCTTTTCGTGCGCATGATATTGAGTTAATGAAACAGGTTTGGCAAAACACAGATGATGTATT
This sequence comes from Proteobacteria bacterium UBA1858, assembly GCA_002338385.1. Taxonomy (GTDB): domain Bacteria; phylum Pseudomonadota; class Gammaproteobacteria; order UBA4575; family UBA4575; genus UBA1858. The sequence goes on from DDIE01000080.1 coordinate 6,143, forward strand.
CTGTATCCATCCGGGTTCTTCACGCATTTATAGTTTCGATCTGATTATTGCCAGTTGGGCACATATATTTGCTGGTAAAGAAGAGATCAACATTCAGGTGAGTGAAGTTGGCTACCAACAGGATACGCGCACAGCGATTCATACAGTGAAAGAGCTGCTGCGGGTAGATAATCGTGATTTAGGCGTAGTCTATGCCACCAATATATATCATCAAACAGAACAACATGGTTGGAAGATGGTGGGTCATCATGGCACACCAGCACTGACAGAGTCAGAGAGCAGAATCAGCAATAGCCTGCATTAATATACGAAGTAGATGACTAGGCAGGCACTCAATAACAAGGACACCCAGATCACCATATTGCCGACCGAGGTGCCACGAGCAATACCGCTATGTGGCCCGTTTGATCGTTCCAGCTGATCAATGACTCGATGTGCCAAGGTCTGCCTGAGGCTTTGCCAGCCCACCAATAACACTGAAAATACCCGCGCTAGACCTTGGGTCAGTGCATACATTGGTTTTCTATACAGCCAGTCACTATCGAGATTTAACGCACGGATCTGAGCGGGGTACCAGCCATTCCTAAATAACACCACAAAGCCCAGTATGGCAAAAAATGACAGTTGTAACTGAGTGATCACATGGTCAAAGGTATAGGGATGGTACTCCATGCTATAGGGAAGATACTGGTATAAAAGTCCAGGAAACACACCAAGCAAAATGCAGGCGGAGGCGGTAAGTGCCATCGCTAACAACATGTTAGTCGGTGCTTCTTTGCAGCGTATACCTGAATCATGGGCAAAAAAGCTGAAGAAGGGGACTCTGATCCCGGATTGATCAAGCACGCCCGAGGCGAACAATAACACTAGCCAGATCAACCAATAGCCCTGTTCGGCGACAGAATACAAAATAATGCCCTTGGCGATGAAGCCACTGAATAAAGGGAAGGCTGAAATAGACATGGCACCAATAATACAAAAGCCAGCAGTCCACGGCATAGACTTATATAAACCGCCTAATTGTGAAGCCTTGGCTGTACCGACACGATGTAATACCGCCCCCATACTCATAAACAACAATCCCTTATAGAGAATATGGCAGAAGGCATGCGCAGCCGTGCCATTTAAAGACAGTTCCGTACCGATACCAATACCAACGACCATGAAGCCCAGTTGATTATTCAGGCTATAGGCTAAAACTTTACGCAAATCGTTTTCTATGACGGCAAAGAAAATAGGGAAGGTGGTCATAATTGCCCCTATCCATATCAGTGAGTCTGTGCCGGCATAAGCGCGTGCCAAACAATAAACAGCCAGTTTAGTCGTGAATGCAGATAAGGCCACGGTGCCAGTCGGGCTGGCGTGTGGATAAGCGTCTTGTAACCAGTTATGTAATAAAGGAAAGGCACATTTGATAGCAAACGCGATGAAAATTAACATGCCTGCCAGCGTGCTCAGCTGCATGCTGGTAAACGCCAAACTCTGATGATTATGATAATGGATCAGACTTCCCAGCAAGAGACACAATCCAGACAGAATATGAAACAACAGATAGCGCAGACCTGCTTTTTGAGCAGCTGAGCTGCGCCCGGCAAAAATTATAATGGCTGACGATAGCGCACTCATCTCCCAGGCAATAAACAGTGTCAATAAGTCACCTGCTAATACTGCAGCTATCGCAGAGCCGGCATAAATAGGGACACTAATTTGCTCGATACGATCCTTATTATGGAAAGCATATAAGGCGCTGATAAATGCTGCGATGATGAAGATCAAAGTAAAAATCCAGCTCAGGCCATCAATATGTATGGGATGTAATTGATAACCCATCAGCCAGAACTCAGTGGCTAATGTGCGCGGCAAACCTAGAAAAGAGACCAGTGCCACGATGGGCAGGAGTAAACTACTCAGCGGTCGTAAACGCTGGGGTAGCAGAGCCACTAAACACGCGCCGAGGATGAGAATAAATCCCGGATGACTGAGCAGCTGTAGCCAAGTGAACTCAGTCATAGTAGTCCTCGTCACGCTGAACTAATTTGCGCAATAACTTGGCACAGTTGACGATAATTAGATAGGCTAAAAATCCATAAAAAGCATAAAAACCAAACCACTCCTCAAATGCAAAATGACCATGTTTATGATGGAATATATCTGCACATAGCAAGCCCAGACAGATCGCATAGAGCAAGTAGATTAATGTATTTATAAACTTCTTATTCTCGAGCATAGTGCTTTAGTCAAGTGATTGAAGAAAATGATAAATATAAGGCATTAGGAAAAACAGCGCTAAGCATGAAATTGCAGTCACAGACAGTGGCAGCAGCAGTGCCTTGGGCGCCTCTTGCAGTCGCGGTTTATTTGCGTTTGGCTTGAGCGAAAAAGCCTGAATACTAATAGGCATGAGATACACTATGTTTAATAGCGTGCTCACAAGAAATGCGCCAGCAATCAGCACGTGACTGGCACTCAACGCGCCATCGATTAAAAACCATTTACTCCAGCTACCCGCCAGAGGCGGCAGGCCAATAATACTCAATGCAGCGATGGTATATGCAGTCATCGTGATAGGCATACTGTAGCCTATACCTTGCATGTCACTGATATTGGTTTTCTTGCTTGCGGTATAAATGGCTCCGGCGCAAAAGAATAAAGTAATCTTGCCAACGGCATGGGTGACCAAATGTAGGCTGGCACCGACCATACTGACAGTTGTGGCTAAAGCAGCACCCAAGACAATATAAGCCAACTGACTTATGGTTGAATAGGCGAGGCGTGCTTTTAAGTTATCTTGCTGGATAGCCACTAGTGATGCCAGCAGCATGGTGAGTGTTGCCAGCCAGATAATCGCTGTACTGGCCCCTGTAGCATGCAGTACATCTAAGCCAAAAATATAGACACTAATTTTTAATACACAGAACACACCTGCCTTCACTACTGCAACAGCGTGTAATAGTGCACTGACAGGTGTCGGGGCAACCATGGCAGAAGGGAGCCAGCGATGGAATGGCATCAGTCCCGCTTTACCAATACCTAAAATAAACAAGCTAAACAGAATCAATAGCAAGCCATCGGAGAGCTGACCCGCGAGAATACCCCCGACGGTGAAATCCAAGCTGGCTGTCAGTTGCCACGTCCACAAGATGGCGACCAATAAAAAGCCTATCGAAGAGGTCAGTAAGATACCCAGATAAGTACGTGCACCTTTTTTAGCGCTATCGTTACCTTTATGAGCAACCAGCGGATAAGTACTGAATGTCAGTGCTTCGTAAAAGATAAACAGAGTGAGTAAATTTGCCGCATAAGCGATCCCCATCACCGCTGCCATGGCAATACAAAAGCAGATATAAAATCGGGCTAGATGTTTTTCTTTATTAGCGTTCATGTAGCCGATGGCATAAATAGTTGTCACCAGCCAGAGTGCAGCGCCAACCATGGCATATAACAGTCCCAGCGGCTCAACGTGAAATGCCAGAGGAATACCGGCAATGATTGGATACAAGCGGACGACTTGATCGGAGAGGTGTGCGTCGGAATTAAGTATGTACACTGTGATCAGCAGTAATACCATAGCACTGGCTACGAAAATAATTTCTACCATGCGCCGGTATTTTCGCAACAGGAAAATAAGCATGGCACCGAACACGGGAGTCAACAGGCTGGCGGCAATGGCAATATTAAGATTCATTATAACAGTGACTCCACAGCGGCACTGGCCATACTCACGGGGTAACGATTATCAATACCAAAGTAAACAGTCAAAAAAATCATCAACCAGGTAGCGGCCAGCAGAAGACGCGGGGTTGCATGCAGACTCACTAATTCAGAAGTCGGTTCGCGAAAGTACATTTGCTCGACGACTCGCCAGACATAGACAACTGCTAACAAGGACGTGAACATAACAATAATCGCCAACCACCAAGAGGATGACTCGAAGATCGCTGATACCAAGTACCACTTGCTGATAAAGCCTGAGGTGGGCGGTATACCTATCAATGCGAGGCCACCCAGCACGAAGGCAGCACATACCCATGGATGGCTGCGCCCCACTCCTGCCAGACCCTGGCATTGTGTGGTTTTAATGCTACTGGCTAAACACGCCAGACACATAAACAAGGCACCCTTGATAAAGGCATGATTAAACAAATGAATAATACTGGCAATCAGGCCCGCTTGAGTCTGTAAGGAAATACCTAAGGTCATGTAGGCGATCTGGCCTAGACTAGAATAAGCCAACATGCGTTTAACATCAGTCTGGAAAATGGCCACCAGTGAACTCACAATCACAGCGATGATGGATAGCGGCATTAATATGCTGCTGAGGTGTAATACCTCGAACGAAAATTCAAACCCGAATAGGGTGTAAAACACTCGATAGAGCAAATAAAGTGCTACTTTAGTTGCCGTGGCAGCTAAAAATATACTCACCGCTGAAGGTGCGTAAGTGTAGGCATTAGGCAGCCACTGATGTAACGGGAATAATGCCAGCTTCAAAAAGATGCCCACTGTAAAAAATGCAAAAGCGGCATGCACACTGCGAAAACTTGCTATCGTAGAAATACGCTGGTGTAAATCCAGCATATTCAGAGTGCCAGTTTGCATATACAGCAAGCCGATGCCAATCAAAATAAAGGTAGCGCCTATGGTACCCATGATCAGATATTGATAAGCCGCCATCAATGCCTTGCGATCACGTCCCATGGCAATTAACGCATACGCGGATAAGGAACTGATTTCCAGAAATACAAATACATTGAACGCATCACCGGTCGCTACGATACCCAATAAGCCAGTCATACAAAGTAAAAATGCAGTATAGAATAGGCTGCGTTTGTGCGCAGGAATCTCCTGTTCTAGTAGTGCTCTGGATGAGATCAAAGTGATGCAGGCGATGGCACTGATTAATACCAGCAAGAGGGCGCTCAAGTGGTCGATGTAATAGCTGATGCCCCATGGGGCTGGCCAGTTACCCATATTGTAACTCAGCAGGCCGATAGTATTGACTTGCAGCGTGATGGCGATGGATACCAAGAACGTTGCCACACTGATTAAGCTGGTAAATATCCAGGCGATACGACTCTTAGGTAACAGGCTGCAGACTGGTGCGGCAATCAGAGGAATGATGACTTGTATTACAGGCAAGTGCGCTGACACTATCATTCTTGCAACTCTATTTTTTCAATTTCTTGTTCATCCACCGACTGGTAATGCTTATTGATTTTAACGACTAAAGCTAAACCAACAGAGGTGGTTGCAATACTCACGACAATGGCAGTTAAAATTAATACATGCGGTAACGGATTAGAAAAAACTGTGTAGCCCTTTTCGATGATGGGCGCGGTACCACCGTCAACTTTGCCCATGGCGATGAACATAATAAAGACCGATGTCTGAAAGATATTCAGGCCGACAAGTTTTTTAAATAAATTGCTGTGGTCGATAACGATATATAAACCAGCCATCATCAGCAGCACACTTATCCAATACGCATACAGATCATTAATCAGAGCACTAATCATTTTTCAAATTTCGCGAAAGCATAGAAAACAGCAAGAATGACACTTGCCACTGTGATACCCACACCTAATTCAATAAATAAGATTCCCCAATGTTGTCCAGCAACAGGATCCGCTGCCAGAACATTGTATTCAAGGAAGAGTCCACCCAGTAACATTCCGGCCACACCGACGGCACAATAAATAAGCAACCCTAGGGCGGCTAGCAACTTAGTGGTCTGGAGAGAAATAATCTTTTCTGTTTTCTTAATACCATGCAGCAACACATACAAAATGATGCCACTGGCGAATATTACACCGGCTTGAAAACCACCTCCTGGGCCATAATCACCATGGAATTGCACGTATAGTGCGAACAACAATATTACCGGGATGAGGACATGACTGGTCTCACGCAGGATAGGATTTTTCTTCATGACTGATCCTCATCCTCTCTGATAGCGCCAAGTAATAATAAAACTGCGATCAGCGCGGTGAATACTACAGTGACCTCGCCTAAGGTATCAAAGCCGCGATAACTGGCCAGCACTGAAGTGACAATATTAGGTACGCCAACTTCAGCATAACTATCCTCTAAATAGCGCGGCGCGACATGCTGATGAACCGGGGCCTCGGCGTCACCCCAGGCAGGCATATCCAAGGTTGAATACATCAGTCCTGCACCCATCACCAACACGGCTAGGAGGGCAGGAAAATGATTACGCCGTTTGAGATCATGATGCTTACCCGTGATGGCAAAAGCGCTAAGAAATAGTACGGTTGATATGCCCGCACCAACAGCGGCCTCGGTAAATGCGACATCCACTGCATCCAGCACGACAAATAGAATTGCTGAAATTAAGCTGTATATCCCACCCAGCATGATGACAGAGAGGATATTGCGCATATTGATGATCATAAGCGCAGTCATCGCCAGCAGACTAAGAAAGAATATGGGGACTAAATGTTCGATGACTATCTCTTTTTATTGTTTGGTTCTATGTGAGTTCGCTGGTCATACAGGGCGGCATTAACCAGCGCATGAACTGCCGTTGGACCAGTGATGAACAAGAGTATCAGAATAATAATTAACTTAAGGCTGGTGAGTGTGACACCGGCATGAATGACTAAACCAATAATCAATAACAATGCACCCAGGCTATCGATCAGACTTGATGCATGCACGCGCGTAATGAAATTAGGCATAGTAATAACACCATAAGCGCCTATCAGACAGAAAATCAGGCCACCTGAAATAAAGACCGCACTAACAATTTCATTCAATGGCATCGTTAAGTACTTTATTATTGTTCTTCATCGTGTTGGCCGAGATCACCAAAGCGATATATCTTCAGGATGGCTAGGGTCCCGATGAAGTTGATTAATGCGTACAGCAATGCAATGTCCATGAAACTGGGGCGACCCATAAAAAATCCCAACACCGCTAGTGCCAATACAGTCGTTGTGCCAAATGCGTTGATGGCCATTATTCTGTCGTATAGCGTCGGGCCCAAGCTGGCGCGTAGCAATAACATCAGCATCACAATCATGAGTGCGACCAAGGCTGCAGCAAGCATCATCCTCGCCCCTCTAAGCGACAGACTTGAGCATCCATTGCGCCTGTTTTTGCCGAGGCTGCGGTTGTGTCTGTCAGTGCGTGCACAAGTAATTGGTCGTGTTCAATATCGACACTAATAGTGCCCGGTGTCAATGTGATGCTATTGGCATGGATGGCAATACCGGTGGCTGTTTTTTGATTGACTTTGAGCTTGAGTGTTTGCGGTTGAATACGACCAGTGATAATGCACCAGGCGACATGTAGATTCGATTTTATGATCTCAAGAAAGAGCCAGGGGAGATAAAATGGTAGTTTTAGATTGATCAGCAAGCGTTCACAATGAGAGTGATACACTTTCAGTGCCAAGCACAGAGCAGTGACTAACAGACATGACAATACCCCCAGCACCAGCAGAGTGGTCTTGAAATAGCCAGACAATAGTAACCAGATCATCAACAAGCTGGCAAAACTGATAAGGAAATGTTTCGACATTTTGAACAGTAATTTTTATCAGGCGTGTGTCACGCCGGTTAAATAATTAGCAAAATTATGGTGTATTCAGTTTCTCAAAGCAATCAGTCAGGCCAGATTGTAAATCTGGGAAAGCCAGCTTGACCTTAAGTAATCCTAGCATCTTATCGATGCACAAGCGTTTAGATTCATTGATGAATGACAGCATGGCCGGACTAAGGCTCTGCTCAGCTTGGGCTAAAGGCACACAATGAGGCTCAGCTAAGCCTGCACGCGCGGCAATTTTGAAAAAATAATCTGACATCGATGTTGGATGACCATCCGCCACATTAAAAATATGATTGCAATAGGTCGTTTGCATTGCACTCAGACACACCTGAGCCAGATCAGCGACATGGATGCGATTACTGTAGGGTGCCTCTTGCGGACATACTACAGTAATGTCATGCAGGCGCTGCAGTGGAATTCTCTCCGGTCCGTAGATTCCTCCGACACGCAGGATCATGTACTGGCAGTCAGTGGTGGTACAAAAGTTTATCAGGCTCTGCTCGGCATGCAGGCGTCTTTTGGCACGCTCTGTCAGCGGTTTGCAGGTTTGTGTCTCATCCACCCATGCACCACCGCAGTCCCCGTATACGCCCGAGGTGCTGACATAAACGATGCGTCTCGGAGGGTGCGCGGCACACAGAGCAAGAAAGCTTTGCATACGATGGTCTTGGCAATCAATCGTGCTTGGTGGGGCGAAGAAATAGATGTCACTGTCACTCAGATCAGGATCACAGGTGCTAGCGCTGACGTGATCTAGATCCAGACATGCACTGGGCAGGCCAGCTTGCTTGAGAGCAGCGGCACTGGCTTGGCTCTGCACAAGACAGCGCAATTGCTGCCGGCGACTCGCTGGCAATAGTGTACATAGCTGGCGCCCTAGGTAACCACAACCAATAATAATATCCACGTTTCAGAGCCTGTTTTCGCTGGCCAGGTGGAGTGCTTTTTTTGCACACCTACGTGCATCAGCAATTTCATTTAACTGTTCGTGAATTTCAGATAATTCAGCATACGTGGCAACCAATGGGCGGCGACTGAGGCTCGCCTCAAGATAGCTTTTTGCTTGTCCCCATAATTTCTGTTGCTTGTGCAGGCGGCCGAGGGTAAGCAACAGACCTGCACTATTTTTATGTTCAGCTAGCCACTGCTGAGCTTGCTTGATGCGTTGTTCAACATTATCAATATTGAGCTGACCGAAGCTTTGCACTAATGTCTCATTCCAATTTTGCTGTAACACGCTGACGATAATTTGCTCCGCCAAGATATCTTGATGCGCTTGATACAGAGCGGTTATGTATTTCTCCAGCAGGGCATTGTCAGCCAATATCGCTAGGCTGTAGGTCTTCCACAGCTCAGTCAGAGGCGCCTGTATATTATTGTGTTGATAAAGATTGATTAGATAAAACAGACAATGATTGATGGTTGAGTCAGCTAGGGTTGAGTTTTTATTGCGCAGATACAGTTTCGGTAACAGCTGCTCCACCTCGCGGGTGTCTACTAGAGCAAGATAGGCACTTGTGAGTGTGTTTAAGTCGTTTAAATCAGCCAGCGGCTCATTTTTAAGTAAGGCAATCGCCTTTTCTGGCTTGCCATCAGCCAGCATATATTGCGCATCCAGGCTGAGTGCGACTTTATCTGACTCGTCCAATAAGCGAAGGTTGTGCAAGTGGGTGTTGCGCATGCCATGATGGCCTGCTTGGTGAGCACAATAAGCAGTAAGGATATGTTGCGCGCGTTTGATCGGACTGTCTTTTATATGCCGGGTGCACGTCTTGACCGCATTGTCCCAGTCCTGCAAGCAGGCGTTGATAATAGTAGCCTCTAATGCCTGCATAATTTCATGCCGTGTTTTCTGCCTACGTTGGGCTTTTAATTGCGCGGGGATACGGATCAGTTTACCGATCAATCTAAATGTGAAATACAGCAAGATGAAACCTATCACAACACCAAAATACAGATTAATAAGGGCAATCTCTAGGGTGGTATCAGCATAGCTGAAAACAGCAAAGCCCGGCTCTCTCATCACAACCATGGCGCACACTGCGATAATGAGCCCAATTAATAAAATCCCACTGATTTGTTTAATCATTTTGAGGCTCCATGAGTTGCAATATAGTCAGCCAAGAGTGCTTCAGGTGGGGAAATGTCAGGTAAGCTGGGTTGTAATTCTGCCTGCATGAGTTGCTTAATAGTCGTGATCAATTGTGCTTTATTTGAGTAACCGTCGTTATTTTCTAGCCACAGTAGTGCTGCGGCAAGTTCTTGCTGATAGATTGCGTCATCTCGACTGGTAATGGCCTGCCTGGCAGCTAAAAATTTCAAGCTCATAAAATCATAGGCGCGTTGTTGCTCTTGCTGCTCAATGAAGACAGACACTTGCTCTTCACCACGGGTGACTTGGACTGAATCGTTGAACACCGACTTCACATAATCGAGCATACTGAGGAGAAATTCCTGCGTGGCAGTCACCAGTTCATCCTCCAGTATCACTGCAGGATCTTCATCCATAGTTGAGGTGGATTCAGGCGCACTGTTCTGCTCGCTGATCGCCATTAAACCTGACTTGAGGTCATGCATTAGATTATCAAGTGCCAGTTGTAACGCGATGTAATCTGGATGCGGGAAGTTTGCCAGGATTTGGATTTGCTGATTGATAGACGCTCGAATCGGAATGAGACCACTGGCATCGATGTCTGTGAGACGCTTATCGGCAGCATGCAGTGCCGCGCTGGCCGAGTTGAAATCACGCGCGAGTAGCAGTCGATGTTGCGCAATACGTAATAAATGTGAGGCCTCTAACAGCATCCAGTCATAGGCGTCAGCCATGACCTTGGCGTGCGTAAGATCAGCTTTTGCAGTGGTGATCGTTTGGCTCTGTTGCAAGGCCTCCAGCTGCTGACTGAGGGCCTCAAATTGCTGTTGGTTATGGTTGAATTTCTCATCTACTTGTGCGGAAAATTTGCGCATCGGCGCATCGCTTTGTAAGTTCTGGACAGCTTGATTAAGCCCACTGAGGGTTTGCTGGTTGGCATTCAGTGCAGTTTGTATTTTCTGCCAGGCATAC
>DDIE01000080.1:17076-18973 GCA_002338385.1 Proteobacteria bacterium UBA1858
GTTTTCTGCCAGGCATACCCGCCAGCGCCCAAACCGCCGAGTAGTAACAGGGTTAGGCCCGCAACCGCATCACTTAAATAGCTTTTTTTGTTAGTTTGCCCAGAGTCTTTAACAGCCTGAGCGGGTTCAGTAGTATTGGTCGGCGTGGTGTCTTCACTCTGCTCGGTCATCCTCAAATTCTCCAGTCGGTAAACAGTACCCTGTACCGAAATACACTATGTGGCTGCCCAGTGTTGCAGAGCAGTAAGCATGTCTTGATCGGCCGGACTGGCTGCTATTATAGGCAATTTTTTGAAGCCTAGAGAGGCTACTTTCTCGCCAATTCTAGGATGACCAACCAGGGTCTGACAAGTCAGCAAATGCTGCTGGTCTGATGTCGCAGACAGGGTGATAAAGTTTTCCGCGCTCTCGCTACTGGTGAACATAATGACATCGATGTGGTCAGGTAAAAGCACTGGATGCTCAGGCAATAGGCGCTGATACACATCTAGGGTAGTCACTGTACAGTGTCTCTGTTGCAGGGCAATGCGCAATAATTCGCGCCCACCCATACCTTTAATAATCAAGCCTGTCATACCTGCAAGCGGTTGTTGCGCAAGTATTGCCAGTAAACCCTCGCTGTCATTTTTGACTTCAGGAACAGTGATATTGTGCAAGCCTTGTGCGCGCAGAGCGTGTGCTGTTGTTTTGCCAACGGCGGCAAGTTGTGTGCTTGCGGGGAGTTGTTCCAGCTCAGGTAGAGCAGTCAAACCATGAGTGACGGAATTTGGGCTGGTAAAACAAATCAGATCGTAACTGCTGAGCGGCTGAGTCAATGCGCTGCGGACGCGCTGTGGACTCAAAGCCTTGATCTGGATGCACGGGCAGGAAATTGTGTGGCACCCCAGTGCATCAAGTTTCTGCTTGAGCGATCGGCTTTGCGCCTGTGGGCGCGTGATGACGACGCTAAGCTCACTTAATTTCATGCCAATGCTGGTCAATCAGGAACGGCGGCCATTAATTCCAGCGCACCTTGCGAGATTAAATCAGCCGCGACTTGTTGACTGATCTGTTCCATCTGCTGGATTGCGCCACTGTGGCAAGCACGAATGATCTGCTTGCCATCGAGGGAACCAACTAAGGCGCGCAAGTTGATTTCAGCATCGCTCTCAGTCGCATGGGCGGCGATGGGTAAATGACAGTTCGCCGCCAGTGCAGTACTAATTTTGCGCTCGGCGGTGACCGCTCTGGCAGTGCGTTGGTCGTGTAATGGTTCTAATAAAGCCTCAGTATTGCTATCGCCTTGTCGACATTCGATACCAATCGCCCCCTGTCCTATGGCAGGTAAACTGATTTCGGTATCCAGATAGCTAGTAATTCTTTGATTAAAGCCTAGCCGTTTCAAACCAGCACTCGCAAGTATGATCGCATCATATTGACCGGCATCCAGCTTGGCTAAACGTGTATTAACATTACCCCGTAACGGTTGGATATCACAATCGGGTCGTAGCGCACGTATTTGGCAACTACGGCGCGTGCTGGAGGTCCCAACAATTGCATTTTCTGGTAGGTCTTGTAGTGTTTGATAGCGCTTGGATACAAAAGCATCGCGTGCATCTTCACGTGCCAGAATAGTATGAATGTGTAAACCTGGAGGTAACTCAAACGGGACATCTTTCATTGAGTGCACGGCGATGTCAGCACTTTTATCCAACAGACACTTCTCTAATTCTTTTACGAACAGCCCCTTGCCACCTGCTTTCGCCAGAGAGGCCTGCAAGAAGCGATCACCTTCTGTAGTCATACCCAGAATTTCAATTTCTAGATGCGGGTGATGATGCCTCAACAAGCGTGCTACTTCATGCGCTTGCCAGAGTGCGAGTTGACTCTCGCGCGTCGCTATTGTTATGCGTGCCAA
>DDIE01000080.1:19358-35471 GCA_002338385.1 Proteobacteria bacterium UBA1858
TGAAGACTACTTCAGCTTCAGGAATTTCCGTACTTCCGCCACATGTCGACGGCTGATTTCGAGTTTGTCATCAATACCCGTAAATGTCACGACAAAGCGCGAGTCAGATTGTTTTTCCATCCCCGTGATGAACTTTGTGCTGACTAATGCGTTGCGGTGAATACGCAATAGACGACTATCAAATTCTGATTCTAAGCTTTTCAAGGCATCTTCGATGAGAACTTCACCATCTTTGTGTCTGACAGTGATGTATTTTTGATCGGCCAGAAAGTAAATGACATTGTCGACCGAGATCAATTCCAGATTACCTCGAACCCGGGCGCAGATATGACTGCGACCGATATTATTGGTCTGCATATCGAGCGCGACGATCTGCGCCTTAGATAATTTGCGCGCCTTAGCCAATGATTTTTCGAGTTTTTCCTGGCGTATAGGCTTAACTAAATAATCCACTGCGTTTGCGTCATAGGCCTCCAAGGCATGTTCACTGAATGCGGTAGTGAAGATGATAGCGGGAGGTTCATCCATTTCGCTCAGATGACGTGCCGCCTCCAAGCCATCCATGCCAGGCATTCGAATATCCATCAGCACGATGTCAGGCTGGGAGCTTTGCACCATATTAACCGCCTCCAAGCCATGCGCCGCCTGGCCGCAGACCTGCATGTTATCCATGCTGGCAATCATATGCTCCAGACGATCTCTCGCTGGGGGCTCGTCATCAACAATTAGCACTTTCATAATCGTCCTCAGTGATAGTGACTTATTTACCATCTAACGGAATATTAAAGCTGGCTGTATAGTCTTGTTCAGTGGCAGAGATAACCATTTTTGACTGACCGCCGTACGCAAGTTGCAAACGCTGGCGAATATTATCCTGAGCCATTTTATTACCTGAGCGTTGCGGGTCGCGCTCTTGAGGAATCGGGTTAGTCACACTGATAATCAGCTCCCGTGCTGTGCTGGCAACAGCGATCTTGACTGTGCCGCCCGCTGTCAGTGGTTCGATGCCATGATAAATAGCGTTCTCAACTAATGGTTGAATAATTAACGCTGGCACTAGTGTGTTCAAACTGAGATTATCTTGCAAGTTAAATTCAATGTTTAAACGTTCGCCCAATCGCAGTGCCTCAATATCAATGTAACGGCGGATGAAATTCAGTTCCGCTTGCAAAGGAATACGATCCTGTTGTCCCAGCGAGGCACGAAATAAATCAGCTAAATCCAGCACGGCTTGTTCTGCTTTGTGCGGGTCTGATACCGTCAAACTGGCAATAGTATTCATACTATTGAACAAAAAATGTGGACGTATGCGTGCTTGTAAGGCCTGAATTCTGGAGCGTGCCTCAGTTTGGATGTTTGATTTCCATTGATGCTGGACGTAGAAGTAGCGTAAGGAGACTGCGCAAACAATACTGCTGATGAGTAAATTACGTAAGACAAAAAAATTCCAGAGGATAGATTCATGCTGCGATATTAAATTAACTTCGCTCGTCCATAGTGCGCACACTGAGACCGCATAGGTCACTAGCAAACTCAAACAATAGCAGCTGATAGCTAACGCCTGCGGTTGTAATCCAGCAAGCGTATTACGTGCAATATTCAGGATAATGATAATCCCGACGGCAATAGACACCATGAATACAATCAGTGTGGGTAGGGTATTCCATAAATCTCCGTCTCTTGGCGTGCTCACAAGGGTAAACATAATGGCCAGTAATATGGCGCCAATCAGAGTAATACTAATTATGCGTGGACTGGAAAAGTTGGGCAGAAATCCGATTTCTTCTGATTCTGATTTATGGACATTTTTCATGCTTGATCGCCAGCAGTTCACTCAGGTGTCGGTTTACAGTATAGCGTCATAGAGGATATATTCCGATCTATCTAACGCAAGCAAACACTCATGTCTGATAAAGAAATTAAAAATAAAACTTGGGGTGGACGTTTTACTGAGTCTACCGATGCCTTTGTAGAGGAGTTCACTGCTTCAGTAAGCTTTGACCAGCGCATGTATGCCCACGATATTGCTGGTTCACAAGCCCATGCGCGTATGCTTGCGAAAATAGACATTCTCAGTGAGCAGGAGTGTGCCTCCATCCTCACCGCGCTGGATGAGATTCAGCAGGAAATAGAGACTGGTCAGTTTGCTTGGCGGGTTGATTTAGAGGATGTGCACATGAATATAGAGGCTCGCTTGGTTGAGAAGATTGGTGAGCCCGGCAAAAAGCTGCATACGGGTCGCTCGCGTAATGATCAAGTGGCGACCGACATCAGACTGTACCTGCGCGCGCAATGTGACACCATCGATGCAGAGTTAAAGCGCCTGCAAAACGCGATTCTCGGGATAGCGGAACAAGAGTCGGATACATTGATGCCTGGCTTCACCCATTTGCAAGTGGCGCAAGTGATCACTGTAGGTCATCACATGATGGCTTGGTTCGAGATGCTTACGCGTGACCGATCACGCTTAGCTGATTGTCGAGCCAGGCTCAATAGTATGCCGTTAGGCTCAGCGGCCTTGGCTGGCACACCGTTTCCACTTGATCGCCAGTATGTCGCAGAGCAACTTGGTTTTGATACTTTGTCACGCAATTCTCTGGATGCTGTAAGCGATCGTGATTTTGCGATTGAATTTTGTTCCTTTGCCGCTATTTTACTTATGCATATGTCACGTATGTCAGAAGAATTGGTGTTATGGGCGTCGCAACAGTTTGAGTTTATTGAGTTACCTGATCGTTTTTGTACCGGTTCATCGATCATGCCGCAAAAGAAAAATCCCGATGTGCCTGAGTTAGTGCGTGGCAAGAGCGGGCGTGTATTTGGTCATTTAGTGTCGCTATTGACCCTCATGAAATCGCAGGTTCTGGCCTACAATAAGGATAATCAGGAAGATAAAGAGCCTCTGTTCGACACCATAGACACAGTCAAAGGCTGTTTGCGTGTGTATGCCGATATGGTGCCGCACGTGCAATTCAAACATCAACAACTGGCACTGGCCGTGAATAAAGGCTATGCCACGGCTACTGATCTGGCTGATTATCTGGTTTCCAAAGGTGTCGCTTTCAGGGATGCTCACGAAATCGTGGGCCGCGCTGTGCGCATTGCGATTGACCAGGGTAAAGAATTAGCAGAGCTAGACTTGGCTGAATATCAGGCCTTGTCAACAGTTATTGGTGAGGATGTGTATGCAGTACTATCAGCAGCGGGTTCGGCACAATCCAAGAATCTAGTTGGTGGTACCTGCCCTGACCAAGTGCAACAACAAATCAGCGCGGCACGTGCATCCCTCGATTAACTGAGTTTATTGCTCAACCAGACAGATAAATCATCGATCTCCTGGTTACACAGATTGTGTGCCATCGGATATTGATGCCAGTCGACATGAACACCTTGTGCCATCAACGCATCTCGCGAACGCGTGGCATAACTGAGCGGCAATATTTCATCTGCTTCGCCATGCGCCATAAAAATATCTTTGCTTGCCAAACGCGTGGCTTGCAGGTCTGCTAACGTATCTTTCAAGGGCAAATACGTGGACAGTGCTAGCACGCCGGCTATCTCAACTGAGCCATGTAAGTAGCAGTGCAGTGCCACCGCGCCACCTTGAGAAAAGCCGGCAATAATAATGCGCTGCGCTTGATAGTGACTGAATTGAGTGCTGATCAGATTCTCCACGCTGTGCATGGCCAGATTGATCCCTGCTTCATCCTCAGGCGAGTTTTCCTGCAGTGAATATATATCATACCAAGCATTCATTGGGGCGCTGTTATTGAGTGTCACGGGTAATACCGGGGCATGCGGCAGAACAAACTTAATCGCCAGCGCATCTGGTAGAGGCAATTGTTCAATTAAGCTCTTGAAGTCATATCCATCCGCACCCAAACCATGTAACCAGATCACCAGCGCATCTGGCTGCTGGCCGCGATTTATTTCTATATATTCCAGTTGGTACATATGTGTTACTTGTTTAGCTAGGGGGCTATAATGCTGATCAGACAAGGTGTAGTTTATCTTATCGCATATCCTTTAATTACTACTAGGGCCACTATCTTGATTAGACTGACATTAATTCCACTCCTGCTGGCTGGCGTCCTCACTGTCTCAAGCTGTGGTCAATCAGGGGATCTCTACCTACCAGAAGCTGCGGCTAGCGTCGTATCTGAATAAATGCGGCATGAAAAATTGACATAATGCTATGAGACATTTTAATGGTTTTGAGTACCGCCAAGATATCTTGCACGTAGAAGATGTGGCTTTACCCACGCTGGTCACCGAATTTGGCACACCTTGTTATGTCTATTCAAAGGCCGCTATCAAAGCGCAATGGGATCTGCTCACAGGTGCATTCGCTGGGCATGACTGTCTGCCATGTTACGCGGTTAAAGCGAATTCGAATATCGCAATCCTACAGTTGTTGGCTGCATGGGGAGCGGGCTTCGATATTGTATCTGTTGGCGAGTTAGAGCGAGTGCTCGCCGCTGGTGGCGCGGCTAATAAGGTCATGTTTTCAGGTGTAGCTAAGCGTGAGGATGAAATACGTGCTGCAATTTATCATCAGATTGGATGTATCAATATTGAATCAGAGTATGAGTTGAGTCGTATTCAGACCATCGCTGCTGAGATGAAAATGCCAGCCCGTGTGTCGGTACGGATCAATCCTGATGTTGATCCTCAAACTCATCCTTATATATCTACTGGACTCAAACAGAGTAAGTTCGGTGTCACCAGTGAAGTGGCACTGAGTTTATATCAATCGACCATTGATGATCCCTGGGTTAGCGCGGTTGGTATAGATTGTCATATTGGTTCGCAGATTACTGATACCGCACCTTATCGACAGGCTGCAGAACATGTGTTCAGATTCGTTGCCGAGTTAGAGCGCATGGGCATCAAGCTTAAGCATATTGATTTGGGTGGCGGCTTTGGCGTGACTTATGAGCAAGAATCTCCTCCTGCTTTTGACGCGTTTGCAGCGCAGATTCTGCCTTTATTTGAGGGCACTGACTATCAGCTGGTACTTGAGCCGGGCCGCTCATTAGTGGCTAATGCAGGCATTTTATTAACCCGTGTTGAATACATAAAAGATACCAGCGTGCATAAGTTCAGCGTGGTCGATGCCGCTATGAATGATTTAATTCGACCTGCGCTCTATCAGGCATGGCATACAATATTGCCGCTGGTAGATAAGTCCGATGCCAACAGCTGTGAGTATGATGTGGTCGGGCCCGTCTGTGAGAGCGGTGATTTTTTAGCTAAAGCACGACTTTTACCCGAACTGGGCAGCGGTGATGTGTTGGCCGTTATGTCTGCGGGTGCTTATGCGATGACTATGGCTAGTAATTACAATTCGCGGCAAAAGCCATGTGAGCTGCTGGTAGATGGTGCGCAGGTCAATATAATTCGACGTCGTGAGGCCTTGTCTGATCTATGGCAACATGAGAGTCTATTAGTAGACTCATGCGTGCCAGACTAACACTATGAATGTCAGATTCAGCCAAGCGCCCAGCCAGTGAAACTCAATTTTTTAAAAATGCATGGCCTAGGTAATGACTTTGTCTTACTCGATGGTGTATCTCAGTCTCTCGCGCTCACTCCGGAGCAGGTTATGCATCTGTGTGATCGCAAATACGGTATCGGTTGTGATCAACTGCTGATTGTGGAAAACACTGATCTGCCTGAGGTAGATTTCAAATATCGCATCTTCAACTGCGACGGTTCCGAGGTCGAACAATGTGGTAATGGGGCACGATGTTTCGCCCAGTTTGTCAAGCGTCAGGGATTGATTGAGCGCGATAAAATGCGGGTAGAGACACTTGCTGGTGTGTATGCAATTGAAATCATTGATCACACCTTAGTAAAAGTAGACATGGGTCAGCCTGAGTTTGATCCCGCCAAAATTCCATTTATGCCAGCTCAGCAGGACACGCATCAGATCCAGATTAAGCAGCAGCAGATTAACTTCCAAGTGGTGTCCATTGGCAATCCGCATGCGGTCATCTTCGTAGACGATGTTGATGCTGTTGCCTTAGGTGATATTGGCAGTCAGTTAGAGGTTGATCCACGCTTTCCACAGCGAACCAATGTGCAGTTCGTGCAAATAGTCGATTCCGAGACTATAAAACAGCGCATCTTTGAACGTGGTGCAGGTGAGACCATGGCCAGTGGCTCTGGCGCCTGTGCAGCCGTGGCCGTAGGTCAAAAATACAAAAACCTGGCAGCCCATGTTGTGGTCAACATGCCTGGTGGTAAACTGAGCATTAATGCTGATCCAATCAGCCATACCCTATATATGACTGGGCCAACTGAAATTAGCTTTGAGGGGAGTATTCACCTATGACGAGTCAATCCGATAATCCAGTGCAGCAAACTGACCCGACAGTGACTCATGGCAGTGCTGCAAAGGATGTCAAAGACTATCTGGTGGAGCACCCAGATTTTTTTGAGCAGCATCCCGAGGTGTTAAGTCTGATCTCGCTCAAGCACGACAGCGGTAGCGCGACCTCATTACTTGAGCGTCAGATTCAGGCGCTGCGTAAGGATAATGATGAGCTGCAAAACAACATAAAAAATCTCATTGAGATTGCTCATGATAATGAGATCCTGGAGAGAAAGTCGCATCAAATAGCACGTAGCTTAGTCGAGATCGAGTATACGAAAGATATCGTCAGAGATATTTATAAGCTACTGGTGAGCGAGTTTCCATTATTACAAGTGCGTATCTTGTTACAAAATACGGCAACGCATTATGAGCTGGACGAAGATAATCATGTGTCGGATCAGGAAAAGACCACTGAGCTTTATCAATTTATATTAGTGGATAATAATCATGAGTGTGTATTTCTGGGCGAACAAACAGCCGCGCAATTATTTGCGCATGATTCCGAGATTAAATCTGCCGTGGCAATCCCGCTACGCGACAGGAACAACTTTGGTATTTTGATTCTGGCAAGTTCAGATGAAAAGCGCTTTTATCAGGGCATGGGGACACTATTTTTAGAGTACTTGGCAGATTTATTGAGCGCCAAGCTAAAACAATTACTGAAGTCTTAAATGCTTAGCCTGCGGTCTAGTTAGATGTTAAATGCTTATCTTGCTGAATTTCTGACACATCTAAAAACAATAAAACGTTACTCACCTGCCACGCTGGATGGTTATCAGCGTGATCTACAAAATTTCCTCAATCATCTGCAAGCACAAGGCAAGCAAGAGTTCACCCAAGCAAACAGCGATGATGTGCGCGCCTATATTGCCAGTCGATTTAGACATGGCTTGGCCAGCACCAGCTTGCAGCGTCAATTATCTTCACTCCGAGGGTTTTTTAATTATCTGCTTAAAGCGAATATTGTCAGCGTCAATCCCGCGGCAAACATACGCGCTCCTAAAGGTAAAAAGAGACTGCCCAGCGTAATGGATGTGGATCAGGTCGGACAGTTGTTGGCCCAGAAAGCAGATACACCTTTACAGATTCGTGATCATGCCATGATGGAATTGATGTATTCCTCAGGTTTGCGTCTGAGTGAGCTGGTTAATCTGAATATGCACGATATACATTTGGACGTGCCCGAAGTGAAAGTATTGGGCAAGGGTAACAAGAGTCGCTACGTACCTGTTGGTCGCTACGCCCTAAAAGCACTGCGCGCTTGGTTAACAGTGCGGATACAAGCCGTGCAGCAGGATGAGACCGCCGTATTCATTAATAACCGTGGCAGTCGCATCTCCCCGCGCTCGGTACAGACAAGAATTCAACAACAAGCACAACGCAGCGGACTGGGCTTACATTTACATCCCCATATGTTGCGTCATTCATTTGCCAGCCATATCCTGCAATCCAGCGGGGACCTGCGTTCAGTCCAGGAATTACTCGGACACGCCAACATCAGCACCACTCAGGTCTATACACAGCTTGATTTTCAGCATCTCGCCAATGTGTATGACCAAGCCCATCCACGAGCAAAAAAAAAGCCCAATAAATAACCACTGCGCGGCTGAGCGTGACAAATACGATGGTCTGTCTAAGGCTATTTAGCAATGGCTTTGGTGTACAATTCACTCAGTTTTAATCAGAGGATGTGTTATGCAACAGTTTGAGGGCACGACCATAGTTTCAATCCGACGCAACAACAATGTTGTACTGGGCGGTGATGGCCAAGTTACCTTGGGAAATACCATAATGAAAGCCAATGCAAATAAGGTACGCCGGCTCTATCATGACCGCGTGTTAGCCGGATTTGCTGGTGGTACTGCCGATGCATTTACATTATTTGAGCGTTTTGAAGGTAAGTTGGAGAAGCACAGTGGGCACCTCACACGCGCGGCAGTTGAGTTGGCCAAGGACTGGCGTACGGATAGAATGTTACGCCGCCTAGAAGCGCTGCTGGCGGTTGCTGACAAAACGAGTTCACTGATAATTTCTGGTAATGGTGACGTAATTGAGCCCGAAGATTCGCTTATCGCGATTGGTTCGGGTGGGCCATTCGCGCAAGCGGCGGCCAAAGCTATGCTCGAACACAGCGATTTAGATGCGCAGTCAATCGTAAAGAACTCACTCGACATTGCCGCCAGTATTTGTATCTACACAAATACCAATACTACTATTGAAGTGCTGTGAAACAGTGCTAAATACTAATCTCAGAGAGGGAATTTGAGATGTCTAATATGACACCACGAGAAATAGTTGAAGAGTTAGATCGCCATATCGTTGGTCAGCAAGAGGCCAAGCGGGCAGTAGCGATTGCCCTGCGAAATCGCTGGCGTCGAATACAACTCGCGGATGATCTGAAAGCAGAAGTGACGCCTAAGAATATCTTAATGATAGGTCCAACCGGTGTTGGTAAGACAGAGATTGCTCGCCGTCTAGCCAAGTTGGCACAAGCGCCTTTCATTAAGGTTGAAGCAACTAAATTCACAGAAGTGGGTTATGTTGGGCGGGACGTTGAATCTATTATTCGTGATCTGACGGATAGCGCGATCAAGATGCTGCGAGAGAGTGAAATGAGCAAGGTTAAATTTCGCGCCGAAGAAACCGCTGAAGAGAGAATACTGGACGCTCTCTTGCCGCCACCAAAGTCAGACTCATTTGCGCACAACAGTGCAACTACAAGCTCTGAATTCGCCAGTGAGACGAGGCAGAAGTTTCGCAAGAAACTGCGCGAGGGCGCTCTTGATGATAAGGAAATAGAGGTTGATGTCGGTGTGCGTACGCCCAATCTAGAGATTATGACGCCAGCGGGCATGGAGGATATGGCTAGCCAGCTGCAGGGGATGTTTCAGAGTATGGGTAACCAGCAGAACATCACACGAAAATTAAAAGTCAAAGAAGCCTTTAAAATTATTAGTGAGGATGAGGCGCAAAAGCTGATCAATGAAGACGAACTCAAACTGCATGCTCTGGAACAGGTTGAGCAGAATGGAATCGTGTTTCTGGATGAAATAGATAAAGTGGCAAAACAAGGTGAATACAGTGGTGGTGATGTCTCGCGTGAGGGTGTGCAACGTGATCTTTTACCACTCGTAGAGGGCTGTACTGTATCGACCAAACATGGCAGCGTAAAAACAGACCACATTCTGTTCATTGCATCGGGTGCGTTTCATCTGTCAAAACCAACCGATTTGGTGCCAGAATTGCAAGGGCGCTTACCTATTAGAGTTGAGTTAAGTGCGCTTACTGTCGATGATTTTGTCAGCATTCTGAGCGAGCCAGCAGCTTCGCTGACCGAGCAATATACCGCCTTACTCGCGACTGAGGGCGTTACCCTAGAGTTTGCTGCTGATGGTATCCAGCGCATTGCCCAGACCGCGTATGATGTCAATGAGCGGACTGAGAATATTGGTGCCAGACGTTTGCATACCATCATGGAACGCTTACTGGAAACATTATCGTATGCTGCGGCCGACAAAAATGGTGAGCATGTGATTATTGATGCGGCCTATGTTGAACAGCATGTGTCAGAACTCAGTAAGGATGAAGATTTGAGTCGCTACATCCTCTAGCTCAGGGTCTCATTGAGCACTTGATATGTGTTAATGTTCAGCTAGGCGAGCACCACCTATGTCACTTAATCACAGGAAAATTGTCATGCCAAAAGTTAATCCAACTGAAATTCAGCTGCATCAAAAATCCAGAGTCTTGGAAATAAGTTTTGATGACGGTCAGCGTTTTGAATATACCTGTGAATATCTGCGCGTGTATTCTCCATCGGCCGAAGTTGCGGGTCATGGTCCGGGGCAGGAAGTGCTCCAGCTGGGTAAGGAAGATGTCAGTATCACAGCCATCGATCCAGTCGGTAATTATGCTGTCAGGCTAGTGTTTGATGATAATCATGATTCAGGGCTGTACAGCTTTGAATATCTGTATGACCTTGGGGTCAAGCAAACAGCCAAATGGCAAGACTATCTGGATCGCCTTGCGGCGGCTGGTCATAAACGTCGTACCCATTAGAAAAGCAGTGCAAAAGGACAGCTAGAGCCAATATCATGAGCGATGAATCGAAAACTCACTTTGGATACAGCACAGTCAGTCCAAAAGAGAAGACTCAAAAAGTACGTCATGTGTTCGAATCCGTGGCTGAGAACTATGATCTTATGAACGATCTGATGTCAATGGGCATGCATCGTTTGTGGAAAAGGTTTGTGCTCCACATTGCTGCTATTCGTGCCCAACAGAGTGTACTGGATCTCGCCGGCGGCACAGGTGATTTGGCTGCAGCAATGACCAAGCAGGTCGGTGATCATGGTCGTGTAGTGTTATGTGATATCAACGCCAGTATGTTGCAGACTGGACGTGATAAATTGATCAACCAGGGCATCGTCAAGAACCTCAGCTATGTGCAAGCTGATGCAGAGCGTTTGCCGTTTGAGGATAATAGTTTTGATTGTGTGACCATGGCATTTGGTCTGCGCAATGTCACCTTTAAGGAAAATTGTTTGGCTTCGGTTTACGCCAAACTCAAACCAGCGGGCAAATTTATTGTGCTCGAATTTTCCCAGCCGGACGAATGGCTGCAGCCACTGTATGAAAAGTATTCCTTTTCTGTCCTACCCTGGCTGGGCAGGACAATTGCCAAAGATGAAGACAGCTATCGCTATTTGGCTGAATCAATTCGGATGCACCCCGATCAAGCAACACTGAAAAATATGTTCATGCAGGCAGGCTTTGATGATTGTCGCTACGTGAATCTAAACGCAGGTATTGTGGCCGCTCATATTGGATATAAGTATTGATGACTGACACGATCAATAGCTTTCTTATAGCCACTTTTAATCGTTATCTCAGCTGTGACCCAGAGCGCGCTCAGGCGCTGGCGAGTATTGATGGTAAAGTTTTGTGGTTAACATTCAAGGAACCTCAGCATACCTTGGCTATGCAAGTGGCGGGTCATACGCTGCGCGCCGCAGATAACGATGCACACAGTGATGCTGCCATTGTCGTCTCAGTGAATGTACTGACAGATAAATTAGCAGGCGCGGATCAGAATCAGTTGCTCAAGAATGGCAGTATCGAAATTCAGGGTGATAGCCACATCGCTAGTGTTTTTAATAAGGTTTTGCAAGAGGTGGAAATTGATTGGCAGGATATAATCTCGAAGTACACGGGTGATGTTATCGCTCATCAATTAGCTGCTGGCGCACAGGCTGTGCACAGCATCATGCATAACCTGCGCGAAAATGCACGTTTGGACATGCGCGATTATTTACAAGATGATCTTCAAGTTGCCGTCACCCAGGGCGAGATTGATGACTTCATTGAGCATGTTGATGCGTTGCGCGCACAAACAGATCGCATCGAAGCACGCTTAAATAAACTGGCAAACAAATAAAACCATGTTGCTCATACGCCAATTCTTTCGAATCTGTCAGATCAATCTCATTCTGGTGCGGCATGGACTGGAAGAAGTTATTTTTAAAATCCATTTTTTTCGGCCCATACGATTTATTCTGTTGTTATTGCCTTGGCATTGGTTCCGTAAGAATGATGTTTCACATGGGGTGCGCATCCGGCGGAGCTTAGAGGATCTGGGCCCGATATTTGTTAAGTTTGGTCAAGCATTATCTACTCGACGTGATTTGTTATCGGATGATATCGCGAATGAATTAGCTAAGCTCCAAGATCAAGTGCCGCCGTTTTCGGGTGCGCAGGCGCGCATCATCATTACAGATGCACTAGGTGCACCGATCGAGGAAATTTTCTCAGCATTTGATGAAACACCACTCGGTTCAGCATCGATTGCCCAAGTCCATAGTGCAACATTGCTGGATGGCTCCGATGTAGTAATCAAGGTTTTACGTCCCGAGGTAAAAAAACGCATCAAGCGTGACCTCGAGCTGTTACATCTAATTGCTGATATGGCGCACCGTTACTGGCCTGACGGACGTCGTCTGCGTCCCAGAGAAGTGGTGGAAGATTATGAACGAACTATTCTTGATGAGCTGGATTTACTGCGTGAGGCAGCTAATGCTAGTCAGTTAAGACATAACTTTGATAAATCCAATGATCTATATGTACCAGAAGTATATTGGGATTATTGTCGGATTAATGTGATGGTCATGGAGCGTATTTATGGTATCCCAGTGAATGATATTGAGACGCTCAAACAAAATAATATCAACATGAAAAAACTCTCAGAGCGTGGGGTGCATATATTCTTCACCCAAGTGTTCCAGGATAATTTTTTCCATGCTGATATGCATCCGGGTAATATTTTTGTCTCATTTGAGAATCCCGACGATCCGCAGTATCTGGGCGTAGATTTTGGCATTATGGGTACTCTGTCTGTTGAGGATCAGCGTTATCTGGCAGAGAACTTATGGGCATTCTTTAATCGTGATTACCGACGTGTGGCGGAGTTGCATTTAGAATCAGGCTGGGTGCCAGCGGATACCCGTGTCGACCACTTTGAATCGGCTATTCGAACGGTATGCGAGCCGATATTTCAAAAACCAATCAGTGAGATATCTTTTGGTAACCTGCTGCTGCGTTTATTCCAGACCGCGCGACGTTTTAAGATGGAAGTGCAACCACAACTTGTGCTGCTGCAAAAAACCTTACTCAATATCGAGGGTCTGGGGCGACAACTCGATCCTGAATTAGATTTGTGGCAGACCGCCAAACCATTTTTAGATCGTTGGATGAGCGAGCAGATTGGCGTGCATGCTTTAGTCAAAGGACTAAAAACACAACTTCCAAAAATTCTCGAGCAATCGCCAGAGATCCCCTCACTCATCTATCAAGCTCTGCAAAATGCCAGTCAGCCTAGCGATCTGCATGATCAACAACTGTTACTAAAAGTAGAAAAATTAGAACAGCGCGTCAGAACACAACAATGGTTAATAACGATCAGCATGCTAGTTATTCTTGGTGCTGCGGGTGTAATTGCCTATTTTGTCTAACTAAATAACTGCAATCAAACATTATGGATGTCTCGCCTATACTGGATGGCTTGAATGAGGAACAACGTAATGCCGTTACTGCTGCGCCCGGCCCGACATTAGTACTTGCGGGTGCGGGCAGTGGCAAGACGCGCGTCTTGGTGCATCGCATCGCATGGCTATGTAATGTTGAGGGTGCATCGCCGTATGGCTTGCTTGCCGTAACGTTCACCAACAAAGCGGCGGCCGAGATGCGCGGCCGGGTAGAGAGTCTTTTAGGCACCAGTTTGTCGGGCATGTGGGTGGGCACCTTTCATGGTATTGCCCATCGCATATTGCGTGCACATTGGCAGCAAGCCAACTTGCCGCAAGCATTTCAAATACTCGATTCTGAAGATCAATCTCGTTTAATCAAACGTCTCATGAAAGGGCTGGAGCTGGATGAATCCAAGTGGCCCGCCAAGCAGGCACAATGGTTTATTAATGCACGCAAAGATGAGGGCTTACGCGCCAGTCAAATTCAAGATGGGGGTGATTTAACAACACGTCAATTTATCCGTATCTACACCGCGTATGAAGCAGCCTGCCAGCGTGCGGGGGTGGTTGACTTTGCTGAATTGCTGTTGCGCAGTTTGGAATTACTGAAAAATAATCAAGACATCCTGACCCATTACCGGCATCGATTTCAACACCTGTTAGTCGATGAGTTTCAAGATACTAATGCTATTCAATATAACTGGTTACGCGTGATTGCCGGTGAACACACGCCTATATTCGCAGTGGGTGATGACGACCAGTCTATTTATGGCTGGCGTGGTGCTCGCATAGAAAATATTTTCTCATTCAGTGAAGACAACAAGGATACTCAGACCTTCCGCCTAGAGCAGAACTATCGGTCCACCAGTACTATTCTGTCTGCTGCCAACGAACTGATCAGTAATAATCAGGGGCGACTCGGGAAAAAACTTTGGACTAAGGGGAATCAAGGCACTCCGATTCAACTCTATGCGGCCTACAATGAACACGATGAGGCACGTTTTGTGATTGAGCGAGTGCGTGAGTGGGTGGGCCAACAAGGGCGTAAACACAGTGAAGCCGCTATCCTGTACCGATCCAATTCACAGTCTCGAGTATTTGAAGAAAATTTAATTTCTGCCCAGATACCTTATCGCATTTATGGTGGTTTGCGCTTCTTTGAACGTGCTGAGATAAAAGACGCGCTGGCTTATATGCGCCTCGTGTCGAGTCGGGTGGACGATCCCTCATTTGAGCGCATTGTTAATCATCCTCCACGTGGTATTGGTGATCGCACCTTACAATCAATCCGAGATTATGCGCGTTCCGAGGCGCTACCACTGTGGCAAGCTAGCCAACAGGTTTTAGCACAAGGTGGACTGACTGCGCGCGCAACTAGCGCTCTGCAACAGTTTATCGGTCTAATTGATGATCTCGCTGAACAATGTGCTGACCTAGAGTTGCATGAGCAAGTTGAACAGACCATAAAAGTTTCTGGCTTACAACAGCATTTTGAAAAAGATCGATCAGAGAAAGGTCAGTCCCGCGTGGAAAACCTAGGCGAATTGATAGAGGCTGCGCGCGGTTTTCGTTATCAGCCAGAGGAGCAGGAAGAGCTCTCACCGGTGGAGGTATTTCTGGCTAATGCAGCGTTGGAGTCGGGTGAGGGACAAGCATCTAAGTGGGAGGATTGCGTCCAGTTGATGACGCTCCACTCAGCTAAGGGGCTGGAGTTCCCATTAGTCTTCCTAGTGGGTATGGAAGAAGGATTATTCCCCAGCAGTATGTCCATGGATGAGCCAGGTCGGGTAGAAGAGGAACGCCGCTTGTGCTACGTGGGGATCACGCGCGCGCGTGAAAATTTAATGATGTGCTATGCCGAGACTAGGCGCTTTTATGGTAATGAAAATTATAATCCGCCATCCAGATTCATCAGTGAAGTGCCGGCAGAGTTAATGGTCGAAGTGAGACCACGTGCACATGTAACACAGACAATTCATCGACCCGAGCCCATGCCCAGAGTTAAAAAGCATATCCAGTCCAACACCAGTGGTATTCAGGTTGGGCAACGTGTGCAACATAAAAAATTTGGTGAGGGTGTGGTGTTGGACCAAGAAGGGAGCGGCAAGAGTGCGCGCGTGCAAATTAAATTCGAGAGCAGTGGCAGTAAATGGCTGGTGTTAGCTTACGCTAATCTAACGAGCATATAATAATAAATAGACGCTGAGAAAATGGGGTGACGATAGTGAATAAAAATACGCGCAGGAAATTTCTACAGTTATTAGGGGTTGGTGCAACTGGCCTTGGTCTCACTGCATGCGGTGAGGAACAAACAGTTGCAGCACCCGCCGTGCACACGAAGCAACATGCCTTCAATTGGAAAATGGTCACGACCTGGCCCAAAAACTTCCCTGCGCTCGGAACAGGTGCTGAATTTCTCGCTGACACTATCCAACGCATGTCTGATGGTCGCGTCAATATCAAAGTCTATGGTGCGGGTGAAATTGTACCTGCGTATGAAATTTTCGATGCCGTGCGAGCCGGTACCGCAGAAATGGGCCATGGTTCCGCCTACTATTGGAAAGGTAAAAATCCCGCCTTCCAATTTTTTTCTACCGTACCCTTTGGTATGAATGCGAATGAAATGAACGCCTGGTTACACCAGGGGGGTGGCATGGCGCTGTGGCAGCTTGCTTATCAGCCTTTCGGCTTAATCCCTATGGCGGCTGGTAA
>DDIE01000031.1 GCA_002338385.1 Proteobacteria bacterium UBA1858
AATAAAAATTATCATGCTATTGAACCTTGGAGGCTCAGTAGCAAACGACTTAACTATATTGTGCGAACTTTGCCCTTATATGATTTCGCACTGCAGCCACCGCAACATTTTTTGGGCACTGCAAAGTGTAATCGTTACATATTCAATCAAGCAAAGAATTGTTTAGAGCCTTTTGATGTTAATGCCAGAGCGCTGTATTACGATTGGGACTGAGTAAGCACGGCGATAGCTGAAATGAGAAATGGAGGCTATATTTTGCTAAGTTGATTGTTGCAGTTTATTGACGATAGGTCGTGCCAGTCGGCCTAAATTATTGGAGCTGAGTATTTCTTTACCGTCAATGTTGAGAGGATAATCGTAGTATCGATCCGTACATAAGCGCGCCCAAGGTTTGAATAACTCAGCTGCGTACGACCGACTGCGCAACAGGTTAATCTCAATACTTATCGGCGTCGCGATATAACTATTGGCGATACTCATGTGCTTGATTGCGCCATAATAAATTTGTTCACGATACATGTCTGGAACAGACGCTACATTGCTGAATAGATCGCTATGCATATACGACACGGCGGCCGTATATTGCTCGCTTTCATGCGGCAAGTTTTGCTGATTATCAGGCTGGGTTCGCGCAGCTAGAGTGTCAATCAGGATCAGGCTTTTAAGCTGACTAGGCGCTAAGTGATTAATGGCTTCGTAGGCATAAATACCGCCTGAGCAATGTCCTATCAGGGTGATTTTGCGGGCTCCAGCCAGGGTGAAAATCTTATCAGCAAGCTGTTTGCCAATAGACGCCATTTCTGCTCGCATAGCTGCTGGGCTGGCAATAGACTCCTGAGCATGCTGGCCAGAGGCCAGCCAAGTGAAATCGACACCATAGACGCTGGCATGGGTCTTTAATTGACGTCCAAAAGGTATCCAGCTCAACGCAGATATACCGGATGCGGGGAACAGTAACACCAGCTGTGGTGAATCATTATCAACAACACTGGTAAAATTGATTGCAACTGTCACAACAGCTATTTCTTTGGGTGCTCAATGAGGCTTTTGATTTTTTGTTTGCGTTGTAGATTCAAGCGCTCATAAATTTTAAAATTAAACCACATGAGTTTGCGTCTGATACGACCAAAAATTCGTCTAGGCTCAGGATTAGATTTCATATCGGAAATTACTCGAACCAGATAATCAGCTAAATCTTTTTCATGGAAATGTTCAAACCACTTATGTTTCTTGTTACCAATGTTTTCTATGGTGTAATCCTCAAATAAATTGAGTGCAGGCACGTGTTCTGCGTCCATATGCAGGAATTCCTTATGTTCGCCCTGGCCACCATAGAGCAAGCTCAGCTTGTCACTATAGGGCAGTGACCACCCCAGCCATTCCGCCAAAATCAAATTTTCCACTGCCCAGCCTTTTTGCTTGAGCTGAATGGCAATCGCATGCGCGATCAGACAGGACTGACAATTGCCACCCACAAAAATCGGTCCTGGGGGGATTATTCTTGTTATTTCTTCAACATACTCTCTGGCGAGCAGATCGATCATCGGCTGGTCATAGCTACCCACTGCTGATGCGGAGCGTAACCCATAGATAGTTTGAGATTTGGGAAGATAAGCGCTGAGCGCGATGAATTCGTGCTCCCCCTGACAGACCCAGAACAATGCCGGCCCCTTGGCTTTGACATTAAAACCATTCAACCAGGTATGTGTGCAACGCGACATAGGTGACCAGTTTTTATACAGTTGTAAACTGATATCAACTTCAGCACGAGTAGTGTCTGTTTTAGAACGCGACGCGGCAGCCGGCTCTGGTGCGCAATTGGCGATCTCCAATAAATACCGCAGAGTGGACTTAAACTGATGCAGAGGGAGTGTCTTGCCAGAGCGAGAGGATATCATTGTCATGATCTCCAACACATGGATGGATTTCACACCGAGATCAAATAAATCGTCGTCAATAGATGGCGGTACACTGAGTTGCAGTGCTTGCATGAGATATGTCTTGAGTTCATTCTCTAGTTCGGAATGATCCATATAGCCGAGCGTCCCCCGAGAGTCTTAATGGCTCTACTTTACACCAAATACCATTGTGATCACGTCTGATTTATAGCTTCGTGCCGCTGCAGATGAGTGGCTGAATAAGACCTGCGCGTGATGCAAGGTAAAAATATATATTTTACCTCACGCAGTGACCGGCTGATATTGTGTTGATGACCATCATCTGTGTCACTGTTGTGTTGTGGGCGCATAGTCAGACATATAAATAACTTCACTCTTGCGGCGTAAATCACTGAGTTTGCTGGATAAGATTGTATCGACATTATTAATTTCAGGGTGCTCACACAAAAATCACAAGGCAGATGTGAAGTAGCTGAAACGGGTGTGTGTGGCAAATACAGACCATTGTCGCTCAAAAAACAGCCAGCGAATATACACAAATATTCTGTTGAGTTGTGTTTATATGCTTAGTATTTTGTGTTAAAAGTGTACGGTCGTGAAGGATATTGACACCTGTGAAATACATCCATGGCATAGCCACATATGCATTTCTTAGGTCTCTGACACGGATTGGACTAGACATATCACTACCTAATGTTCCAATGCTCGGGAGGCAAAAATGACATTATTAAAATTGATCAAAGGTTTAATGCCCGTTGGTCTTATTTCAGTTCTACCATCAACAACATTTGCAGCGGCTAATCTGCAAGCCGATGACGTTGTTGGTGTTTCGTTTTGGTTGATTTCCATGGCGATGATGGCCGCCACAGTGTTTTTCTTGTGGGAAACACAAAATGTGACCGGAAAATGGAAAACATCTTTGAATGTTATCGCGTTGGTCACATTTATCGCAGCGGTACATTACTTCTATATGCGCGATGTCTGGATCTCCACGGGTGAAACGCCTACCGTATATCGTTACATAGACTGGCTACTCACTGTGCCACTGCAAATGATTGAGTTCTATCTTATTTTGGCGGCTATTGGTGTGGCCAGCATTGGTATATTCTGGCGCTTATTAGTCGGAACACTCATCATGCTAGTGGCTGGATACATGGGTGAAGCCGGTATTCTAATCAGCCCAACGGTTGGTTTCGTCATTGGTATGGCTGGATGGTTCTACATCCTGTACGAAATATTCGCGGGTGAAGCGGGTAAAGCGGCTGCCAATGAGGCGTCTGCTGCCGTGCAGAGCTCATTCAATGCGATGCGCTTG
>DDIE01000060.1:0-1226 GCA_002338385.1 Proteobacteria bacterium UBA1858
TACCCAGTCACGTGTTCAAAGGGTATGCCTGACGGCATGATAGATCTGCGACTAATACCCAGTCGCATGTTCAGGGAGTATGCCTGACGGCATGATTGATCTGCGACCTATACCCAGTCGCATGTGTGGTGCCGAGGGCGAGAATCGAACTCGCACTTCCGAAGAAACCGGATTTTGAATCCGGCGCGTCTACCAGTTCCGCCACCCCGGCACAGGATGAGTGAACTAGTCTAACTGAAACTTTGCTAACATCAAGTACTTGAGCAGAGCCACTGCTGTGCTATATCGTGTCAGGCTCATCTGAACCAAGACGACTGAGCGAGCATGACCACTGGACTTACCACTGACGATTTTGATTATCATCTACCCAAGGATTTGATTGCTCATCAGCCTACAGCTGAGCGCGATGGCAGCCGTTTGTTAGTGATGGATAAATACAGTGATCAGTTACAAGATTGTGTATTTACCGATATTGTTCGCTGGATTGAGGCGGGTGATCTGGTTGTTTTGAATGACACCAAGGTATTCCCTGCACGTCTTTATGCACAAAAAGAGACTGGAGGGAAAGTTGAAATACTAGCGGAGCGGATCGAGTCTAAGCAACAGGCCAAAGTGCAGTTAAAGTCCAACCGTACCCCGGCTATCGGCAGTAGACTGCAGATTACAGACAATATTCAAGCTGAGGTTATTGGCCGCGAGGATGAGTTTTTCATCCTAGTCTTCGACGCTGATATTTCGGTGCTGGAAATATTTCAACGTTATGGGCACGTGCCTTTGCCGCCTTACATTGAACGCCAGGATGACGCCCAGGATCAACAGCGTTATCAGACGGTCTATGCAGATCAGGCCGGCGCGGTAGCCGCGCCCACCGCAGGCCTGCATTTCACTCAGGAATTACTTGACCAGTTGATACAGGCGGGTGTGAATATAGCTAAAGTGACGCTGCATGTAGGGGCTGGAACCTTCAAGCCGGTCAAAGTGGATGCCATCAACGCGCACAAAATGCATGCTGAATATGCCCATGTCTCTGCGCAGGTATGCGCGCAGATCAAACAAACAAAAGCTGCTGGTAAACGCGTCATTGCCATTGGCACCACCTGCGTGCGGGCCCTAGAAACCGCCGCCCAGAGCGGAGCTATTGAGCCCTATATGGCCGATACCGATATCTTTATTTATCCTGGCTATCAATTTAAAGTCGTGGATGCCTTATTGACTAATTTTCATCT
>DDIE01000060.1:1561-6204 GCA_002338385.1 Proteobacteria bacterium UBA1858
TATTGATGTTGATTAGTGCGCTGGCAGGCCGAAACAGAGTGATGCATGCTTATCAGCATGCCATTCAACAACGTTATCGTTTTTTCAGTTATGGTGATGCCATGTTGATTACGGATATCAGTCAGTGCTCATCGAAATTGATTGACCATAGTCAGTAAATCACTATTAAAACTCATCATTCAAGTAAAAATATTCAGCGACAATTCACATGGGTGTAGCGAACTTTAAACTGGAGGCCACTAGTGCTAACGCACGAGCAGGGACTCTGACCACGCGGCGTGGTGATATTCAGACACCGGTCTTTATGCCGGTGGGTACCTATGGCTCGGTCAAGGGCGTCACAGCTGAGGAGTTAATCACTACTGGCAGTCAGATTATTTTGGGTAACACTTTTCATCTCATGTTGCGCCCCGGAGTTGAAGTGATTGAGACTTTTGCAGGGCTGCATGAATTTATCCATTGGTCAGGGCCAATATTGACTGATTCTGGCGGATTTCAGGTATTCAGCTTGGCCGCAAATCGTAAGATTACGGAACAGGAGGTTAAGTTTAAATCACCGGTTGATGGCTCCGAGATCAGTTTATCACCCGAGTCCTCCATACAGGTGCAACGCAGCCTGGATTCCGACATTGTGATGATTTTCGACGAATGCACACCCTATCCGGCCTCGGAGCAACAGGCGGCTGATTCAATGCGTCTGTCATTACGCTGGGCTGAGCGCAGTAAGCGGGCCCACGGCGATAGCTCGGCGGCATTGTTTGGCATTATTCAGGGCGGAATGTATCCACATTTACGCAATGAGTCGTTAGCAGGTCTGACTGACATTGGCTTTGATGGTTATGCCATTGGCGGACTTTCGGTGGGTGAGCCTGCAGCCGAGAGAATTCATATTCTGGACCATTTGCAGGACAAGCTGCCAACCCAGCATGCGCGTTATTTGATGGGCGTTGGTAAACCGGAGGATCTGGTGGAAGCGGTCGCCAGAGGCGTGGATATGTTCGATTGTGTGATCCCCACTCGCAACGCGCGCAACGGATTTTTATATACCTCGAAGGGTGTTTTGCGGCTCAGAAATCAGCAATATCGATTTGATGATCAACCGATTGAGGCGGGCTGTACATGCTATACCTGTCAAAATTATTCGCGCGCCTACCTAAAACATCTGGATAAATGTGGGGAAATGTTGGGCGGACGTTTGAATACCATCCACAATCTGCATTACTTTCATCAACTGATGGCGCAGATGCGAGCGGCCATTCTTGCCGATCAGTTTGCCCATTTCAGAAGCCAGTTTTGGGCGCAACGGGACACGCGGCCTTGACCTGCATTGGCGGGCGTAATTAAGCAGGAATTTTGCCTGCAAGTTCTATAACCGCCTGCTAACTGTGTCATAATACGCCGCTTTATCGATATCAAATGAATTTTGGAGTGACTCAATGTCTCTAATTAGTAACGCCTACGCAGAATCGGCGCCCGCGCCAGCCGGTGGTGGTATGGAATTACTCATCATGATGGGTATTTTCTTTGTCATCATGTATTTCATGATTATTCGCCCTCAGCAAAAACGCCAGAAAGAACATAAGTCGCTGATGGAGTCATTAACCAAGGGTGATGAAGTTGTTACCAATGGCGGCATGATGGGCAAGATTAAAGGTGTAGGCGACGATTTTGTGCGTATTGAATTGGCGGAAAATGTCGTGATCAAAGTGCAAAAAATGGCTATCAGCAACGTACTGCCCAAGGGCACGCTGAATCAAGATTAACCCAGATAAGATTAACCCAGGCACGACCCCGGCCACACCGAGATTATCCTATGCTGAACCAATACCCACTCTGGAAAAATTTAATGCTATTGGCTGTTTTGCTGATCGCAATTGTGTATGCGGTACCTAATCTATATCCGGAAGATCCGTCTATCCAGATTTCGCATGATTCAGGCGAATTGCCGGCAGGCATGCAAGTACAGGTTGAAAACGTTCTCAATAATAACGCCCTGAGTTACAAAGCGATTGAGGAAACCACCCTCAAACAGTTACTGATTCGTTTTGATGACACTGAAACACAGTTAGCGGCGGCGGATGAATTAAAAAGCAATCTGAGCTCACAATTTGTGGTTGCCTTGAATCTCGCTCCGGCCGTACCAGACTTTCTGCGCATGCTGAGCGCTGATCCAATGAGTTTAGGACTCGATTTGCGCGGCGGTGTGCATTTCCTTATGCAGGTCGACATGCAAGCGGCGATCACCAAAGCACTGGACCGTTATCAAGGAGATTTCCGTTCCACCATGCGGCAGCAGAAAATTCGTTACACCAGCGTTAATCGTGTCGATGAGACCTTGCTGATCAAATTTAAAGATCAGGATAATCTGCAACAAGGTCTGCAGGAGCTAAAAGATAATTATCGTGATGTGCTTGATTTTGACACTGGCAATGCTCAGCAAAGTCTAACCATCGTGGCGTCACTGAAAGAGCTGGCCCGCGCTGAGCTCCAGAGTTTCGCTGTCCAGCAAAATATCACCACCCTAAGAAAGCGCGTCAATGAGCTGGGTGTCGCTGAGCCAGTGATCCAACGCCAAGGTATTGAACGCATCGTAGTGCAGCTACCGGGCGTGCAAGATACAGCACGCGCTAAGGAATTACTGGGCGCGACGGCCACTTTAGAGTTTCGCTTAGTCGATGAGCAGGCGGATGCTTTTGCAGCTCAGGAGTCCGGTCAGATCCCCTTTGGTAACAAGCTCTACTATGAACGCAGCGGCGTGCCAGTATTACTTAAGCGACGCGTTATGTTATCCGGTGATTACATCACCGATGCTGCTTCTGGTATCGATCAGGAAACAGCGGGTGCGGCCGTATTCATTACTCTGGATGGTAAAGGTGCTCGCTTATTCAGTGAAGCCACCGGAGAAAACATCAAACGTTTAATGGCGGTCGTCTTTATTGAGAATAAAACTGAATACTATAAAGACGAGCAGGGTGTGCTCACCAGTCGCACACGCAAAGTTGAAGAAGTGATTAATATTGCGCGTATCCAAGATCAACTGGGCAAGCGGTTTCAGATTACCGGTCTGGACTCAACGCGTGAAGCGCGTGATCTGGCTTTACTTTTGAGAGCCGGTGCACTGGCAGCACCAATGAATATTATTGAAGAACGGACCGTCGGACCGAGTCTAGGACAGCAAAATATTGATCAGGGTAAATTGTCCGTCATGTTGGGCATGCTACTAGTGATGGTATTCATGGTGCTCTACTATCGTGTTTTTGGTGTTGTTGCGAATGTCGCTTTGATCGTCAATCTGGTCATGATAATTGCGATTCTTTCGATGATACCTGGCGCCACTCTGACCTTACCGGGTATCGCCGGTATCGTCCTGACAGTGGGTATGGCTGTGGATGCTAACGTGCTTATCTTCGAGCGTATCCGTGAGGAAATACGCAATGGTAATTCCCCTCAGGCGAGTATTCACTCTGGTTATGCCAAAGCCCTGTCGACAATTGCAGACGCCAACGTGACGACACTGATTGCCTCCGTTGTGTTATTCACATTCGGCACCGGCCCCATTAAGGGTTTCGCAGTGACTTTATCGATCGGGATCGTGTGCTCCATGCTGACTGCTATTATGGGCACTCGCGCTTTGATTAATATTATTTACGGTAATAAAAAGGCGCCGCAGCTGGCGATCTAACACTATGCAATTACTCAAACAATCACTCAAAATAGATTTTCTTGGTCGCCGTAATCTGGCGTGGATTATTTCTGCGATCTTGATCATTGTCTCAATTGCTTCGCTAGCAACACGTGGCTTAAATTTAGGCATCGACTTCACCGGCGGTACTATTGTCGAGGTCGGTTACACAGAGAGTACTGAGTTAGCACCCATCCGTGATGCTCTGGCCCAAGCGCAGTTTGAAGATGTCATCGTGCAACATTTCGGCACCTCAAAAGATGTGCTCATTAGACTCCCCGCCAGCGACAGCATGCAAGCCCCAGAAGTCAGTAATCAGGTATTGAATGCGTTACAGTCGACAGGTGATCCTAGCATGCGGCGTGTCGAGTTTGTTGGACCGCAAGTGGGTGATGAATTAAGAGATGATGGTGGCCTCGCCGTGCTGTATGCCCTAGTCGCGATCCTCATTTATGTCATGTT
This sequence comes from Proteobacteria bacterium UBA1858, assembly GCA_002338385.1. Taxonomy (GTDB): domain Bacteria; phylum Pseudomonadota; class Gammaproteobacteria; order UBA4575; family UBA4575; genus UBA1858. The sequence goes on from DDIE01000060.1 coordinate 5,706, forward strand.
ACGCTTTGAGTTTAGATTTTCAGTAGGCTCGGTGGCAGCATTAATCCATGATGTTTTATTAGTGGTGGGCTTCTTCTCAATTACTCAGGCGCCCTTTGATTTGACTGTACTAGCGGCTGTGTTGGCCGTCATCGGTTACAGTTTGAATGACACCATAGTGGTATTTGATCGCATCCGTGAAAATTTCAGGAAGATGCGCAAAGCTACGCCAATCGAAGTGATTAACGGCTCCATTAATCAAACTCTGGCCAGAACAATCATGACGTCCTTGACCACCTTGCTGGTGTTGCTGGCGTTGTTCTTTGTCGGCGGTGAAGTGATCCACTCATTCGCCCTGGCATTATTGGTTGGCGTGCTCATCGGCACCTACTCGTCCATTTATATTGCCAGCTCGATGCTGGTATTACTCAAGGTGACAGCCAAGGATTTGATGGATGATGATAATAAGGATGATCCAGATAAAGGTGACGACGACAGCCGCCCAATCGAAATGACGGCG
>DDIE01000069.1 GCA_002338385.1 Proteobacteria bacterium UBA1858
CGCCACAGGCAGCCTTAGCTTTTGCCCGATACGAATATAATGGCCACTACGCATCGCGTTTGCAGCCAGCACTTCACTCACTCTGTAACCATAACGTTGGGCGATCTCGGATATGGTGTCACCACGCACAACCGTATGAAATAAGTCAGGGGTCTGTTCAGTATGCAGTTTTTCAGGCGCAATAGAAGCCAGTAGGCGTCCACCTGATGCGGTGAGATAGCGTTTGGGCACACGTAAAATATAGCCCTTGGGTACACGTTTGTTACCATTCCAAATAGAGTCTAATAGAGAACGGTTATGTTGTTTGAGGATGCTCTCACGCACACCTAGGGCCTGTGCGATATCCTTACTGTAGAGGTAATGATCGAGTTTGATTTCAGTGTAATCGTACGGTGTGACGCTAGTGATGGTACCGAAGTATTTTTCAGGGTTCTTATCCACCTCTAAGGCGGCCAGAAATGCCACATAAAAGTTACGCGAGGCAAAACCAAAACTGCGCCCCTTGTATTGCCGTGCAATCATTGCAATATCACGCGTGCCAAGTTGTTTGATAGCACGCCGCATGCTGGCTACGCCATGATTATATGCGGTCAATGCCAACGGCCAGCTCTCGGTGAGGTTATAGTTGTGACGCAGTAATTTCGCAGCAGCAATAGTGGCTGCAAAGGGATCCATACGCTCATCAACGACATAGTCAATCTGCATGTAGCGGCGCCCGGTCGAGCGAATGAACTGCCACAATCCTGCCGCCCCCACGTGTGAGTAAGCGGCAGGATTAAAGGATGACTCGACATGTGGTAAGGCAGTTAACTCTAATGGCAGGTTTAGGTCTCGAAAGGTCGCATCAATATAGGGGCGCCATTCTCCAGCACGGATCAAGCCTTGGCGAAAACGATTGGCTTGACCCAATTGAAAGCGCATGCTGTCGGCCGCACGGGATAATATTTTAGCGTCTACCTCACCCTGAGTATGCGCCATCGTCCACACAGTTAACACGCGACGCTCGTCAGCAGATAAATTGTTACGCTTGCCCGTAGCCAGTACTTTGAGTATGTCTGCGTAAAATTGTTTACGTGCTTTTATAAGGCGTCGATTAGCCGTGCGGCTACCAGTAACATCAATCTTTTCATACACCACGGCAAGATTATACTGATCATGAATATACCCTTGCTTGGTAGTGGCGTCGGTATATACCTTGAGCCAGAATTGAACATCACGCTCTAATTCTGCTGGACGCGGGAAATTCTCCGCATAGGTTGAGTGAGAAAGAACCAGTAAAAAAGATAACCAAAGCAGACTAATTTTCATTGCCATATATAAACTTAAGATTAGATCTTGATTGTGATTGGTGCCTGCATTGCGTGCTGACTGGATACTTGCGTCTCAGCTAGCGGCATAATCCGCCCTATCGTGCTGGCATTAGCATAGCCTTTGCTCCTTAACGCATCAATGCAGGCAGTAGCACGCTCAGCAGCAACGCCAAACAACAACCCTCCCGCAGTCTGCGGATCAAACAACAGCGCGTAGTCCTGACAATCACTCACGGCAGCATGATTATTGATGGCGCGTTTGAGACGTAGATTCTGCGGCTGTAAAGAGGACAGGATACCCATTGCTATCGTCTCGCGTGCACCTGGCAGGACTGGCAAGCTGGCTAACTCAAGTTCAGCCTGCAAGGCCGAAGCATGTAGCATTTCGTACAGATGACCCACTAGCCCAAAGCCGGTGATATCGGTACAGGCGGTGACATTAAATTCATGCAGTACCGCCACTGCGTGCTGATTGGATAGCAACATCTGCTGCAGGGCTTGATCTATCCAGCGACCACGGGCGCGACAGCGCATATCAGCGGCAAATAATGTGCCGGTGCCGAGTGGCTTAGTCAGGATCAGTGCATCGCCCTCTTTTAAGCCCTGTTTGCGCAGCGCTCTGTGCGCATCGACCAGGCCATTGACTGTTAAACCGAAGCCTAACTCTGCGCCCTCAGCGGAATGGCCACCAATCAAGGCAGCACCGCTCGGCGCGAGCGTATGACAGGCACCCGCCAATAATTCGTAAAGACTCTGTTCTACTATTTTCTCACGCCCATAAGGAACTGTGGCTAAGGCCAACACAGATTGAGCTTCAGCACCCATGGCAAAGACGTCGCCCAAGGCATGGTTTGCTGCGATTGCACCAAATAGATAGGGATCATCAATAAAGGCCCGAAAGTAATCCATGCTCTGAACCAGGACCTTGCCTGTGGGCACGCAAATCATGGCACTGTCGTCACTACTATCACGCCCTATAAGAACGTCATCGCGCGCAGTGCTAGGTAGCTTGCGCATCACACGCTGTAACACAGAACTGCCCACCTTGGCACCACATCCGCCACAACGCATGGTCAGTGCTGCCAGTTCTTGCCGAGCCGCCTCGTCAGCCAACTGATTGTTATAACTCGTCTCTTTTTCAGACATGCGTCTGAGTTGGTTATATTTGGCGATAAAATGCTGATCTATTTTTTGTTTAAGCCACCACAGCCAGCGGCCTTGTGCGGAGCCACCACGGTATGCCGCAACCGCGTTTTTGTCACCTGTGCCAATCAAGCTAAGTGCATGGCGCTGCGGTTTATATTTTTTTAATGGTTTATCATGCGCGGCCAAAATTAAATTACGCGCCAATATCTTGCCTTGCTTGACCGCATAAACGCCGGATTTTGGACATCGTTGCGGCAAAGCGGCAATATCACCCACCGCAAATACATTATCATGGGAGGTGGATTGCAAGTATTCGTTAACTTGAATGAAGCCCTGATCATCGACGGCTAGACCGCTAGCTGCAGGCCATGCGGGAGCCTGTGCATGAGTGACGTAAATAACCAGATCTGCCTGCATCCTGTCACCGTGCTCAAAACTGATGCTGCGCTCATCAATAGCCGTGACTTTTCGATTTTTAATGACTCTGATGTCTCTGTCGTTGAGGATACGGCTGAAACGTGCTCTGACACCGGTATTGTGGCCAGCTAATATGACTGAATCTTGGGTCACTATCGAACAGTTGAGACTTAAGGCACTTAACTGGCGATCAAGAATTAATTGCTGGATACGCTGTTGGCTGGACAGCGCTAATTCGATCCCGCCCGCGCCTGCGCCCACAATGACTAACTTGAGGACCCCCTCATGATGTTGAATTTTATCAACAATGCGCTGCCACTTGGCTATAAATTGATCAATAGGTTTTGCGCTCAGCGCGTATTGTCCGACACCTGCGACCTGCATCACCGAGGGTGTAGAGCCAATATTTATTGAACATAAATCATACGCGAGCGGTGGTCGACCCTGAATCTCGATAATCTGCTGATGAGGATCGATTGCTGCGACAGACGCATGGTACATGCGGGCACCCGCGGCACGACTGAGTGGCCCAAGATCGATGTGACACTGATCAAAATCATAATGGCCCGCAATGTAGCCCGGCAACATCCCTGAATATGGCGCATCTATATCCCGGGTGATCAGGGTGAGCCGCAGCCCGTCTATAGCCTGCATGGCAAAGCGTTTCAGTACTGCAAGGTGAGCATGGCCACCACCAATCAGCACGAGATCTTTTATCACAGGTGAGGAGGTTTTTTGCATGAGTGATCGAGACTTTATTTGCTGGTATTGATGAGCGACTGATATAGTCTTACATGAGTCAAGTTCACCCAGCGACTGCCTCAGCTGCGAGAACTCGGTTATTGTAAACTATATTTGGATTCTCTTTTATGTGTATATGGATATACTGATTATCACTCCGGCCGCGCATGATTCTCTGAGTGGCAACCAAATAACTGCCCGGCGCTGGGCTAAAATCCTTTCCCAGCTTGGCCATAACACGCGCATTCAACAACATTATCAGGGTGAACAAGCCGATGTCTTGATAGCCTTACATGCTTGGCGCAGTGCCCCCAGCATTAAGGCATTCGCTCACCAACAGCCACATAAGCCGCTACTGGTGGCGTTGACGGGTACCGATATCAACCATTATCTGGCAGCGGAACCTGAAATCACCCTGCACTCTTTGCAACTGGCTGATCATTTAATTACGCTGCATGACAGCCTGGCTCAGCAGTTGCCGCAATCCTTAGGTAGTAAATGTGTGACTATTTTTCAGTCCAGCAGGATTATTAAACGACCGCGGCCAGCAGCGCGCCATTTCAAGGTATCTATGGCCGGTCACTTACGGCGCGAGAAAGATCCGTTTCGATGCGCTGATGCTGCGCGCATGCTGCCGACAGACAGCCGCATTAGAATTCATCATTACGGTTATGCGCATTCCCCACTATGGGCTCAGCAAGCGCGGCTGCACAGTGCAGGCAATCAGCGCTATCACTGGCATGGTGGCATTAAACAACATCGTTGGTTCGAGCAACTGACTCATTCAGACTTACTGGTACTGCCGTCACTGAATGAAGGGGGTGCTAATGTAATCTCTGAATCGCTGGTAGCCAGTTGCCCTATTTTGGCCTCTCATATACCCGGCAATATCGGCTTACTGGGAGAGGATTATCCCGGATATTTCGCGGTAGAAGACACCCGTCAGCTGAGTCGATTGTTATATCGCGCCGAGACCAACACGCGCTTTTATCGACAATTACAACGCGTCTGTGCGGCACGCAAATCCCAGCATAGTATTCACCGCGAGCAACATGCCTGGAGACAGTTATTGCAGCAACTCAAATGATTATAATAGTTGGCGCTAGCAGCACTCCCTTAATGTCGTATTGCACCAGTCCAGTATGTCATGGAGTTATTCGTAAGGTGCGAATATAAGTGGAAGATACAGGCACGCTCTGCCAGTTTTAATTGAATTGTCCACTCAGAACAGTGTATCGATAAGCAAAGCATAGTGTTTAGAGTTCAGGCTTGAGTGCCTGAATTGATTTGATTTTACCGCTATAGCGTGTTTCGATCTCGGCAGCACTTGCATGAACGTGATAGCGCACTAGAATATCGGACATCGGCTTGAATTGAGAGGTATGAGTGATGGCAACATTAGCATTGCTTGACCGCACAACAGAACAACTGCTTGAAGGCATTCAGAAGGTATTCACATAAGCATGTTTGATGGTCTAATTTCAACCCTTAACCACTATCAAAGTCTGCTGGTCTGGCTGGGTATTGGCTCCAGTGTGTGTTTTGCGCTCAGCTTAATTGCCATACCGATGGTCATCAAGCGCTTGCCAGCCGATTACTTCGTCACGGCGGCACTCAGGCAGGCTCCAGCCACACTGTCGTTCAGGTGCATATTAGTCAGTCTATGTAAAAACCTTGTTGGGCTCAGTCTGATCCTGGCCGGACTGGTAATGCTGATTACTCCGGGTCAAGGGATATTGACAATCATCGTTGGCATTCTGCTTGGCGACTTTCCGGGTAAGCTCAGGTTCGAAAGATGGTTAATCGCGCAAGCGCCGGTCAAACAGAGTTTAAATTGGATCAGACGCAAACAAAAACTGGCTGATTTCATTATTGAATGAGCTGGTGAGTTTTTCTGGACAGCTCTGCTGAGCTGAATTACATTGCAATAACTGTTATCAATGCTGTGCCGATTATGCCTGAAACTCTGTTTAGTAAAATCATACAACGTGAAATTCCTGCAGACATTATTTACGAGGATGAACTGTGTCTGGCGTTTAAAGATATTGCGCCGCAAGCACCCTTACATGCTCTACTAATACCCAAACAGTGCATCGCTAAGCTGTCAGACAGCACCGCCGCTGAGCACTCGATTTTGGGACACCTCATATTAAAAGCACCAGAAATTGCCGCTGAGCAAGGCTATCAGGATTGTTTTCGAGTGGTGATCAACAACGGCGAACAAGCGGGTCAGACTGTATTTCACCTACATTTACACATTTTAGCGGGCCGCGCGCTGAGTTGGCCGCCAGGCTAGTCACTGAGTTTTTTTTCTATCCAGGCAATAATCGTTTGCACCCGATTAGGATGCTGAGATTCCTTTTGTAATTCAACCAGACTGTATTTGATTTCCCGCAACATATCGGCATATTCCTTACTTTTATCCTTGATATATGCCATTTCTTTTTGCTGACGTGCTGCCAATACGATCAACTCATCACGCGTGAGCTCAGATGGGGGCTTGTCTGACACATGCTGACTGGGTGCGTTTTTGATTTTACTGACCCAGGTCAACATATCGGCATCAGCTGAGTTTACATGTGGATATTTTTCAATCAAATCGTCAATATGAATCTTACCTTTAACCACTGGCAATGCGCCCTCGCTGACCATGGCTTGCATCTCACTATTAGTCACCCCAATTAAGTTAGCTGCTTTCGCCACTGAAATGAAACGTGCCATTGCTGTCGTCCCGAAAATTAATACAATGATTTATCAATTGGTTATATCGCCACTGGCATTGATTTAAAATCCTTAGGTAGATTAAAATCTGGGTCAGCCGATCAAACCCCTCGGAGCATCATGTCACATCGCCTTACATACTCACAATAGACGGCCCGAACGAAGTCGCTGCTTTGTATGAATATTCATCAAAAAACAGTGATATTGGTGATTAAACCTTGGTATCTGGAGAGAATTTACATAGAATAGTCATGGACCTTCTGGGGTAGCAGTATTAATTACATTATAAGAACATAGAATACTGTTGCAGCTTTGGTGCTTTTTTGTTTACAAAAAAAACTTCAACACAATATTTGAATATTCAACTTCGGAGTTATAAGAAAATGCAAGATACGCTAATAAAATCTCTACAAGTCATTGCTATGGTGGGAACTGTAGCATTCGTTTCAGGCTGTGGAACAACCACTGAGCATGAAACTATGCAATCTGATGCAATCGCAGAAGTTCGTGAAATTGCTAATGAAGCACTTCGCACTGCAAATACAGCTGCTTTCAATGCTGCTAATGCTAAGGATATGGCTGGGGCTGCTCAAGAAACTGCAGATGATGCACTAGAGCTGGCTGTATCAGCTCAATCTTCAGCTGATGCCAACTCACGCCGCATGAATGTTATGTTTCATGAGTCTATGAAAGCTAAATAAGTCGCAAAGATACAAAACT
>DDIE01000015.1 GCA_002338385.1 Proteobacteria bacterium UBA1858
GGGGCGCTGACACTGATTGGTTTGGCGGTTGTGGTAGATATCATGATCGCAGTATTCATCGGGCGTGGTGCAATGGCTGCTGAATCTGCTGGTTGTTACCTAACCGATGCAATGTTGGTTGGCTTTCACTGCCAGGGGTTTTGGGCATCTGGCATTGTATCGGCGTGGCTTAACCTACCAACATGGGCGATCTATGGGGTAATTTTTGCCCCCTACAGCTTCAAAGCGGCATTGCTGGCTGTTTTGGTGTGGTTGCCAGTAGCGGTTTTCATCGTGGCATTTCGCAAGGCGGCTCAGCATGCATAACAATACGCTGTAGTTCGCGGCCGATGGCCGCCGGACGCCCTTTTCATTGCGGCTTCGCCTCCATTGCAAGGTCGCCGCTAAGCTTCGCGTTAGGCAGCCGAAAAGAATTCACGATGAATTTCCCAGACGACCTCGAAAAGCTGAAGCTTAAGATAGAAAATATTCTCGATCCTATCGCTTCGGCAGTAGAAAGAGGAACAAAAGCTGAAAAGGACTTCTTATTAACCGCGTCCCGAACAGATGCCGGGAGGTCATTGCCTCCTTACTATCTATTATATTTTCTGTTTATTGATCTCCTTGGGTACAAAAATCTCGGTAAGTTTGAGAAGGTAGCTTGGTCTGTGCCTATCGATTACAAGGGAACAGCCTATCTTCTAGAGCACCGAAAACTTGGAATGGGGTTATTTGCTTCAGATAAGGAGAACCAAGAGTCGGATTGCCGAGAAATCGTTAAGAAAATTGCAAAGGCAGTAAAAGCCGCCCAGCCGTATTTTGAGTGGGTAGCAAATGAAGCTGCTAAAAGATCAGATTTAAATGTACTAAACCACAGCCTTCGTTTGCATGATCGATACACGTATTTTATTGATCAGTATAAAAAGAAGATTAAAGAAGCAAACTCTCGAAAAGACGAAGTAATACGAACGCAGTATTCTGAAAATTCATGGGGTGTCGAGATTCCCTATCACGGACTAAAGAGAGAATCGGAATGGCTAGCAATATCTGCAATTGATGCATTTTTCAGCTTTAGTGAGCATGTGTTCATTCACTCAGCAATTTTGAAAGGGGTTCTATTAACTGGCGAAGATGTAGCAAATTTGGCCGATAATGAATGGGCATCTAAATTCAAAGCATGCCTGGATATTCAGGATCAAGAAATAAAAACGCATTATGATCATTTAGTGTCCATAAAGCGCCAGATAAGAAACTATATAGCACATGGCGCGTTTGGTAAAAATGGTGAGGCGTTTCAAATTCACTCAGGTGCGGGTGCAGTGCCTCTACTGATGCCTCACCAGAAGGGTGGCTCTCGATTCTCCATGCAGAGCGGAATTGAATTTGACGAAGAGGAAGCTATCAAGGCTGTAGAAGGGTTCATGGAGTTTTATTGGGACTCTAATATCTTTCCCGAAGTTATTTATATTCAGAGCAGTATGCCGTCTATTCTTCCTTACGCATCAGACTCAACTTATGAAAGGGCTATGTCTTCGACTCAAGAGATGGAAGACTTTGTTGAATGTTTAACAAGGATGCATGATGATGCCGCTAACATGGATTGGTAAAATGTGCCTAACAAACGCGTCAATTAGGACGCTCGCAAGCTCGCGCCTATTACGCGGGCGTTATGCACTTGGCTCAGTAGTGATAACGTAGTTGTGCAATAAGAATGGATTCTTGATGAATTTTATAAACTATTCGATGCTCGTCGTTAATGCGTCGAGACCAATACCCAGAAAGGGCATGTTTCAAAGGTTCAGGCTTTCCAATTCCTTCGAGCGGTTCTCGTTGGATTTCTTTGATGTCAACGAACGTGCAGAGCAACAGGAGTTACTACCAGTACTGATCAAAGCGTATCCAACGGGTCAACATCCACATGCCACCGCACTTTATTGAATCCCTTCAAGGTCTGAAGCTGTTTTAGTGCAGCATCCAGTGTCTGGTGCAGGGCTTTACGTTCGCTGCAGAACACTTGCAGCTGAAAACGATAGCGGCCATTTCGTCGCTCCATAATCGCAGGCACAGGCCCAAGCAATGTTACCGGAGCATCTTTCTGGCCGTATTGTTTTAACCAGTGTTGGAGTATGTGGCGGGCCTGCTCAAGAAATCGCTGCGCGGTTCCTCTGTCTTCACATTCGCTACGCAGCATGGCCATGTGGGAGTAAGGCGGTAGTTGTTGATCTAAGCGCTCGCGTAATATCGACAGTGCTAACGCGTGATAACCGTCATCAATTAACAGGTTGAGTTGCGGATGGTCGGCATACAGGGTCTGAATCCAGACATCGCCGGGGCTTTCTGCGCGCCCGGCCCGCCCTGCAACCTGCTTAATTAATTGTGCTGAGTGTTCCATGCCCCGGAAATCCGCACTGAACAATCCAGCATCGCTGTCGAGAATGACGACAAGCGTCACATCCGGAAAATGATGCCCTTTGGCCAGCATTTGCGTGCCAACCAGAATGCATGGGTCACCGGTATGAATTTCTTCGAACAAATCATCAAATGCCTGTTTGGTGCGCACGGTATCACGGTCGACACGCTTGACTGGCGTCTGTGGAAATAATGCAGACAGGTGATCTTCAATGCGCTCTGTGCCCTGACCGATCGGTTCTATGTCTGGTGAATGGCAGTCAGGGCACACTTTCGGCACCGGCTGCTGATAATCACAGTGGTGGCAATGCAGGTGCGGAGGATATTGGTGCAGTGTCATGCGCGCATCGCAACGTCGGCATTCTGCGTTCCAGCCGCATTGTTTGCAGGCGAGTAGTGGTGCAAATCCCCGGCGGTTTAAAAATACTAATACCTGCTTGCCCCGGTTCAGGTGTTGTTGCATCGCGCTGAGCACCGGTTCGGCGAAACCGTGAACAAGCGGTTGGTGCAGAATACTGTGCAGCTTCATCCCCGGTGGTCTCGCATTGCCAGCGCGGCGGGTCAGTTTCAAATGAAGGTATTTACCCGTTAATGCGTTATGAAGTGTCTCCAGCGATGGCGTCGCCGAGCCAAGCAGAACAGGCACTTGTGCCTGATGGGCGCGAACCAGTGCAAAGTCACGCGCCGAGTAGCGCAGACCATCCTGTTGCTTGAAAGAACCATCGTGTTCTTCGTCCAGGATAATCAGGCCGAGATCCGGCAGTGGGGTAAATACAGCCGAGCGTGTGCCAATCAGAATGCGTGCCTGGCCTTCACGCGCCTGTCGCCAGCCCTGCAGTCGTTCGCGGTCATTGAGCCCG
>DDIE01000018.1:0-24338 GCA_002338385.1 Proteobacteria bacterium UBA1858
AAAGGTGTGATCGATGCAACTGAGTGGGTTGGCCCCTATAATGATTTAGCATTTGGTCTCCACAAGGCAGCAAAATATTATTATTCACCCGGCTGGCATGAGCCGGGTACAACGATGGAATGTTTTGTCAGTGAGGCCGCTTACAATTCACTGCCCGCTGATTTACAGAGTATTGTGCAGAATGCTGCCAGAGTGGCGAATCAGAATATGATGCAAGAGTTCACCACCAAGAATCATGATGCACTCGAAATCTTGATCAATCAGCATCAAGTCGAAATGCGCCAGTTCCCACAGCAGGTGTTAGACAAATTTCGCACACTCTCACAGCAGGTCGTGGCTGACGTGGTTGGTAAGGATCCATTTGCACGCGAAGTTTATCAGTCATATCAACAATTTTTGGCTAAATCCAAAGCTTGGTACGATATCTCTGAACGTGCTTATTTAAATGTAAGATAAATATAAATAACTGATTTGATTAAATTATTACGTTTTCGCCTAGCGCCAAGCTGCTAAATTTAACAAAAGAATTTTTTTTGAGTGGCTGATATACTCGCCAAAAAATACACAATATAAATATAAGGCGCTTACCCCGAGCGCTTAAAACTCGAATGTTTCAGAGGAGGAAGTATGGAAGGTGGTTTATACGAAAAATGGAAAATGATGTGGGATGCAAAAGAGTGGAGCACGCAGGGGTTCTTCTTGGTGAATGCATTCGTTGCCCTAGTCATAATGTCTCAGGCCGTCAAAACCAATACTGATGGTAGTACCCTGACCAAGCGCGGCATTACATTTGGTATTGGTGCGCTGTATATGATCGTCGTGATCACAGGCTATTTACAACTCGTTCCAACGGTATCGCCATACCAGTAATCAGTGATTCAGCAGCGCAGGTAGCCAGGTGGTCAAGCCGGACCACTTAGCTACCACGGCCAGCACCGCCAGCTGAATGCCAATAAATGGAATCACACCACGGTAAATGTGTTGTGTGCTAATGCTTGCGGGGGCAACACCACGCAAATAAAACAAAGCAAAGCCAAATGGCGGTGTCAGGAATGATGTCTGTAAATTCAAGGCGATCATGATACCCAGCCAGATCGGATCGACGCCCATGGCTAATAATATTGGTCCTACAATGGGCACGACCACAAAAGTAATTTCGATAAAGTCCAAGACAAATCCGAGCAAGAACATCACTAGCATGACTACCGCTAGGGCAGTGAAAATACCGCCAGGCAATTGAGTAAGAAAGTTATGCACGGCCTCGTCACCACCATAGGCTCTGAACACCAGAGAGAAAACAGAAGCACCTATGAATATGGCAAATACCATGCAGGTCACATGTGTGGTTCGCCGCACGATGTAACTCAAACAATCGAAGTCCAATTGCTTATTTAATGCAGCTAGGATTAATGCACCTATGGCACCTACTGAAGACGCTTCAGTGGGTGTGGCTAGACCTGCGATGATAGAACCCAGCACGGCAAAGATGAGTGTAATCGGTGGCAACAGAGCCGATAGGGCTCGTCGCCAGAGATGGCTTGTGTGTACCTCATGATTGATTGCAGGCAAGGTATTTGGACGCACTACCGAAATAAAAAATACGTACGCTAGGTAAGACAAGATCAATAGTAGCCCGGGAATAATTGCGCCAGCAAATAAGTCGCTGACAGAAATAGTCTGTGGCGAAAAGATACCTTGGTCTAACTGTGCCTGTTGATAGGCTGTTGAGATCACATCGCCGAGCAACACTAATATAATCGAAGGCGGAATGATCTGTCCCAGGGTGCCGGAGGCACAGATAATTCCGCTGGCCAAGGCCGGGTCATAATTTTTTTTCAACATCGTGGGTAGCGATAACAAGCCCATCGTCACGACGGTTGCACCCACAATGCCGGTGCTCGCAGCGAGTAGCATGCCGACGATTATCACCGAATAGGCCAAGCCGCCGCGCAACGCGCCAAATAGCTCGGACATGGTCTCCAGAAGTTGTTCTGCCACTTTGGAACGCTCTAGCGTGACACCCATAAAAATAAATAACGGCACCGCAATCAGCGTCTCGTTGGTCATGATGCCATACATGCGGCTGGGCAGTGCGTGCATCAGAGTGCTGTCAAAAGCGCTGATAAAACTACCGATGAAGGCAAATAATAGCGACACACCTGCTAGGGTGAAGGCTACTGGATAGCCAGTCATCAGCACTAGGATGACAACCAAAAACATAACTAAAGCAATAATGCTCATGACTTGCTGTGCTCAGATCGGAGACAATCGTAACTGACTAGCATGCCAGCCACACCTTGCAGGGCGAGCAAAACTGGCATTACAGGGATGAGTGTCTTAAGGATAAAGACTAAGGGTAATCCCCCCGCTTCTGAAGACTTCTCCAGAAGTCGCCATGCATTTTCGGTGTATTGCCAGCTGCCATAGCTTAAATAAAAACAGAATGGTAGGAGTAAAAATAAGGTGCCCAAGATATCTACCCAGGCTTTTGTTATGGCTGAGTAATGCACATAAAAGACGTCCACACGTACATGCGCGTCATGCTTATAGGTATAGGCAATGGCGAGCATAAATACAAAAGCATGTAAGTAGATGACACTCTCTTGTAAGGCGATCAAGCCAAAGTCGAAGCCATAGCGCATAACGACATTTAAGAAGGTCATGCTGACCATGACTAGGAGCAACCATGCAATCGATTTGCCGATCAACTCATTGGTTTGGTTGATGAGCTTGGCTAACTTAGACAGCATTGATTAATCGTATCTTAGAGTTCTAGTAGTTTTCTTTGCTCTTCACTGGAAGGCTCAAAGGATCGGTCTTCATAATAATCGAATATTGCAGTGACCACGTCCGCAGGTTGATCGATGACTTGAATCAAATCCAGATCAGATTCTGAGATAGTACCAGACGCCAACAGTGAATCTTTAAACCACGCCAGTAGCCCCTGCCAGAAATCAGACTGCACCAGGATGATCGGGATTTTGCGCGATTTACCGGTTTGTATCAGAGTCAGGATCTCAGCCAGCTCATCCAGAGTGCCAAAACCGCCCGGTAAAACGACATAGGCAGAGGCATATTTTACGAACATTACTTTACGCGAGAAAAAATGTCGGAAATTGAGAGAAATATTTTGGTAAGCATTGCCTGCTTTTTCATTGGGCAAATAAATATTCAAACCGATGCTAGGAGATTTACCTTCATAAGCGCCTTTATTGGCCGCTTCCATAATGCCAGGGCCACCGCCGCTGACAATGCTGAAACCTGCATCCGACAGGCTACGCGCGATGTCTTGCGTCAGTTGATAGTAAGGATGATCTCTGCCAATGCGGGCAGAGCCGAAAATACTCACTGAGGGCGCGATATGAGATAAGCGCTCAAAACCCTCTACAAATTCAGCGATTATCTGAAAAATCTTCCAGCTTTCACGTGATAAGTTAGCCAATGGAGTAGTTTCTTCGAAGCTGTTTTTAGATGGTTTAGTATCATTCATAGCGGATTTCCCCTTGCGGCAGTTTACATGATAAGTTGCTGTTATGACGCCAACAGTGTGTCATGTCTCTCAATTTACACAATGGTATGTCAACCCATGTCGGAAAAACCCTTATTAGTGCTGATTGATGGTTCATCTTATTTGTATCGAGCATTTCATGCTATGCCGCCTCTCACTAATAGCAGGGGTCAGCCGACCGGTGCTACCTATGGCGTGTTACGCATGGTGCGTAAACTGATTGATGAAGAACAGCCACAACGGATTGGTGTAATTTTTGATGCCAAAGGTAAAACCTTCCGCCATGATATCTATCCGCAATATAAGGCGCAGCGACCACCAATGCCAGACGATCTGCGGGTTCAGATCGAGCCGCTACACACCCTTATCAAAGCACTGGGTATTCCTCTCCAAGCTGTGCAAGGTATCGAGGCAGACGATGTCATAGGCACCCTCGCCAGGCGTGCATCCGCACAGGGTTATCGTGTATTAATCTCAACTGGGGATAAAGACATGGCGCAGCTGGTGTCTGGCGATATCAGCCTGATCAATACCATGAACGATGTCCGTATGGATGCACAAGGTGTGGTTGACAAGTTTGGGGTAGAACCTGATCAGATTATTGATTATCTAGCCCTGATGGGTGACAAAGTCGATAACATCCCAGGTGTGCCCAGCGTCGGGCCTAAAACCGCAGTGAAGTGGCTCCAGCAATATCAAACCATGCAGGGCGTTATTGAGCATGCTGCTGAAGTGAAAGGTAAGATTGGCGACAAACTGAGAGGCGCGCTGGCAGGCCTGCCAATGTCATATCAGTTAGCGACAATAAAATGTGATTGTGATCTGGGCTTTGCTATTGATGATTTGCAGATTGGCACGAGTGATGTCGACACCCTGAGCCAACTCTACAGTGAGCTAGAATTTAATAGTTGGTTAGAGGATTTACCGACCTTCAGTAGCCAACCTCAAGTAGAAACAATAGCCACCCGAGACTACCAGCTTATTCTGACACAGCCACAGCTGGATGAGTGGATTGAGAAAATTACACAGGCAGATATTTTTGCTTTTGATACTGAGACAGACAACCTTGATTACATGCAGGCAAACTTAGTGGGCATGTCCTTTTCGGTGACACCAGGTGAAGCGGCTTATCTGCCCCTGACACACGATTATCCGGGAGCTCCCGATCAGCTCAGCCTAGAGTATGTGTTAGCTAAACTGACACCCATTCTGGCAAGCACTCAATACCTAAAGGTCGGTCATAATCTGAAATATGATATGTCAGTGTTGGCGCGGCACGATATTGAGTTGGCTGGGATTGCCCACGACACCATGCTGCTGTCGTATATATTGGATTCAACCGCGAGCCGCCATGATCTGGATACACTATGTACCTTACATTTGAAGCATAAGAATATTAAATTTGAGGACGTCGCCGGTAAGGGCGTTAAGCAGATCACCTTCAACCAGGTTGATTTGGCGATAGCGCTGGATTACGCCGCTGAGGATGCAGATATGTGTCTGCAGTTATACCAGCTTCTGCAACCGCGACTGGAAAAAAACAAACAACAATATGCACTCTATCAAAATATAGAAATTCCGCTGCTATCCATACTGTCGCGACTAGAGCGCAACGGAGTCATGATTGATGAGCAGCAGTTAGCCAAGCAAAGTGCAGAACTGGCTATCAAAATAGCGCATTTACAAAGTCAGGCATTTGCGACTATTGGGCAGGAATTTAATCTCGATTCTCCCAAACAGTTGCAGCAGATATTATTTGAGCAACTTAAGCTACCAGTCATCAGAAAGACTCCCAAAGGCCAACCCTCGACAGCTGAGGATGTATTGCACGAACTGGCACACGACTATCCTTTGCCGCAATTGATACTTAACTATCGCTCACTGAAAAAATTACAGACGACCTACGTAAATAAACTGCCGAAACAAATTTGTGCGCACACTGGACGCGTCCATACGTCTTATCATCAGGCTGTTGCCTCCACAGGACGTCTATCGTCGACAGATCCAAATTTGCAAAATATACCCGTGCGCACAGAAGAGGGGCGGCGCATTCGCCAAGCCTTTGTGGCCTCTGAGGACAAGATCATATTGGCGGCAGATTATTCACAGATAGAACTAAGAATTATGGCGCATTTGTCCGATGATAGACGCTTGATTAATGCTTTTGAGCAGGGTGAGGATGTGCATAGTGCCACAGCAGCGGAGGTGTTTAACGTCAACATAGATCAGATTGATAAAGATCAGCGGCGGGCAGCAAAAGCTATTAACTTCGGCTTAATCTATGGTATGTCAGCGTTCGGTCTGGGCAAACAGTTAGGGATTAATCGGCAGCAAGCACAGTCCTATGTGGAACTCTATTTTGAGCGCTATCCCGGGGTCAAAATCTACATGGACCAGACGCGTGAACTTGCCCATGAGCAGGGTTATGTCGAGACATTATTTGGCCGGCGCCTGTATTTACCAGAAATAAATTCACGTAATGCTCAACGCAGACAATATGCTGAGCGCACGGCAATTAATGCCCCCATGCAAGGCAGCGCGGCAGATATAATTAAGCTAGCGATGAAAAATATTGACACCTGGCTGAGTGATTCTGACGCTAGCACGATGATGATTATGCAGGTGCATGATGAACTGGTATTTGAATGCAGCCAAGCTAGAGTCGAACAGGATAAACAGCACATTATCAAACTCATGATGGCGGCCGCAGACCTTAGAGTGCCTCTGGAAGTAGATGCCAACGTTGGCGCTGATTGGGACCAGGCACATTAGTCTCGAGCCCAAGGTAGTCCTGCTAGCAGTATGCTGAGTTGAACTAATCTGCTCAGCCCCAGTCCTATTGATGGTGCATTGATTGAGCAGCTTTGCTAGTGATCATGCCCTCATTGAAAATCCTCCTTGATGCGTGTGGTCAGGCGCCGAGTGTGCCTGACCAGTTGCTTGGCAGCCAGATACGCTCCGACCGTCACTGGCAGCATGAGCCCCTGAATCTGAACAGCTCAATCAAGTCGCGCCTAGCCAACTGGATAATTTCTTATAGCATTCTGCACTGCCAGATCCATTGCTGGCAGAGAATAACTGTACACTGACGTTGGTCGTTGCTGCCAGATTCTTTTGCGTGAGATGCAGCTGCTGCATTGCCTGATTGCGGCTAAGTTTGTCTGCTTTATTGAGCAGGATATGAACCTCAGATTGATGATGCAGACACCAATCAATCATGTTTTGATCGGCAGCTTGCAGCGGGTGGCGAATATCCATCACGATGACAGTGCCGCGTAACGCCTTGCGGTAACTGAAATAATACTCTAATAGTTCAATCCATTGACGTTGCTTTGCCTGACTGGCTTTGGCATAACCATAGCCGGGTAAATCGACCAGCATGGCGTCTGCGCTGAGAGTGAAAAAGTTGATCAATTGAGTGCGCCCAGGCGTTTTCGAGGCGCGTGCCAGTTGTTTCTGGCCGCAAAGCTTGTTGATTGTACTGGATTTGCCAGCATTAGAGCGCCCTGCAAAGGCAATTTCGATGCCCTCATCAACAGGTAAGGAGGTGCTGGTGGCTGCACTGGTGGCAAAGGCTGCCTTGGCAAAAGCCTGTTTTATATCCATTTTTTCAATTTTACCTGCTATTTTGTGTGGCTTCTTAAGCGGATCAGGAAACCACTATCACCTTAGTCAATATATGTTCGCAAACACCCATATCTGAATGGGTAGATAGCCAATGTTACTGCGACAGAGAAACACTTTTATGATATAAATTCGCCCTCACATCCAGCCGCGCCATCGGCTGGTATTTTAATAGATTATGTACTTGGGAAGGTCAAATGAAAATTTCTATCCGAATATTATTACTTTGCTGTGTTTTTGTGGGTCAAACAGTATTTGCCGGAGGCGATATCGAAGCTGGCAAGAGTAAGTCAGCCGCGTGTGCAGCATGCCACGGTGCGGATGGAAATAGTATCAACCCAGCCTGGCCGAAGCTGGCTGGACAGGGCGCTCCCTATCTTTATTCACAGCTGGCTATGTTTAAAGATGGCACCCGCCAAAATGCACTCATGAATGGCCAAGCGGCAGCATTAAGTGAGCAAGACATGCATGATATAGCCGCATATTACGCTAGCCTGACCGGCTCCCCTTCTGCCGCAAACGCTGACCTGGTTGCCCAAGGTGAAGCCATTTACCGAGGTGGCATTGCTAAGAAAGAAGTTGCAGCATGTATGGCTTGCCATTCACCCTCTGGGGCCGGTAATCCAGCAGCAATGTTTCCAAAGTTAAGCGGCCAACATGCCGCCTACACAGCAGCTCAACTAAAAGCTTATCGAGACATGGAAAGAAATTATCCGGAAGCGCAAATCATGGTTAAAGTCGCTGAACGCCTGACTGACGATGAAATAAATGCAGTTGCAGAATATATCGCTGGCTTGCACTAACACACCATAGCAAGTGACACAGCTGAACTTTTCTGTGGTGATCATTTCTAACTCATTCTTACCCAATATGTTCAGGAAATATATATGAAAACGATGCTCGCGAGTGTTCTTGTCCTGTTGCTCTCAGCTACCAGTCACGCACAACAATATATCGAAGGCAAACACTACGTCCGCATCGACCCTGTTGTAGCGCCAGCTACCGAGGCAGATGCTGAGCATGAGGTCGTGGAGCTGTTTTGGTATGGCTGTCCGCACTGTTTTGAGTTTGAACCACACATTGAAATGTGGCACGAAGAAAAACCAGAAAACGTCAATTTAGTCCGCATTCCGGCAATCTTTAATGCGCGCTGGGAGCAGCACGCACGTGCTTTTTATGCTTTGGAATTAATGGGACAGTTAGAACAGGGCCACGCGCTGTTGTTCGATGGTATGCATGAACAAGGGCGTGGACTCGCGAATGTTGATGCCATGGCAAGATTTTTAGCTGCTCATGGGATAGACGAAACTCAGTTTCGCGATAATTTCAAATCGTTTGCTGTCGAGGCGAAAATCAATCGCGCTAAAGAATTGATACGTAAATACCAGATCCGAGGTGTTCCAGCTGTTATTGTCGACGGACAGTATAAGTTGACTGGCTCAACAGCAGGTGGTTACGTGCAAATGATCGAGATCATAGAACAGTTAACCGAGCATAAATAACGCGAATCAGCTGCGCGCAGGCTTAACGCTGGCTTGCTTACAACCAGCTGATTGCTCAGCACCTTCTGGATGCGTGCTAAGCTGCTCAACGCGCCTCTGATGACTCTCAGAGTGCTGAATTTTAGAGTAGATAAATTTGTGTTTCTGTCTAAGTCGTGGTGACATTTCGATTCGATCCCAACCAATTCGAGTCCCTATAGTAGCTATCCGGCGGCACATAACGACTGTAATCCCGATGAAATCTGTCCAATATCGGATCAGCGGCATCTTTCACTCTCACTCCAATATCTGCACATTATGCCGCCCTAGAGTTTCGTGGTGATGTGCATTCAGATGTTCTATAATCGCGTGCACAAATTTCAAGGAATGTATTCAGAGGAGTTAACTTGGAAGACAAACAGTTTACAACCCAGTTCATCGCCGTATTGGCGTTCTTATTTGCGTTTACAATCATCATCTTGGTGATCGCAAACTCAATGTATAACAGTGATGCTAAACTCACCGACAACCGGGTTCAGCAGGATATTGCGGATAGAATACAGCCAGTTGGACAAGTATATATCGGACAAGTACCTGCTGCAGCCGATCAGCTGGTAGCAGCAGAAGCCACAGCAGTCGCGGTCGCTATGAGTGGTGATCAGGTGTATCAGCAAGTGTGTGCCTCATGCCATACCTCGGGTATCATGAACGCACCTATGCTGGGTGATGCTGCGGCTTGGAAAGCGCGCTTGGTCAAGGGTACCGAAACGCTTTATGCCAACGCAATCAATGGTATTGGTGTCATGCCAGCAAAAGGCGGCCGCGCTGATTTAGCTGATGATGCAATCAAAGCTGCTGTCGACCACTTGATCGGCGAATAACATTACAGCTATCATCATTTAGCGGTTGTCTCTGCAATTACAACTAGCAGATACAACCGCAGTAATGGTGACCAAGTAGGCGGTCAAGTTCAGACTACAGCGTAGTCGTCGAGGTTATCCATAAAATAATTCACGGCATTGTCTATATTGATACTCGCGTAGCCTGCTGGTGTCTCTGGAGCGGGTGTTTCTGGAGCAGGTGTTTCTGTATTCGGTGGAGTGGGCTCATCATCCTCCGGTCCATCAATATCGAGCGCGCCGTATTAGCGGCAGGCGCTAGATTGACGCTAATACGGCGGGCTGGGAACTTAAAATGACTATTGACCAAGGCGGCCCGCACACGCTCACGACTCTCGCGCACTGCCAGCTCAGGCAAACCAACAATACTAAAACACAGTAAGCCATTACTTAGGTGCACCTCGACACTGACCGATGGAGCAGCCAGACCCAATTGGGCCCGAGTATTGATACTGGCATAGGACATAAACACTCCAGAGGGCCATAACAGCTGGCGCATATTGAGGAGTGTTTGACTATAACGAGCTTAGTTTTTTTCCAGAAGATCCAAACGTTGTTCCAGTTGCTCTAGACGTTCTCTGGTGCGTTGTAATACTTTAGTTTGAACGTCGTACTCCTCTCTGGATACTAAATCCAGAGACTGCAGCGCACCGGAAACAACAAATTTAAATTTTTCCTCACTGAATTCTCTCAGCTCACCATAGCCTTGCGGTAATGCAGTACTGATCTTATCAATCAGCTGGTCAAGTTGTTTAGTGTCTAGTTTCATCGCCTTAAGGTATTAAAAAAACCTTCTTGCGTCCAGCTATGGAAGACCTACACAAAGCTGCACTAATATAGTGAATGCCTGCCTTATTTTGGTGCGATTCATTCGGCTAGACACCCGCGCTGTCTCTCAGTATGACTATAACTCATTGTTAATAAGCTATTTAATATTTATGGCACAGCTCGTGCAACGTCATCGATGTTATTTAAAAAACTTCTTTCAATGAGGGACAACACAAAATGAAACACAAACTAAATAAACTTATGGGCGGCGCATTCGTCGCTGCAAGTATGCTATCTGTACCAGCTGTATCAATGGCAGAAGAACACGAGTCTATGGTCTCGATCTCTGGCAACGCTGGCTTTATGTCTGAATACATATTCCGCGGTGTTCACCAAGAAGAATCTGTCGCCAATGGCGGCTTAGATTTGAGCGCTGGCGGTTTCTACACTGGTGTGTGGGTCGCTGACGTCGGTGCTGACGATGGTAACGGCATGGAATATGACCTTTACGCAGGCTACATCTATGAAATGGAAAGTGCCTATCTAGGTGCAGGCTATACCGCCTATCGTTACACCGAGGACTGGGACGAGAACTACGACGAGATCAACCTATATGCAGGTGCATCAATGGATGATTTCTCAATCGACCTATCATTCTCATTCGGTGAATACGACGGTAGTTTCACAGATGATCCCGATGATCAGGATTACACCATCTTAGAAGTCTCTATGGGTTACGGTGGCTGGTTCGCCAATTTCGGTTCATGGGGTGATGACGCGGAAGACCTTGGTGAATATGTTGAGTTTGGTTATGGCATGGACATCGGTGGTCTCTCAGTGTCGGGTTACATCGTTCACAACGAACTTGAAGAAGACTCTTCACAAGACGGTGATGACGACGAGCAGAGTGCGGTCATTACAATCTCTTGGGGATTTGACGTTATCTAAGTGTTGCAGGCTGAGGCGTGGTGTTTGTTCACCACGCCAATGCCAGACCGAAAGCGTGTAGCAAGATAACTCAGATATCTCACACAAATAAAATACTAATCGGAGAATCTAATGAAGCTCATAACAGCAATAATTAAACCGTTTAAGTTAGACGATGTGCGTGAAGCATTATCAGAAATCGGTGTAGCAGGCATCACCGCCACTGAGGTCAAGGGATTTGGCCGTCAAAAAGGACATACGGAATTGTATCGTGGGGCTGAATACGTCGTCGACTTTCTGCCAAAAATTAAATTGGAGATCGCAATAGACGATGGTCTTCAGCAGGGTGTCATCGACGCGATCACTCAAGCCGCTAACACCGGCAAGATCGGTGATGGCAAAATATTTGTATCGGATCTGTTTGAAGTGATTCGCATACGCACGGGCGAATCAGGTGCTGAAGCGCTATAACAATACCTAACAATAGGAGAGCATTGTGGAAAATACTGTAATAGAACTCGCTTATGCACTGGATACGTTTTATTTTCTAGTGATGGGCGCATTTGTAATGTGGATGGCGGCAGGTTTCGCCATGTTGGAAGCCGGTATGGTGAGATCGAAGAGTACCGTAGAAATTCTGACAAAAAATATCGCCTTGTACTCAATCGCCAGTGTCATGTACATGATCATGGGTTACAACATTATGTACTCAGGCACAGACAGCTCTTGGTGGCCCTTTGCAATTGATATTCTTACTAACGCCGACAATACGGCAGAAGAAGTCATAGCGAGTGGTGGTGACACCTATTATTCAGGTCTGTCAGACTTTTTCTTCCAAGTAGTATTCGTTGCGACAGCGATGTCGATTGTTTCAGGTGCCGTTGCTGAGCGCATGAAGCTTTGGTCATTCCTAGTTTTCGCTGTGGTCATGTGTGGTTTCATCTATCCTGTCCAAGGCTTCTGGAAATGGGGCGGTGGCTTCTTAGATGCAGCGGGTTTCTCAGATTTTGCGGGTTCTGGTGTGGTTCACTTGTGTGGTGCCACCGCGGCACTCGCCGGTGTTATCTTGCTAGGTGCAAGGAAAGGTCGCTACACCGCAGATGGCAAAGTGGTTGCTATGCCAGGATGTAACATGCCACTGGCCACGCTAGGCACGTTCATTCTGTGGTTAGGTTGGTTCGGATTCAACGGTGGATCAGAATTAATCATCTCTAATGTGGCTGAAGCCAACGCAGTATCATTAGTGTTCGTTAATACCAATGCCGCTGCCGCAGGTGGTGTGATCGCTGCATTGATTACAGCTAAATTGATGTTTGGTAAAGCCGATTTATCGATGGCGCTAAACGGCGCGCTAGCAGGCTTGGTATCCATTACAGCCGAGCCACTGGCACCCACGCCATTATTGGCGACTTTGATCGGCGCAATCGGCGGCATCATTGTGGTATTCAGCATCGTGACTATGGACAAGTTTAAGTTAGATGATCCAGTCGGTGCGATCTCAGTCCACGGTGTATGCGGTGTATGGGGTCTAATCGCGGTGATTTTATCAGGTGGTTCATCAATTGGTGCCCAACTGTATGGCGCAGTAGTTATCTTTGCCTGGACATTCATCGTATCAATGATCTTCTGGGCTATCATCAAGATGATCATAGGCTTGAGAGTATCTGAAGAAGCAGAACTCGAAGGTATTGATCTGGCTGAGTGTGGTATGGAAGCTTATCCAGAGTTTGTCGGCAAATAAGTTAGTTTGTTGTGTGTTGGACTGGCACCTCCATTTGGAGGTGCCTTTTTTTTACCCGCTCACCGCGCTATCAGTCAATTAGAAAGTTAGGTGTGCTGAAGGCAGCTAAATGAATGCCATAGTTGTAATAGTCTGTCTTAAAGAGTGGATTCTTGGCCTCTGCATCGCGTACCAAATGAATATCCTCTCGCGCCGCAATTGTCGCCGACCACCAACCGGAAGGGTAGACAGGTTGCGGAAAAAATAAGCTCCTCGTGGACTTGAAATGGGCTTGTTTCATCGCCGCTTGCATCGGCAAAGAAATGCTCTGCCAATGTAACAGTGGTGATTCACTCTGTTGAATGAGCAAGCCATTATGTTTAAGTGCGCGCGCGCAATCATGATAAAAGGCCGCCTGAAACAAACCCTCAGCTGGGCCAATCGGGTCCGTACTATCGACAATAATCACATCTAGGCTATCCGCTGGCACTGTTTTCATCCACGCAATAGCATCACAAAACTGCAGCTCGACACGGCGATCCTGGTTAGCTGTGCACAGCTCGGGAAAATATTGCTCACTCAGGCGCGTCACTCGTTCATCAATCTCAATTTGAATAATCTGCTCCACACAATCATGTTTCGCCACTTCCCTAAGCGAACCACAATCGCCACCGCCAACGATGGCAACTCGACGAGGTTGGGGGTGATTGAATAATACTGGATGAGTCATCATTTCATGATAAATAAAATTATCACGCGTTGTGAGCATGACAACATCATCAATAACCAGTAACTTACCGAATGTTTTAGTCTGGTAGATATCTATCTTTTGGTAAGGTGTCTGCTCAGAGTGCAACAGCGCTGAAATCTGCAGAGTAATACCGCTACCATCACAGCTACTTCTCTCAGTAAACCATTGAGTCTGCTCTTGCGCAGCATCGGATTTTTCATTAGTCATAGTTATAATACGCCATGAGTAAAAAATATAAGCAAGCCTGGGACTTGGATCGTGCCCGCGAATTCTACAATATTCCAGTTTGGGGTGAAGGATATTTTGATATCAATTCGCTTGGTCACGTTATTGTCCGGCTGGGTAATCAGATGCAGATAGATTTATACGAGGTTGCTGCGCGACTCACACAACAGGGAGTCTCTCTACCAGTATTAGTGCGTTTCCCACAAATACTGCAGGCACGGGTCAAGCAATTAGCACACGCATTCGAGTTGGCCGCAGAAAAAAGCCAGTATGCAATTGAGCATTTGCCTTTTTATCCACTTAAAGTGAATCAACAGGGGACCGTTGTTGAGCACATATTGTCGGCTGATGTGCAGGCAATTGGTCTAGAGGTTGGGACGAAGGCCGAATTGCTGGCAGCACTGGGTGTATTCGATGGTGAATCTGGCAGGCTGATTTGTAATGGCTACAAAGACCGGGCTTATATACGCCTGGCTTTATTCGCGCAAGCTATGAACATTCAGACATTCCTAGTAGTTGAGAAGCTCGCCGAACTGGAGCTTATCATTGAGGAAGCTGAGCGTCTGAATATCGAGGCAATACTGGGTGTGCGTATCCGCTTGCATAGCATTGCCGCAGGTAAGTGGCAGAACTCAGGAGGCAAAGAGGCAAAGTTCGGTTTATCTACCGCTGAGTTAGTTAATTTCATTGCCGTGCTCGAACAGCAGTCATATCAAGCTCATCTGAAAGTGCTGCATTTTCATATGGGCTCACAAATCTCAAATGTAAGTGATTTTCGACTGGGCTTATTAGAGGCTATGAGTGTTTATCGCGCGTTGCATGAAGAGGGGATCAAGATAGAAAAAATTGATATCGGTGGCGGGGTTGGGGTGGATTATTCATCGCAACAAAACATCAGCTATTTCTCCAAGTCATACAGTTTGCAGGACTATGCAGATACTGTTGTAGTCACTATCGGTGATTATTGTCTGCGCCACGACTTGCCCTTGCCGCAGGTGCTGAGTGAAAACGGACGGGCGCTGAGTGCACACCACGCAGTGTTGCTCACTAATGTGGTTGAGGCAGAGCAACTGCCAGCACCAACATCTCCAGCAGGAGCACAAGAGGAAACACTAAATTTACGCGCAGTTGCGGCCAGGCTACTGCAAGATATTAACCTGACTGGCGCAGAGCAAACGCTCTCGATACAAGATTATGACCAGTTTCTGCAGCGTGTCGGAGAAAGTTTCGTCAGCGGAGAAATCAGTTTGTTGGAGCGTGCAAAGATTGAAACACATATGCGTGCATGTCTGCCTACAGAGCACCATATACAGAAATATTATTTGAACTTCTCACTGTTTCAGTCGTTACCTGATGCATGGGGATTAGGCCAGATATTTCCGATCATGCCTATCCAGAAATTACATGAGGAACCCCACCAGCAAGTGGTTCTGCATGATTTGACCTGTGACTCTGATGGTCATATCGATAGCTATGCCTGCGATGGCAAGGTCAGCTCGAGTATTCGTATGCATGCCATTGAGGATACGCAACAATATCTGTTGGGCTTCTTTTTGCTGGGGGCGTATCAGGAGGTACTTGGTGATATGCACAATCTATTCGGTGATACGCATGCGCTTAATGTCGAGCTAACGGATAATCAGGAGTTAGTTTTTACTGACTTCGAGGGTGGTGACACTGTGCAGGAATTACTGGCTATGGTGCATATTGATAGTGCGCGCGTCATGCATCGTTGTCAGCAGCGCATGCAGGCGGCAAAAAATACTGACGTACAACAGCGTTTGGCAGAAATAAATAATGCCTTATACAGCTACAGTTACTTAGATTCGATGGATCGGCCAGCTCATCGCATCAAGGATGAATGATGATAGTTCAGTTTGAAGATACAAAATTTGGAGTACATCTGTGAAATGTTTTATTTACCGCGCCACAAGAAAGCAAGAAACCTATATTTATCTGCCAAGCAAAGATCAGTTTGATCACTTGCCAGAGAATCTCCTGGCTCTACTTGGTCGCTTAGAGTTTGCCATGGAGTTGGACTTGGCATCCATCAATACGCTTGCCAATGCCGACCTTGAGGATGTGAAAATGAAAGTACGCAGTGAAGGATACTATTTGCAATTGCCACCTGAGCAACATATCTGGACCTAGGCCAGTGGCGATCATTTAAGACTGGCAGCAAAATCCAGCATACGCTTGGTAGAGCGGTTGGCGGCAATGCGAATATCTTCATCGACATGAATTTCATTACCACCCGTTTGCAAGGTGTGCATCAGACTGTGGAGATCATTCATGGCCATCCAGGGACAATGCGCACAGCTACGACAGGTCGCACCTTCACCAGCCGTTGGCGCCTCATAGAAAATCTTAGTCGGCGCCATTTGTTTCATTTTATAAAAGATACGATTATCAGTGGCAACAATGAATGAGGCGTTGGGTAAGCGCTGACAGGCCTCGATTAATTGACTGGTGGAGCCGACCACATCAGCCAATTCAATGACACTCTCAGGTGACTCTGGATGAACCAGTACGGCTGCCTCTGGGTGTTGCTCCTTGAACGCGCGCAGATCTTTCGCCCTGAATTCATTATGAACCACACAATCGCCTTGCCATAACAACATATCCGCACCGGTGACACGTTCCAGATAACGTCCCAGATGACGATCAGGTGCCCATAGTATGGGTTGATTCTGGTCGCTTAAATGACTAATGAGTTTAACTGCGATACTCGATGTCACAACCCAGTCCGCACGTGCTTTCACCGCGGCACTAGTATTGGCATACACGACCGACACATGCTCAGGATGAGCATCGCAGAAATGATTAAATTGTTCTGCCGGACAGCTCAGATCCAATGAGCAGGTCGCTTCAAGTGTAGGCATTAAAACCCGCTTTTCTGGGCTCAAGATTTTTGCTGTTTCACCCATGAATTTGACCCCGGCAACAATCAGAGTCGTGGCAGGATGAGCATGTCCAAACCTGGCCATTTCTAGGGAATCTGCAACTTTGCCACCCGTGTCTTCGGCAATTTCCTGGAGATCCTCATGCGTATAATAGTGCGCGACTAAAACGGCGTTTTCGCGCTTTAGAAACTGTTTGATGCGCGTTTTCATATGCTCACGCTCAGCGCTAGAAAAGGCAGGTAACTGCGCTTGTATGTCCGCTGTAACAGGTGCAAAGGGTTGGGTCATTGAATCGTTCATAATTACAGGTTGTCTACCAATAGTATCGTCTTTGAGTTAAAAATGAGAACCTACATACGCACAATTATGGTGCGTTTTTAGTGGTAAAACTATCGTCAATACGAGATAGAATAACGCACTTAAAGTTCAGTTCATTAATTATACATTTAGGTAGAGGGGATCATGAAATACAGCCCATTATTGCTAGTTCTATTTATACTGATTGCACCTGTTTTACATGCCGCAGAGAGTGAGCAGTTTACCCAGAGGGTTCGTGCCACCGGTATGTTGCAGGATCAAGAGAGCATACTGCTTGGTAGTAATGTGTATTTCTATCCGCGCAAAAAGGGTCTTGGCTTATTGGGTGGCGGCAACAAGCGTATCAAGGGGCAAATTGTGCTCACCGAACAGGCACTATCCATACTTGAGTGGCAACGCATAGCTAAGGTTTACCAGGTCATTCACCATGAAAAATACAGTGATATGCAATCTGTTGAGTTACGTGGTGGTTCACTGGTCACCCGTCTGGTCACGCAGAATAAGTCCACCGGCGTGTTCAACAGCTTTGAGATCATGGATAGCCGTAATTCGATGACAGCTAATCCGGAGAAGATGCGCAACGCCCGACAAATTATTCAACAGGGTATTGCTGGTTTAGAAGTTCGATCAACCAGGCAGGACACGCAACAGGTCCAGCGCAATAGCCAAGCGGATGGGGACAGTTTGGAGGCACGTATTCAACGATTAGAAAATGCGCTGATTGAATCCGCAGCAGATGATGACAAAGAATGTAACTGTGAATGCCCGCAGTAATTATGCCGGTGCTCAGTGACGAGCTTTGAGTAATATGGCGTCGATTTTCTCTTTACGTAAACGCGCCTGAATAGATTGTAACTGTTCCAAATCGCGACTGGGGCCAACTCTGACACGATGCCAGTTTGTGTTATTCACATTGACCACCTGAATATTGGTTTCTACACCCATCATGGCCAATTGGGCTTTGAGGGTATCGGCATCAGGTTCATTTTTGAATGAACCTGCCTGCAGATAAAACTTGGCATTCACCGCGGGCGGCAAATTTTTGGCAGGGTCTTTTTTTGCGCGGGCGGGTGTTGGTACGACCACCTCCAGCTCAGGTAATAGGGTGTAGAAATCAAAACTACGCTTGCCCTCACTCGGTGTTGCTTGATCGGTTGCAACAGGATCGCGAGCAGTTTTGAGCAAGTCCGGTAAAAAAGTTGCACTGAGACCAATGCCTAGTCCTGTCAGCATCCATATCCAGCCCGGTAGAGGATGAGTTTTTTTTGCCGGGGCGGCCTTTTTGCGCGTTGCTTTTCTTTTCGCGGGCATAGTTTAGGTCCTACATTTTTTCTGGTGCATTGACACCAAGAATGGATAAACCATTGAATAATACTTGACGAACACATTGAATCAATAAGCAGCGTGCGCGAGTGACTTGCTCTGAATCCACGATAAATTGAGTCTCATTGTAATAACCATGAAAGCGTTGCGCCAATTCACGCAGGTAATTGACTAATAAGTGCGGTGCCTGTTTGTGGCAACAGCTGATGACACATTCCTCGTAATCAGCAAGTTTCTGCATTAAGCCTGTCTCGCTGTCTTGGGTAAGCAGTTGGATGGATTCCTCGCTTGGCTTGATAAAGGCTTCTAGCTGGGCCTGTTTGAGTACACTGCAAATACGCGCATGCGCATATTGCACATAATAGACAGGATTTTCATTGCTCTTGGAGGCTGCTAACTCTAGATCGAAATCCAAGTGCTGTTCAGATTTGCGCATCACATAAAAGAAACGTGCGGCATCTGCGCCAACTTCTTTGCGCAGGGCGCGTAAAGTGACAAATTCTCCGGAACGGGTCGACATTTGTAATCTCTCTTGGCCACGATAGAGATTGGCAAATTGCACCAGTAAGACATCAAGCTTTTTATCGTCATAGCCCAGTGCCTGCATCGCTGCTCGGACTCGTGCGATGTAGCCATGATGATCCGCCCCCCAGATATTAATCAGGTGGGTGTAGCTTTTTGAGAACTTGTCAGCGTGATAAGCAATGTCAGAGGCAAAGTACGTCGGTTGACCATTATCACGAACTACAACGCGATCTTTTTCATCACCCAATTGGGAGGATGCAAACCAGAGCGCCCCCTGGTCTTCATAGACATGACCGCTAGCTTTCAATTTGGCGATAGCTGAGGTCACTTTATTGCTGCTAAATAGGCTCCGCTCGGAGTACCAGTTTTCATAATCGACCCCGAATAAATGCAAATCATCTTTGATGTCGCCAAGAATAGTATCTATCGCACAATTAAAAAACACGCTGTAACCCTGCTCGCCAAGTTGTTGCTTAGCGCTATCAATCAGGGCATCAATATGCACTTCTTTATCGCCACCCTGCGGTTCATCTGGCGGTAGTTGGGCACTGAATAACTCTGGTGCAACATAATATGTGGTAGCGTTTTGACGATGAATAGTGGCTGCAATATCCCAAATATAATCTCCCTGATAACCATTCGTTGGGAAACTGATCTCCGACCCACATAACTCTAAATAACGACACCAAACAGAGGTTGCCAAAATATCCATTTGCCGGCCTGCATCATTGACATAATATTCACGCTCAACCTTGAAGCCATTCTCTAAATAGATATTGGCCAGTGTCGCGCCATAGGCTGCACCGCGCCCATGTCCAACATGCAAGGGGCCAGTAGGGTTGGCAGATACATATTCAATATGCACCGATTGATCGCGCCCCAGCTCGCTCTTACCGTAGTCACGCTGCTGGCTAAATATTTTATGCATGACTTGGGATTGATCTTTTTGGGCAATAAAAAAATTGATAAAGCCAGGTCCGGCAACTTCAACCCGATCAAATACATTCGACTGAGTCAGATGTTGGCTCAATGACAAGGCTAGCTCGCGCGGATTTTTACCTACTTGTTTGGCAAACAAGAGTGCAATATTACTGGCAAAGTCACCATGACTGGCATCTTTAGTGCGGGTGACCTGTATGCTTTTATCGAAGCTCTGTGCGACTTCTCCGTCAGCCACTAATTGTTGTATGGCTGCTGCAATTGCCTCGCTTATCTGTTCCTTCAATGGTCTGGCCTGGGTAATGGTAAAGCAACGTATTGTAACCTTATCGCTAACACTTTTTCATTTTTAGACAGCACGCTAATGCGCATCAATTGGGTCCACATCAATTGTCCAGTGGACGCGTCTGGCCGCTGGGAGGGTACTGATCTGATCAATCCAGTGCTGAATTTGCTCAGATAACATGCCTCTTTGCGGGCGTATCAATAACAGAAAGGCGCGATATTGACCTGCTTTCTTTTCCATCACTGGGATGATGGGGCCCTGGATGCTGATTTGGGCAGGTAAATAATCGGCGGCGATTGACTTGGCTTGATTAAGAAAGGTGTGCACATTTTGACTGTCAGTTGCGCGTGCGCGCAGTGCCATATGATAACTGTAAGGTGGCAGTTGATAGTCAGCGCGTATCTTGAGTGCCTGTTGAGCATATTGAGCATAGTCTGCCTTGATCAATAGATTCAGCAGTGGATGGTCAGGGTTATGTGTTTGCACGTAGACCTCGCCCTGGGTCTGACGCCGCCCCGCTCGTCCAGCAACTTGGATCAGGAGTTGGGCACTCCTCTCCATAGCACGAAAATCGGCACTGTAGATGCCGTAATCAATATCCAGGATGCCTACCAGAGATACATCTGGAAAATCATGTCCTTTGGCTAGTAGCTGAGTGCCTATGATAATTTGATATTTATGGCTGTGAATATCATGCAGGATACTCTCCATACTACCTTTACTACGCGTACTGTCTCGATCCAGTCGGATGCAGCTGTAGTCGGCAAACTGTTGCTGCAAAACGTGTTCAATCCGCTGCGTACCATGCCCGAGCAAAATCAGATTGCTGGATTGACAGTCTCCACACAGGTCAGGCTTAGGCGCTTGCGTATCGCAATGGTGACAATACAAGCTGGCGCGTGTTGCATGATAGGTCAAATTGGCATCACAGCGAGGACAGCGAGCAATCCAGCCGCAGTCGTGACAAAACAGAGTGGGTGCGTAACCCCGCCGGTTAAGGAACAAAATTACCTGCTTGTTCTGTGCTAGATGGTGCTGCATGGCACGCGTTAAAGTGCTGGATAGAATTGCCGCAGCGGGCTGGTTACGCATATCACATGTATGTATCACGGGCAGTTGACCGGCCTGCGCGCGTTGGGTCAGTCGCAGATGATGAAATTTGTTGCTCCTGACATTATGCAATGATTCAAATGAGGGTGTGGCTGAACCGAGAATGATGGGAATATCTGCCTGCTTGGCACGGTAGATAGCAACATCACGGGCATGGTACACAAAGCCCTCTTGTTGTTTAAAAGAGGCATCGTGCTCCTCATCAATAATGATGAGTTTAAGCTGCGGCATCGGGGTAAATACTGCCAGACGCGTACCGATCACGATTCTGAGACGACCGCGGCTGATTTTAAGCCAGGTCGACACACGTTGTTGGTCACTCATGTTTGAGTGCAAGACACCAATTTCACATGAAAATTGTTTTTCTACCCGCGCCAGCAGCTGAGGTGTTAAGCCAATTTCGGGGACCAAGATTAAGATTTGACTGGCTGGCGCACGTAAAACTGTTTCCATCACACTAAAATAGACTTCGGTTTTACCACTGCCAGTGACCCCCTCCAGTAGGGTGGTATTGAAATGCTCGAGTTGGCGCTGTAACTGCTCGCTAAGCTGTGCTTGAGCGTTGCTCAGCGTGAGTGCCTGACTGTCTACGCAGGCTGGCGGGGACATCGGCAGGGCAATCTCTTGACGCGTCAGATAGCCCTTATCTGACAGCGCCTTGAGCGCGCTCTGACTGTCTGGAAACTGCTGTTTGAGCTGGTCATGCGCGATCGTGGCTTGCTGTTGTTGTTGACACCAGGCATAGATGGCTTGTTGTTTAGGTGCGCGTTGCAAAGCGCTGTCAGGCAGGGAGTTAATCAGCCAACAGCTATGGGATAACTGCGCGCGTGTCTCGGCTTTGCGCAGAGCAGGAGGCAGAGCGGTGAACAGAGCGGCCCCCAGTGAATAGTGATAATAGCCTGCCGCCCAGGTCAGTAAAGCTAATATCTGAGGATCAAACACGGGTGGCTCATCGATGACCTGTTGCAGACTTTTTAGTTTCTTCGAGGGTATATCTGAATGCTGTGTGAACTGAATAAAAATACCTATCAGTCGGCGCTTGCCGAACGGCACCCACACCCGACAGCCCGGGACTAGCTGCGCACTGAGATGCGCAGGAATGCGATAATCAAACAGTGTCCTGAGCGGGTTATCCAGCGCAATCCGAGCAAACTTTGGGGTATTCATGGTCGCTTAGACGGGCGCCAGTGCAGCGCAGTGTTTATCCACAGCAGGTGTGGATAAATATGTGGATAGGGTGTCAACTAGTGGCGTAAGCATGGCTAATTATCTGCAGTTCAATCAGTTCGGGTAAACTTTGTCCGATTACAGATAGTGGCAAATCAGGTACACCATTGAGAAAGTCATCACTATAGTGAATCATATCCATCGTGCGACAAAAGTTTAATCGTATTATCAGTCAGCGACATCCAATATCGCCGATGCGCTTGATCATGGGGTGAATCCACGCCTGATCTCAATCTAACACTTTAAGTGTAGCGGCGACATCAAGATATGTATAAGGTTTAACAAAAATTTCACACCATATTAGCTTTGTGCCACTTGCCAGCACCGCAGTAGTTGCATAAAGTAATGCAAATCACAAAGGTGAAGTGTTTATGATTCAAGCACTCTGGCAACAAGTATTGCGAACAGATGTGTCCGGTATGCCACTTGAGTGGATCAATTATCAAGAAGCCACCAAGTTGTATTGCGCTGACCAGGTCGCATACACCTGCGGTGAACCCCTCTATATCGTGCGTGGTGGAGTTAATTCCAAGACCGGTCTCAAAAGCAGCATTGAGATCAACTCTATCATTGCCACCTACGGCAACAATAAATCACTGCACGATAGCTATGTGCCTCCCCTTAACAACCAAACTCTTTTCCGGCGTGACACCCATATTTGCCTATATTGCGGCGAGGGTTTTGATCGACGCGACCTGTCGCGTGACCACGTCACACCGATCAGTCACGGTGGCGAGGATATTTGGAGTAATGTAGTAACGGCGTGTAAGCGATGCAACAATCAAAAAGCAGATAGCACGCCAGAACAGGCGGGGATGCAACTGCTAGCTGTGCCATTCGTGCCTACCCACGCGGAATACATATATTTGCAAGGGCGCCGAGTCCTGGCCGACCAAATGAAATTTCTGTTGGCGCATTTTCCACGTACAAGTCCTCTACACGACAGGTTACGTCGATTTTCATAGCTGCTTGATCGCGTTATGCTGCGATCACTATCACAACAATAAACATCATGAAATATCTCGGGCAAAAAGATTACCGCCACTCCACTCCTGAAAAGACCGGTCTACTGATCACTAATCTCGGTACGCCTGAAGCGCCCACCGCGCCAGCACTGCGAAAATATCTCGCTGAGTTCTTGTGGGATCCGCGTGTGGTAGAGATTCCGCGACCTGTTTGGTGGTTGCTTTTGAATCTTATCATTTTGCGCATCAGGCCCAAGAGAAGTGCAGCCGCTTACGAGAAGGTATGGACCTCTGAGGGATCTCCGCTAATGTCGCATACGCGTAACCAATGTGCAGGCATCAAGCACCAATTGGAGATGCTGGGTCTCGCTCATCTAGAGGTCGAATTTGCCATGCGTTATGGTCAGCCCTCAATCGAATCGGCCTTACTTAAGTTACAACAGAAAAATGTCAGTAAGCTTGTGGTTCTGCCGCTCTATCCGCAATATTCAGGATCAACGACAGGCTCCACGTTCGATGCTATTGCCCATACATTCACTAAGCTACGTTGGACGCCTGAGCTTAGATTTATTCAAAAATACGCCGCCCATGACGCCTACATCACAGCCTGTGCTGAACAAATACACAACCACTGGCAGACCCATGGGCGTAACGAAAAACTGATTTTTTCTTTCCACGGTGTACCCAAACGCTATTTAATGTCGGGTGATCCCTACCATTGCCAATGCCATAAAACAGCCCGTCTGATCGTAGCAAAGTTACACCTCAGCGATGATCAATGGATGACAACCTTTCAGTCGCGTTTTGGGCGTGAAGAATGGTTACAGCCTTACACTGAT
>DDIE01000018.1:24636-24786 GCA_002338385.1 Proteobacteria bacterium UBA1858
ATGGTTACAGCCTTACACTGATAAGACTATGGAAAAATTGGGTCAGCAAGGGGTGAAATCACTCGATATTTTTTGTCCGGGCTTCTCATCCGACTGCGTCGAAACATTGGAAGAAATTGATATGGAAAACCGCGAAATATTCATGGAGTC
>DDIE01000023.1:0-1650 GCA_002338385.1 Proteobacteria bacterium UBA1858
TATATGCGCATAATGTATATTATGTTAAATAACAAAATGACATTGCCTAGCAGGATGATCAGAGTCCTCCCCACATCCGTGGGTTAATCGCTATGGCGTGAGCTGAATAATTGAGTGGGTAATCGTTTCAACTTCTTTATGCGCCGCTGACTGTATCTTGCGCAATCAGCACGCAGGGAATGCATCGCTTGGATGAACTGTCTGTACTGCTGTCATCGACATTAATCACCTCATGCGCCACATCGTGAGTTGCCAGCGACTCCAAGCAACGCCTGAGGTATCTCTCTTTGTTGTAAACAGTGACAATCAGAGAGAAGAGATACTCAGTCATATTGGTATTTTCCGTGAGCTGACGTCACTACCGTTGTTGGCATCCTGTCAGGGACAGAACAATAAGCAGTTAATGCTTTTTCAATAGCTGCCAACAGATGAACCGATACAGCCTGAGGCGCCCTCTCAAGGACCTGTTCTGCCTCAAGTTTTCATAGCGACTGCGCCCTGCTTCATCTGTGAACAAATGAGTGTAGAGTATATGCCTAAGTAGCTTGCTGTATCTTTTTAATATTTTGTGTGTTTGTCCACCTTGGTGTGCAACATTAATGAGACACTGCTTAAGCATAGCCATGCGGTACGCGGAAGTGAGCAATGTCAAATACCAATGCAAAGGGTAGCGCTTGGCACGACCGGTATAGTGAACAATAGCGGCAGTTTTGAGCCGAGCACGCGGTGCAGGCGATACATGGCTATGGATAAGATTATTGGTCATGGGTAGGAAGTGACACTGATCGGCTATCAGTGTGTTCCAAAAATCTTGATCACGAAATTTTCTCACGCCATCCAGACTGATGATGCACTCTTGCAGTGTTCGCTCGACCAGCAAGTCACGCAGGCGATCCAAATTCATATACAGCACACCGGAATTGAGATAATTCTTAATGCCTAGAGCGCTGATGTGATCAGCGAACTCCGGCTTGCGGCTAATTGTATCTTTGCATGCTGCTGCGTAAACATTACTGATATCTAAATCGACAAAAGCATCAATGGAGCGCACCTCAACATCACAGTCCAAATACAACACACGGGTGATGTCTAGCGGCAATATCGCTGGCAAAAAAAGCTTGATGTAGGTTGCTTGAGATAATCGCATATTGACTATTTCATGAGCATATATGCGCTCCTGCTGACTGACATTTGCAATAAAGCGGTCAAACCCTGCAGCTGTAATTTGCTGGAGGCTTATGGCAAAGTCGGTATTAGCAAGTTGGCTGATGATTGCCAGATTCTTGTCACTGAGTTGAGTATGCACACAATGCACTGTCAGCGGTTGACTGACATTTTTTTTCAATCGGGAAAGCATAGCCCAGGCGTGATGGGCATAGGCATCGTCAAGCACTATGGCTATGTTAAAGTTCATTCACTCCAATAACCACTATGAGACCCGTCATACGCTATTCATTAATATAGTTGAGTACGTTCACTACGATGTCATACCACACCACCGCCATTATAGTTCCAGTGTTGAATGAGGCAAAACTTATTCGCGCGCGACTGCCCTACTTTCAGCAGCTTAAAAACATCAGCGAACTGATATTCGTCGATGGCGGCAGTCGCGATGGCAGCGCTGAGCAATTGCGCCGACATGGCCACATT
>DDIE01000023.1:1955-8149 GCA_002338385.1 Proteobacteria bacterium UBA1858
GCCACATTGTGCTCGATTCAAGCCAAGCCAGCCATCGTGGTGCGCAATTAGCCACCGGTATTCGTTATACCGACAAGCCAATTATATGCATGCACCACTGCGACACCGTCCTGCCTACTGATGCGCTCACAGCTATAGGCAATGGCTTGGATAGCCATGTTTGGGGTCGCTTTGATATCAAAATTGATCATAGTCTCTGGTCATTTAGAATCATTGAAACATTGATCAACTGGCGCTCATGCTTCAGCGCTATTGCAACTGGTGACCAGTGTATTTTTGCCCGGCGAGACTATTTGCAGCCACTCCTGGCCGCACTGGATGATCATCCCCTCATGGAGGATATCTTATTATCACGCCAGTTACGCAAGCATAGCCGCCCTGCCTGTTTATCCATGCAGGTCACGACATCTGCGCGCTACTGGCTAAAGCATGGTATCTGCACAAGTATTGTCACCATGTGGTGGCTACGCTTGCAGTATTTCTGCGGCCGGTCTGCGCATCATTTATACCTTAAATACTATCGCTGATACGCATGCACTCGCTCAGGTCACATTATAATATTCGCAGTCAGGATGGATTAATTATCTTTGCCAAAGCGCCACAGATTTGTCGTGTTAAAACACGGATGTTGGCGCAGTTTAATCACCGCCAGTGCTTATATCTTTACCGCCATTTACTGCATGACACCTACCAGCAGGCTCACTCCCGGCGTTATCGCGTGACGCTTTACACTGCCGGCCCCGGCATGAGCGGTACGCAAAAACAACGCGGCTATGATCTTGGTCAGCGTATGTTACATGCCTTACAGGCGCAATTAAAAACCCATCAGCGGGTGGTATTGATAGGCGCAGACAGTCTTGTTACCAGCGCCATCATAGAACAGGCGTTTGCGCATTTAGATAAACCTAATGCAGTCGTTATTGGCCCTGCCAATGACGGTGGCTATATGCTGATTGGCGCGCATACCCGCATACCACAGGAGTTATTTTGTGCTATGCAATGGGGTCACGCAGGCGTGCTGAGTACGACGCTTACTCGGCTAAACAGACGTGGCTTGCAGACTAGACTGTTAGCCCCCGTCATTGATCTCGACACACCTGCTGATTGGCAACAGATGCTTGCTCGCCAGTCGCGGCCGAGCTGGACGCAGTGTTTATTAAAGTGTGTTTAGTGCTGAATGAGCTTGGCATGGGCTTGGGCTATTAGCTCTGAGTCCATCCCCGGTTTGTGACTATTTTCACTCAAATGCCTGCGCCACAGCTTAGCTCCGGGAACACCCTGATATAAGTTCAGAATATGTTTGGTCATGCTATGCAAGGGCACGCCCTGACGAAGATTGGTCTCGACGTAATCAATGTATAGGCGAACGACTTCATGCAAGTCGCTGACGGGTGGCGCTGTACCGAACAGCGCTTGATCTATCTGCAGCAATAATTGTGGATGTTTATAGGCCTGCCGCCCAACCATCACACCATCAACGAAGCGCAGGTGTGAGTGGATATCCGCCAAAGTTTGGATACCGCCATTAATAATAATTGTAAGCTGTGGATAGTCTCTTTTGAGTTGATACACGCGCGCATAATCTAACTCAGGAATTTCACGATTCTGCTTAGGACTTAATCCCTGCAGCCAAGCTTTACGCGCATGGATGATAAAGGTGTCACAGCCAGCAACCGCCACCTGCTCTATGAATGTTTGCAAAAAGGCATAACTGTCATCATGGTCCACACCGATGCGGCATTTCACTGTCACAGGCAAATGCGTCGCGGCACGCATCGCCTGCACACAGGCCGCTACCTGCTCAGGCTCGCGCATCAGACAGACGCCAAAACGTCCGGATTGCACGCGATCACTGGGACAACCCACATTAATGTTGATTTCATCATAACCGGCCTGTTGGCCCCACTCTGCCGATCGACGCATAGCCTCGGGATCACTGCCACCTAGCTGCAATGCCAGCGGATGTTCTGCTGCATTATATTTAAGAAAACGCTCACGCTCACCATGCACCAGCGCACCGGTGGTCACCATCTCTGTATATAAGCGTGTATGCCGTGACATCAGTCGAGCGAGGTAGCGATAATGCCGATCAGTCCATTCCATCATCGGCGCGACAGAAAATTTAAAAGCAGACTGGGTCATTCTCAGGCAGTGCGATATTTACGTTCTAGGTATTCACATACAGCACGCAGACCCATCGCTTCACCACCTTTCGGACGACCCGCACGCGAGCGCATGTTGTATGCCATGATGTCGAAGTGCAACCAAGCGCATTGCTGGCTAAAAAATTCCTGTAAAAAGAGTGCCGCCGTAATAGCACCGCCATAACCACTGCTGGCACAATTAACCAAATCAGCAATAGCACTATCCAGCGTGCGGCGATAACCGGTATGCAATGGTAAGCGCCAGATATCATCTTCCACAGCATGAGCGGTGTTTTGGAGCTGGCTAGCCAACTCATCGTCATTACAGAAGTACACCCCCACCTCAGTGCCCAGGGCGACCCGTGCGGCACCTGTTAGGGTAGAAAAATCGATCAATAAATCAGGCGTGTTGGCAGTCGTCAAATCAGTAATGGCATCGGCCATCACTAACCGCCCTTCAGCATCGGTATTATCAATCTCGACCGCAAGGCCTTTGCGTGAAGCGATCACATCCCCCGGCCGGAAGGCATTACCAGCGATAGCATTTTCGACTGCTGGAATGGCAAGATCGATGTATACCGGGAGTTGAGTCTGCATGATATAGCTGGCTAAGCCCAGTGCATGAGCCGCGCCGCCCATGTCCTTCTTCATCCAGCGCATGCCACTGGATGGCTTGATGTCCAGACCACCGCTGTCGAAACAGACACCTTTACCGACAATGGCGATATGCGGATCTGACGGCTTACCCCAACGCAGCCTTAGATAGCGTGGTGCATCTGAACTGGCACGACCGACCACGTGGATAAGTGGATAATTTTCAGCCAGGAGTTGATCGGCGACGATTTGCTCAAATTGGGCGTGATGCTGCTCGGCCAGTTGCTGTGTTGCTGCGGCCAAATGCGTGGGTAACATTTCATTGGCAGGTGCGTTGATCAGATCACGCGTCAGATAGGTCGCCTGTATGAGCGCCTCTATTCTGGCCAGGTCGAGCGCTGGATCAACATAAAGACACGCGCGCGGTTGTTGTTTTTTATAGCGCGTATACTGGTAAGCGCCCAGACCCCAGCCTAGGATAAGTTGCTCTTGTTCAGCGCGCGTATACTGATCCCCTAGGTGATAGTCGCCAGCAGGCAATTGCGTGCTTAAGTCTGCTATCGACCAGACCGAGACAGGATTGTCAACAATCACTAACACGCTGTCCAGACTGCCCTCTGGAGTCGGCAATAGGATATGCTGACCGGGAGAAACATCGCGTCGACTGGCGTTTAACCACTTTTGTTTATAGTGATCATCAGTACTGATTAAATCCTCGTAGTGTGATTTTGTAATACACTCAATCAGGATAGAATGTGCTGCCTGTTCGGTTTTGAAAAATTGCATAATTTTTTATTTGAATGATCTAATCTGAAAGTGTAACAAATACGCAGACCTGAGCTGCAACAATCAAACCTATGATCAAACAACCTGCGGCATTACATATCGATAACCTGGTCAAACGTTATGCAAATAATGTGCTGGCACTGGATCATATTAGTTTTAACGTTGAGCAAGGTGATTTCTTCGCCCTACTCGGGCCCAATGGTGCGGGTAAATCAACCACACTGGGTATAATTTGCTCGTTGGTCAATAAGACCGCTGGCAAGGTCGAGATCTTTGGTAAAGATATTGATTATGAGTTTTCTAAAGCGAAGAAAATGATCGGTCTGGTTCCACAGGAATTTAACTTCAATGGCTTTGAGCCGATTGAGGAAATCATTGCCCATCAGGCAGGTTATTATGGTATCGAACGCCACTCAGCCAAGGAGAGAGCGGCGTACAATTTGAACATGTTAGGGCTGTGGGAAAAACGCAGAAGCACCCCACGACAATTATCAGGCGGCATGAAGAGGCGTCTGATGATTGCACGCGCCTTGGTCCATGATCCTGAGTTGCTGATCCTTGATGAACCTACGGCCGGCGTGGATATTGAGATCCGGCGGTCGATGTGGGAGTTGCTGCAAAAATTGAATGCCGATGGGCGCACGATCATCTTAACGACGCATTATCTAGAGGAAGCTGAGACGCTGTGTAAAAATGTAGGCATTATCAACCATGGCAAAATAATTATTGATGCACCAATGCGTGATCTACTGGATCAACTTAAACGCGAAACGTTCATTTTTTATCTGTCCGAACCTGCTGAGCAAGCACCCACACTGGCGTCCGCACTATGTACCAAGATTGATGCGCGCACCCTGGAAATTACCCTGGATCATCAGTCCCAACTGGATCACGTGTTCCACGAGCTGGCCGCTTTAAATATTGGTGTTGTCAGTATGAGAAATAAGTCCAATCGACTCGAAGAATTATTTATTAACTTAGTGAACACCTGAAGCCATGACCCCACAAGAGCTATTTAATGCTTTCACAACGCTGCTAGCAAAAGAAATTCTGCGCTTTCTGAGGATTTGGATTCAGACGCTGTTGCCATCAGTCATCACCATTGCCCTATATTTTATTATTTTCGGGCAATTAATAGGCTCTCAATTGGCTGCTATCAAAGGCTATCAATATATCGACTATATTGTGCCCGGCATGATCATGCTGTCGATTATCACCAATGCCTACTCAAATGTAGTGGCTTCTTTTTACAGCACCAAATTTCAGAAACACATCGAGGAGATGTTGGTTTCTCCGATGCCGAACTATGTCATTATTTGGGGCTTTATTGGCGGAGGTATCGCACGCAGCTTGATTGTTGGCGTGGTGGTGACTGCGACCGCGTCATTATTCACAGAGGTACACTTTGAGGCGCCACTTTTACTCCTGACAGTAGCGCTGCTGACATCGATATTATTCTCTTTGGCGGGACTCATTAATGCGGTTTTTGCGAATAGTTTTGACGATATTTCTTTGGTACCAAC
Source organism: Proteobacteria bacterium UBA1858 (assembly GCA_002338385.1). Lineage (GTDB taxonomy): Bacteria > Pseudomonadota > Gammaproteobacteria > UBA4575 > UBA4575 > UBA1858. The sequence goes on from DDIE01000023.1 coordinate 7,003, forward strand.
CTTTGTCCTCACCCCACTAACCTATCTCGGTGGCATTTTCTACAGCATAGATATGCTCCCCGCACTGTGGCGCAATTTATCTCATCTCAACCCAGTGCTATACATGGTGGACGCTTTTCGTGCCTCGATGTTGGGCGTGAGTGACATGGACATTCGCCTATCGCTGGCCATCATCATCAGTTTTGTGTTGGTTTTGTATGTAGTAACAGATATGTTGCTTAGGAAAGGGATTGGTATTAGAAGTTAAGCTTCACAGTCCTTTTTGTTGCATTCACCATAGATGATCAAAGAATGATCGGTGATGGTAAAGCCTTCTTGCTCTGCAATTTGGTGCTGCTGCTCCTCAATATCGGCGTTCACAAACTCAATAATCTTGCCGCATTTGATGCAAATCAAATGATCATGATGTTTGCCACGATCAAGCTCGAACACACCCTGCCCGCCCTCAAAATGGTGGCGGATCACTAGACCAGCCGTCTCGAACTGAGTTAACACCCGATATACTGTAGCAAGGCCAATGTCTTCATCGGAATCCATCAACATTCTGTAGATATCTTCAGCACTTAAATGCGGCTTTGACGAACTCTCTAATATTTCGAGAATTTTCATTCTGGGCAGGGTGACTTTCAAGCCTGCTCTTCTCAAATCCTGATTTTCCATGATCTCTTACTCAGTTATGTATGACCACACTATAGCAACATTCAGCCGCATGACGGTAGCCTGACAAGGTTATTCTTTGCTGCGAATTCTGAAATATTTCATATTCCGGATCAGACTTTTGGTGGCCTGCTCAAATGTCTCTTCGCCATTGAATTTACAATAATCCAACAACCAAGTCTCAATTTGCATGACATTTTTAGTCTCACTGAATATTGAATAGGTATCTTCTTGAGTGTAATTGTAGGCGGTCATGTAGCCCGCCAACCAGCTCAAATAGTAGGCGGCATGGGCAGCGTGTTCATGCACATAGGCACTGCAGCTGTTGTTGCCCAAACCCATAACATTGTAGTTACCTTGGACGTCTTGCGCAGGCAGTGACGCCGAGAGTGTCCACAGCAGGCTGACGATGAATATTTTGCGAGTGCCAATTACTCTAGATAGAATGCTCATGAGAAATAAGCCGTAAGAGATTGTTTTTAAATAAAAA
>DDIE01000023.1:8464-8771 GCA_002338385.1 Proteobacteria bacterium UBA1858
AAAAAAAAACCCCGCCTCTCGGCGGGTCTTGAATTCGCCCGAAAAACATATGACTACTGACAAATTCTAGTGATTGTTTTACCTGCTTAGCAAGTCTGTCATGTGGTCTTATGTACGGCGTTAGTGCTGTTGATCTTGGGCTTATTATTGCTGTTATGGCACCCAAGTACTCATCCAGAAGGTCAGACTAGCATATATCTTTCTGATGTAAATAATTAATTTGTATGTGTCCGAGGCAGCGCCCTGGATAGGCTCGAATGAATGTATATAATATAGATTAAATAATACTCATAACTAGCTAATTTAA
>DDIE01000025.1:0-14792 GCA_002338385.1 Proteobacteria bacterium UBA1858
AGAATTATCAAGCTTTCTGGTGAAGAAAAAGTTGTATCTGCAATAAAAATTGATGATAATTTGATTTAATGAATAAAGTTGCTATTTATCCTGGTACTTTTGATCCTATCACTCATGGTCATGCCGATCTGATACGGCGTGCGACTAACGTGTTTGATGAAGTCATTGTTGGGATAGCCGCAAGTCCATCAAAGAAGCCTATGTTTGATCTGGAGCAAAGGGTTAGTATGGCGCAGCAGGCACTAGCGGATCTTGATCATGTAGAAGTATGTGGCTTTTCTGGTTTGCTGGTCGAGTTTGCCCGCAGTCGATCGGCAATTGCTCTGATACGTGGCTTGCGTGCCGTGTCAGATTTTGAATATGAATTCCAATTGGCCAGTATGAATCGGCATTTGTATCCAGCGTTGGAATCAATTTTTCTGACGCCAGCGGATAAGTTCTCATTTATTTCTTCTAGCCTAGTGCGAGAGGTGGCCTTACTGGGGGGTGATGTGAGCGATTTTGTGCACCCTTATGTCGAGCAAGCATTAAAAAATAAAAGCCATTAAGCACAGCCGTGATGGTACTGACAATTACTGAAGAGTGTATTAATTGTGATGCATGCGTGCCACGTTGTCCGAATGATGCAATTTATTTTGCCGCTGAGCACTATCAGATTGATAGCCAATTATGTACTCAATGTGTGGGCCATTTTGAACAGCCACAATGTATAGCGATATGTCCGGTTGTGTGTATTTATTCTGAGACTGAAAATTGTCTATAGCCAAAGGACTGAACACATCACGAAAGGTGATCTAATGCCACATATTATTTTTTTATTTCTGTTCTTCATCCATGGCGCGCACGCGCAAACGTATGCAGTGGCTACAGCGCATCCGCTCGCTACGCAAGCGGGGTTGCGCATAATGCAAGAGGGTGGCAATGCGTTTGATGCAGCGGTGGCTATCAGTGCTGCCTTGGCCGTAGTTGAGCCACATGGCAGTGGTTTGGGCGGGGGTGGATTTTGGCTCCTACATGATGCGAAAACAAATCAGGATATAGTCATAGATGGGCGCGAGCGCGCACCATTAAAAGCGACTAAAAATATGTATTTAGATGCGCAGGGTGAGGCTACCCGAGATTCTGTAAATGGCCCCTTGGCGGCAGGCATCCCTGGCGTGGTGGCTGCGCTGGACTATCTATCAGAGCAATACGGGCAGCTCGGTCTGGCCCAGAATCTTCAGCCTGCTATCGAGTATGCGAGGCAGGGCTTTAAAACTAGTGAGCGCCATCATCGACTCATCAAGATGCGCGAGAAAGTACTGCTGCAATCACCTGCGGCTAAAAAAATATTTATCGATCAGGCCGCTGAAGTATTGATTCAGTCAGATCTTGCGGACAGTTTAACTTTGATCGCCAGACACGGCGCTGAGGTGTTCTATCAGGGTGAACTGGCACAGCGCTTGGTCGCAGGAGTACAGGATGCGGGTGGTATATGGCAGCTGGAGGATTTGGCCAGTTATCGACTTGAGCGACGTTCGCCAATTAAAACTCAATATAAAAATCTTAGCTTGATTTTACCTCCCCCTCCGACCTCGGGCGGGGTCGTGTTGAGCCAGATGTTGGCGATGCTAGAAGCGGTTGAGCTGACACAGTTATCTGCTGTTGAGAGAATTCATGTGATCACTGAAGCAATGCGGCGTGCTTATCAGGATCGAGCGCTGTACTTGGGAGACCCAGCATACTCCGACATACCCATGCAAATGTTATTAGACAAGAACTACGCGCGTGCTAAGTTTGCGTCCTTTGATCCTCAGCGCGCCTCGCCCAGTGAACAACTGGCCATGACAAAATTGCATGAGGGTCAGGACACTTCGCATTTTTCGGTGTTGGACACAGCGGGGAATTTTGTGGCGGCGACATTATCAATTAATTACCCCTTTGGCAGTGGCTTTGTCGCTCCGGGCACCGGTATTTTGTTGAATGATGAGATGGATGATTTTGTGATTGCGCCGGGTGTTGCCAATGTTTGGGGACTGGTTGGTAGTGAGGTTAACTCTATCGCACCGGGCAAGCGCATGTTATCCAGTATGACGCCATTGTTTGCCTATGACGGTGACAAGGTGTTAATCGCCGGTACCCCGGGGGGGAGTCGCATTATCAGTATGCTGGCGCTGGCGCTATTAGATTTTCAAGCCGGTGCGAGCAGTCAGGAGATTGTCAGTGGCCGCCGTTTCCATCATCAATATCTGCCTGATCAATTACAGTTTGAGTTGCATGCTCTAAGCTCTGCTGAAAAGCACATACTTACGCAAAAAGGTCACACGCTGAAGGAGATTCAACGTCACTATGGCAACATGCAAGTGATTGTATGGGACCGCAAGCAACAGACTGTCAGTGCTGCATCGGACCCGCGGGGTGAAGGTTTAGCTCGCACGTCACCCTGAAGGATTAATCGCTTACTAACGTTGACAGCGTTTGCAATAGGTCGTCGTTCGTTGTCCTAATTTAACGGCAGTCATCGCTGTTCCACATTCCAAGCAGGGTAAACCAGCACGTCCATAGGCTTGCAGTTCAATGCTAAAGTAACCGGGATTACCGCGCTCATTCTTAAAATCACGCAGTGTGGTACCGCCACACTCCAACGCTTTCTCCAGCACCTGTTGAATAGTGCCAACAAGCGTCTGATAACGCTGCAGGGAAATATTACCAGCGGCGCGTAATGGGTGAATGCCAGCCATAAAGAGTGCTTCAGTGGCGTAAATGTTACCTACCCCAACCACGATATGCGCATTCATTATAAATTCTTTAACTGTAATACGCCGGCCACGCGCCAATTGGTAGAGATGCTCAGCGCTGAATTGATCACTCAACGGTTCGGGTCCGAGCTTGGCTAATAACTTATGTTCCAGCGGATTTTTATGGGTCCACAAGATCGCGCCAAAGCGTCTGGGATCGCGCAGGCGTAAGCTTGTCTGCGCAAACAGCAAATCAAAATGATCATGTTTTTCAACCGGGCTGTTATTGTCAACTATCCTGAGGCTGCCAGACATACCGAGATGAATAATAAGATGACCATTGTTTGTGCCGAGTAACAGATACTTAGCACGGCGTTCAACGCTGATAATTTTTTGTTGCGCTAAGACGCTATTTAATTTTTTCGGGATTGGCCAGCGCAGCTTGCTGACACGACTAATCACTCCAGTGACTGTCTGATTATGAATATGAGGTTGAATGCCTCGACGGGTCGTTTCTACTTCAGGTAATTCTGGCATAAGTTAGTGTTTTTTTATGCACACAGCTTCGATTTCAACCAATAAATCATCGCGACATAAATGTCCCTGCAAGTAACTCACAGCAAGCTGTGAGCCACAGTGTGCTTCAACCAGAGTTTTGACTGTTGTAAAGTCTTGTCGGCGTTTAATATAGACTTTGAGTAAAGTGAGTTCAGACAGGCTAGTGACATCAAGGTTGTGCTCATGCTTAGCGGTATCGATGAGTGTCTGGATATTATCCAGACACACGCCTGTCTGCTGGCGGACGTCGTTAGCATATTGGCTTGCGTGTCCGCGAATACTGGCGGTACCGGAAATGAATAATATGGTCTGCTGCGAGGTTTGATGGAGCAGTGCGCGGGCAAATAAAGGGGCATCTTGGCTATACTGCTTAGGATAATTATAAGCGCTGATTTGGTTACTGTTTTCGATGGCAGAACCACTACGTTTACTCGCAATAAAGTACACACAGAGATCATCATTGTGCGAACCGACCACTGTAGCGGCCGGATAATGAGCCTGTGATTGGGCGCAGCTCTGATAAGCACGACTGCGACCACTGCAAAATAATTGATAGCGATTGTGTGTTCTAGGGCCGGCATGAGTAATATCAGAGAAGTAATTCCAAGTGCGACACAGGTAGGGATAACCGAGTTGATGCATACAATCAAATAGGGCGAGGTAGCTTGTCTTAGCTGCTTCATCAAGTGGCTGTGACTGGGTCAATGCGGCGGGCACGCGGGCAAATAAATAATCTCTATTCTGAAATAAATACCACGCTGACCAGTCCCGATTAGGTGCTAAGCCCAGCCACTGTTCGCTGCTGTGAGCATGCGTTAAGTCTGGCATGACGATCTTGAGTGGTGTGTTGGCGGCACTATTACTTAGCGCAAATTGAACACTGAAGCGATTAGCCAAGTTTGAATCAACAGCATTATGAGAGAGTTCAACAGCAAGAGCTGAGGCGGTTTCAATATTCATGGACGCGGGTTATTTGCTTATTTTTGGACTCACTTTGACTGGCTCTGATTTTACACCGCATCGTAGGGCGGGATTAAATTATTTATTCCCCACTGATCGAAGTGTGTACAACCATAGCGTAACACTTGCTCAACAAGCACCCGGGCACGTATCATGCGCGCTCTACCATAGGAACGGGCAATCGCCTGGGGGATTATTAATGTTGGATGGGTTGTTAGATTTACCTTGGTGGGGACAATTGCTGTGTGTTTTGCTGACCACACATATCACGATCGTATCGGTCACGCTTTACTTACATCGTTGCCAAGCGCATCGTGCACTTGATCTGCACCCGGCTGTGAGTCATTTTTTTAGATTGTGGTTATGGCTAACAACCGCTCAGGTAACTAAGGAGTGGATAGCAATACATCGAAAACATCATGCCCACACGGAAGCTAAACAGGATCCTCATAGTCCTTATGTCTATGGTATCCGTAAGGTCCTGTTGGAAGGTGCAGAGTTATACCGGACAGCAGCCGAAGACGAGACTGTGTGTCAGGAATTCGGTCATGGCGCCCCCAATGATTGGCTAGAAAATAATCTGTATACGCGCTTTCGTAATGTTGGAATAGTTCTTTGGTTGGGTCTGTGTATCGTTTTATATGGACCGATTGGTCTGACCTATTGGGCTATACAGATGGCCTGGATTCCCATTTTTGCCGCCGGGATTATCAATGGTGCGGGCCACTATTGGGGATACCGTAACTTTGAACCGCGCGATGGTTCAACCAATCTAACCAACATCGGCATTCTTATCGGGGGTGAGGAAATGCATAATAATCACCACGCTTACCCAAGCTCGGCGAAATTCTCAATCCATTGGTGGGAGTTCGATATTGGCTGGATGTATATCTGTATTCTAGCCAAGCTAGGTTTGGCCAAGGTTAAGAAAGTCGCTCCGCAGCCCATTCAGATTCAACACCGAGAAGCCTTGGATATCGAAACAATGCGGGCCATGCTCACTAGTCAACTGCATCTAATGGCGGACTATGCAAAACGCGTCACTTTGCCTGTTTTGCAATCAGAGTTTCGACCCGATAGCGAAAGCGCTCACATGCTGCGTGATATCAGGACTATCCTCACCCGCGAACCCACTCGCATGACAGAGAGTCAGACAGATAGGTTGGAGACGCTGTTGAGTGAAAATAATACGCTACGGGTTATATATGATCATCAACAGCGCCTTAAATCACTATGGACACAGCGATATCAGGATAATGACAGCATGCTTAGAGCGTTGGTTGAGTGGTGTCACGAGGCCGAACAGAGCGGTATCAGAGTGCTTGAGGAGTTTGCTCAATCGTTGCGCGGGTATTCTCTGGCACCGATTTATAATCACGTGCCACGCTGACTGACTGCAGCCGCGCAAGACGTTTGCTGGTCTCTTTTGAGAGGTGTTTAAAGGCTAATTAAAGTGAAAGAAGCGCTTTGCGACGCTTATTTGATCTTAGCTTCTTTATACATAACATGCTTACGCACAACGGGGTCGTACTTTTTAATTTCCATCTTGTCCGGCATGGTACGCTTGTTTTTGGTTGTGGTGTAAAAATGGCCTGTATTGGCACTGGAGACGAGTTTGATTTTGTCACGCATATTGAGAATCCTATTCGGTGTTAGACAGATTCGCCACGCGAGCGTATGTCAGCGATGACGGCATCAATGCCTTTTTTGTCGATGATACGCATGCCTTTGGTTGAAAGACGCAATTTCACCCAACGACCTTCGCTCTCAACCCAGAAACGATGGGTGTGAAGGTTAGGCAGGAATCTGCGACGTGTTTTGTTATGTGCGTGGGAAACGTTGTTGCCTGCAACAGGACGTTTACCAGTGACTTGACATACTCTAGACATGGGTTTTTTTCAGCTTGTTTAGTGCTCCTAGGGCGGCGTAATGTACCAGAAAGGTAATTCCAAGGGAAGTGCTGATTTATGCGTATCCAATTCCTGTCAAAATTAGCGCATAATGGACGATTAAGGCCAAAAAAGTGGTCGCTGTTTTAGTCAACAATAATAAAAATATGGATACGGTTTTTATACAGAATTTAAGCTTAGACGCGGTGATTGGTGTGTTTGACTGGGAGCGTCAAGTAAAGCAGAAGATCCGCATTGATCTCGAAATGAGTACTGATATTGCCAAGGCCGCCGCCACGGATGCTTTGCAAGACACGCTCGACTACAAAGCTATTTCACTCAAAATTCGCGATATTGTGGCCAACAATCAGCCCCAGTTGGTGGAAACTCTGATTGAAATGATCGCGCACAGTGTCATGCAAGACTTCGGTGTCCCCTGGGTGCGTATCACGATTGCCAAACCAGGTGCCGTGAGGGGCTCGGAGGCAGTGGGCGTGACTATTGAGCGAGGCGTTAGGTAACCAATGACGCGTGCTTATATTGGTATCGGCAGTAATATCGACAAGCGGTTTCACATTATCAAGGTGTTGGAGGAGCTTGCACAAGAATTTGAACAATTACAGGTATCGCCGGTATATCAGACTGCTGCCGAGGGGTTTAATGGCGAGGACTTCTATAATCTTGTGGTGGGGCTGGAGACAGCGCTTTCACCATTTGAGATGTATAGTCGACTGAGAGAAATAGAAGCGTCACACCTGCGTATCCGTATGAGCCAGAATCAATTCATTTCGCGCACTCTTGATTTAGATCAGCTGATGTATGCCGATCGTATCATTGCTGGGCAGCACGTCGTTTTGCCTAGTCCTGATATTGTCGAATATGCCTTCGTACTCAAGCCGCTGTTCGATATTGTGCCAGATTTGATTCATCCCGGATTGAACAAGAGCATCGCGCAGCTGTGGCAAGAATTTGATAAAACTGAGCTGCAGTTGCAGCGGGTTGAACTGCAAGCAACTTAATTGCTCAGGGTACGGCCTCCATCCACAGCAATGATCTGGCCGGTAATATAATCCGCGGCACTAAGCAAGAACCAAACACTGTCCGCGATATCTTTTGGATGACCTTCTCGCTTGAGCGCTGTGCGCTCGATAATCTCTTCATGCATAGGCTCATACTCCTCCACTTCCGGCCACATGATGGCGCCTGGAGAGACGCCGTTGACGCGCACTTGCGGAGCAAGTTCACGTGCCAGCGATTTAGTCAGCATTTTCAAGCCAGCTTTGGCAACACTGTAGATAGGATAGTCTTTCAGTGGCCGGCCAGAATGGATATCAACAATATTGATTATATTGCCGTTGTTGCTGCTTTTCAGCGCACTGGCAAAGGCATGGCTGAGAAATAATGGCGCTTTCAGGTTAACACCAATCAGATCGTCCCATTGTTCATGGTTAAGCGTTTCCATTGGTGTGGGATAGAAAGTTGAAGCATTATTGATCAACACATCGAGGCGTCCATAGTAGCTGAGTACATCCTGACTAAATTCATTGAGCTGATCAAAATCGAGTAAATTATGTCGGATCAGCCTGAGACTGTCGGGTCTGACCGCATTGAGCTCATGAGCTATTTGCTCAGCCAGTTGTTGTGATCCGTTATAATGCAGAATCACATTCATACCTTCCGCATGGAGTTTGTGTACCACTTCGGCACCTATGCGTTTAGCTGAACCCGTGACTAGCGCTACACGTTGCTGGGTTGAAGACATAATTAATACTCCGGAAAATTTGGTCTGGCATGGCAAATGTAGCACAAGCACATGAATTTTCATCTGTGTTAGTAGTACAACCCAGATCCATTCTGGCGACCATGCAGCGCGATTAAGATTGAGCCTTGAGATGTGCAGTAGTATTGTGCACCTCATGGAGTGGATACAAATTATTAGTTTGGGACTAATCCAGGGTGTGACTGAGTTTTTGCCTGTTTCCAGCTCGGGTCACCTGATATTGATCTCAATTATTTTAGGCTGGCAAGATCAGGGTTTGCTGATGGATATTGTCGCCCATGCAGGCAGTCTGATCGCGGTGATGATTTATTTTCGGCGCGAAATAAGATCGATGTTACAGTCAGTCGGTGCTCCGGCCAGTTCGCACAATCAGGCGGATAAACATTTGCTAGCATCTATTATGCTGGCGACTTTGCCAATAATGCTGGCGGGTGTGTGGTTGGCTGATTTGATCGAACTCTATTTGCGTGATCACACTGTGATTGCGATCTCTACTATGCTCTTCGCCATCTTCTTGCTGTATGCAGACCGAACGGCGCACTGCCAGCGTGACGAGTATGCCCTCAGTTATGGTGCGGCATTATTGATTGGCTGCGCGCAGATTTTTGCTTTAGTGCCTGGTGCCTCGCGTGCGGGTGTCACCATGACGGCCGCACTCATGCTCGGGTGTAATAAGGCCGCGGCAGCGCGGTTTTCATTTTTATTATCGATCCCCACGATATTAGCCGCCATCGTGTATAAATCCATGCAGTTATCGTTCAGCCACAGCCAACTCGATTGGAGCGCGATGATAGGTGTGTTTTTTATCTCAGGTATGGTCGCTTATGCGTGCATAAAGATTTTCGTCAAGCTAGTCGACCACATAGGCTTAGTCCCTTTTGTGATATACCGACTGGTCTTGGGTGGCTGCCTGCTATTAATCGTGTAAATCCGTCAACTAATGACCTGCCTGATTGTGTCTAGTCTAAGCTGCTGTAATGCTGCCCCGATGGCTTGACCGTGGAGTGTGTTCAGTTGTTCAGGGCTGAGTTTGATGGCGCCAAGTGTATGCACAATATGCTCTAAGCGGCGCATTGAAGTCTCAATGTCTATACCAGATATGATCTGCAGCGCAGCCGTATGCTGTAATAATTCTTGAAAACGGTGCGGCCGTCTCAACGCATCCAGCTGAGTAATCAATACATACAGACTGTCTGCATTGTGCTGAGTGATATCAAATGACAGTAACTGATGGCGCGCAATAAGGCTGCAGTGTGAACGTAAATCGCCACCTGCAAAAAAGTGCTCTTGGAGATCATTTAATTGCTTGAGATCGACATTGTGGTGGCTGCCACAGAATAATAAACACAGTGCGATATAGCGTGTTTTTGGATTGCTGATTGAGCTCAGCTTGGCGAGATCCTCTGGCAATTTTTTATGCGCTAAGGGTGGCGCGACCGTGGCCAGCGCGCCGACCGCTGCAAGAATCTGAAAATACACCTCAGGATGATCAGTGCTCAGTGCAGCCTCAGTTTCTTTCCAGATGCGCTCGTGTGATAAATGATTCAGTTCGTCGGTAGCGCTGAGTTGGGACATAAGTGCCTCAGTTTCTGGCGCGATTCTGAAGCCGAGCGCATGAAAGCGTGCAGCAAAGCGAGCCACGCGCAATACTCTGAGTGGATCTTCGACAAAAGCGGGCGAGATATGGCGTAACCGCCGCTGTGCGAGGTCTGCCTGGCCATTAAACGGATCTATAAGTTGACCAGCAGCATCCTGAGCAATGGCATTGATTGTCAGATCGCGCCGCATTAAATCCTCTTCCAGGGTTACATTGGGATCACTGTGCACGCTAAAACCATGATAGCCCTTGCCTGATTTTCTCTCAGTTCTGGCCAGTGCATATTCTTCCTGACTTTGAGGATGCAGGAATACTGGAAAATCCTTGCCGACCTGACGGTAGCCTTGATCAAGCAATTGTTGCGGGCGTGCGCCTACTACTACCCAGTCACGTTCATGATAAGGCAGGCCTAGTAATGTGTCTCGAACTGCGCCACCGACCAAATAGACTTGCATAACTGTTCAGCTAATAACTAAATTCAGCCTCGCATTGTACACGTGTTGACGGTGTTTTATTGCTTAGACAGGTAGCTGGGTGCTATGTCTTCTAGTGCAGTTTTGCATGGGGTTGTGTGGGCGCAAACGCTGTCGACTTTGAGAGAATTATAGTTATCCACTGACAGTGGTTTGCCAGGAATATACTCGAATACGTGCGCCTGTAATTGTGATAACAAAGGAGGTAGTGCGATGACCTTGCAGTGATGTCCACTCACCTCGGAAGTGTATTCGACAAGCTCCTTGAGGGTGTAGGTGTTGGGGCCACACAAAGGGTACTTTTGACCATGGCTGGCCGGGTCATGCAAGCTGTCCACCATTGCATCGACGACATCATCCACATAGACCGGTGCAAATTTAGCATGCGCACAGGCCAGCGGGAAAACAAAAGGAATGAATTTGAGTAATTGAGCAAAACGGTTGAGGAAACTATCGTTGCTGCCAAATATCACCGAAGGTTGAAATATAGTGATGGCGATATCATCAGGTGCATTATTGAGAAGATAGTCCTCGGCCTCTCCCTTGCTCCGTAAGTAGTGACTAGGACCGTGGCGATCAGCGTTTAATGCGCTCATTTGTAAGAGCCGTTTGACACCAGTATCTTGACAGGCTGTTAGCGCATCTCGCGTGATGCCGACATGCACTGCATGGAACTGAGCGCCATCATTCCCCTTCTCATTCAAAATGCCTATCAGATTGATGAGGACATCACAGTCTTGCAACTCTTGCCTGAGGCATGCGTAACTGTAGTCAGTGATAGACTTTATCTGCATACCTTCAAGGGTGGCTAAATGGGCACAACGCTCGGTAGCACGAGTCAAAAGTTTGACCTGCGCACCACTTTTGAGCAAGCGTAAGCATAGTTGTGTGCCGACAAACCCACTGCCGCCTAAAATACATACTCTAGGTTCTTCATTCATAGATATAGTATAACCAAGCTGATCAGTTTTAGCTCTTGCTGCCTTGTACGTTGGTGGCTATTTTTTGCTAACATATCAGTGTATATTATTCTCGAACTAGACCTATGGAGATACATTGTGAGTGAAAAGATCACACACATAACGGATGCGACTTTTGATGAAGAAGTCTTGCAAAGTGATCAAGCCGTGTTAGTTGATTATTGGGCAGAATGGTGTGGGCCATGCAAGATGATAGCTCCCATACTTGACGAAATTGTCGACGAGTACGAAGGCAGATTAAAAATCAAAAAGCTTAACATTGATGATAACCCCGAGACGCCACCAAAATTTGGTATCCGCGGAATTCCGACTTTAATGATCTTCAAAGCAGGCGATGTGCATGCCACTAAAGTGGGCGCCTTATCAAAATCACAGCTCACAGCGTTTATTGATCAGAGTATCTAGCTGATTTCAGGCGCACATTGGCGCGCGCACAAATATCCGGCGCCAAGCATGGTTCTTTATACTCTATATTGAATTATTAATAGTTTTTTGGGCTAGACGCTAGAAAAATTTAGTGCTAACTTAACGCTATCACTGCTCAAACAGTGCCTTGCCCGTCCGATCAGCATCCAACACCAAAAAAATCTCAGTCCCAGATCTTCTAACTGCAGAGAATCGGTCATAATACCAGGCAAGAAATATACCCTATTAAACCTCTTACACGTCGCATCCTGCGGCCCACACTATTCAAATATACCTAACTCCCCTACTTGAAAAACCTTATGAACCTCACAGAATTAAAGAAAAAATCTGCTGCCGAACTGGTCGAACTCGCTGGCACGATGGGCCTAGACAATATTGCCCGCATGCGCAAACAAGACATCATTTTTGCCATCCTAAAAGCACATGCAAAAAGTGGTGAAGATATTTTTGGTGATGGCGTGTTAGAAATATTGCAAGACGGATTCGGCTTTCTGCGATCAGCAGACTGTTCCTACCTTGCCGGTCCTGATGATATTTACGTTTCACCCAGTCAGATCCGTCGATTTGGACTCCGCACAGGTGATTCCATTGCCGGTAAAATACGTCCCCCCAAGGACAGTGAGCGTTATTTCGCTATGCTCAAAGTTGATAAGATCAACTTCGACACCCCTGAAAATGCAAAGACTAAAGTTTTATTTGAAAACTTGACGCCACTGCATGCGGACGATTTGCTCAGACTTGAGCGCGGTAATGGCAGTACCGAGGATATCACTGCGCGTATTATTGATGTGGTCTCGCCGATAGGTAAAGGTCAGCGAGGACTGGTTGTTTCACCGCCCAAGGCAGGTAAAACAATCATGATCCAGAATATTGCGCAGAGTATTACGGCCAATAATCCGGATTGTTATCTAATCGTGTTGCTCATCGACGAGCGGCCTGAAGAAGTCACTGAAATGGAGCGCATGGTACAAGGCGAGGTGGTCTCGAGTACTTTCGATGAGCCGGCCAGTCGGCATGTGCAGGTGGCGGAAATGGTTATTGAAAAAGCCAAACGTCTAGTCGAACACAAACGTGATGTAGTGATATTGCTCGATTCTATTACCCGCCTGGCGCGGGCATACAACACCGTCGCGCCGTCCTCGGGCAAAGTATTGTCTGGTGGTGTTGAAGCGAATGCACTGAACCGTCCTAAGCGTTTCTTCGGGGCAGCGCGTAATATTGAAGAGGGTGGCAGCCTGACTATTCTGGCTACTGCGTTAATCGATACGGGCTCGAAGATGGATGAGGTTATCTATGAGGAATTCAAGGGTACCGGTAATATGGAAATACATTTAGACCGTCGCGTGGCGGAGAAGCGTATTTACCCGGCGCTCAATATCAATCGCTCAGGTACCCGTCGAGAGGAACTATTGATCGAACCTGAGGTGCTCTCAAAAATGTGGATTCTGCGAAAATTCTTGCACTCCATGGATGAGATAGAGGCTATGGAATTCATGTTAGGGCGTATGCAATCAAGCAAGAATAATGTTGAATTCTTTGATGCGATGAAGCGTTAATCGCTGATTGCGCGGTACCCGATATCATTGCGGTAAAACATCTTGTTCCAGCTAATTTTGCGCACTTCTTGATAAGCACGTTGTTGCGCCTGCTTAACATCGTCGCCCAGCGCGGTGACACATAACACACGACCACCAGACGTTTTCACCTCCTCACCGGCTTGCACGGTACCGGCATGAAATACTTTTGCGTGTGCCGGGCAGGCCTGATCAAGTCCATTAATAGTATCACCCTTACCATAATTATAAGGGTAACCGCCTGAGGCCAGCACAACACCCAGTGCGCTTTGTTCACTCCAGCGTAAATGTCTAGAGGTCAATTGATTGCGGGCAACATCCCAACACAGCTCTGCCAGGTCACTTTGAAGACGCAGCATAATTGGCTGTGTTTCAGGATCACCCAGTCGGCAGTTAAATTCCAGCACCTTAGGGACACCCTCTGGGGTAATCATAATGCCGGCATAGAGGAAACCTTGATAAGGATGTCCACTCACGATGAAACCCTGCACAGTGGGCAAAATCACTTGTGTCATGATTTTTTCATGCATCGCCTGATCGACTAAAGGCGAGGGTGAATATGCACCCATACCTCCGGTGTTAGGTCCTTTATCGGCGTCATCTCTGGCCTTATGATCTTGAGAACTGGCCAGTGGAATTACAGTATTGTGATCGACTACGCAGATGAAACTGACTTCTTGACCTTGGATGAATTCTTCAATCACTATTTTCTTGCCAGCGTCACCATGCGCGTCACCACTCAGCATAGTTAATACCGCGCGCTCGGCCTCATCCGCCGAGTGTGCAATCACTACCCCCTTGCCAGCAGCAAGACCATCGGCTTTAATCACAATTGGCAGTGATCGGCTGCGCAAATAAGTGAGCGCAGCTTGAGGTTCGGTGAATTCACGAAATTCTGCCGTGGGGATCTTGAATGACTGCATGAAGTGTTTGGCGAAGGCCTTCGATCCTTCCAACTGAGCGTTATATTGTTGTGGGCCAAATATGAGCATATCTGCCTGTTTAAAAGCATCGACGATACCAGCAACAAGCGGTGCCTCTGGACCCACCAGGGTCAGATCGATCGCGTATTGTTGGGCAAATTCAAGCAGCGCTTGGAGGTCATCGCTGGCAATATCAATATTGTCGACATTGGCTTCTAATTGAGTGCCTGCGTTGCCAGGCGCAACATAGACCTGCTCCACCTGAGGAGATTGGATTAATTTCCAGGCCAGCGCATGCTCGCGCCCTCCGGAGCCGATAACGAGTACTTTTTTCATAGTCGAATATTATCTGATTTTAAAGGTCGACGCTCACTCAAGCATCTCCTTTAAGTGTAGTTAGGCAACACATATAACAAAGCCAGCGGTAAGGTAAATAGCGCAAGGATATTGCCCAGCATGACGATGGCTGAGACTTTACTTGGTTCTTGGCAATAACGTTGTGCAAACAAAAAGTTCATCACGGCCGGCGGCAGCGCGCCAAACAACACCAAGGCCGCAGTTTGAATATTATCTAGTGGCAGGATGAGGGCGAGGAGCACACTCAGACTGACGCCAATTATGGGGGACATTAAACCTATGCTTAAACCGAGCTGCCAGAAATCGAAATTAGCTTTGGCAAGTTGAATCCCCAATGCGAATAACATCAGTGGTACGGCAATATTGCCTAGCATTTGGACTGGCAGCAGCACAAAATCAGCAACCCCAATCGCTTGCGATTGCAAACTCAGGGCGAGCAGGGCAGCAATGATTGCCGGCGAACTGAGGCTGCGTGTCCATCTGGCCTTGTGATCAAGCATGTATGTGCCCAAGCCAAAGTGGAGCATATTACCAATCAAAAATAAAATTACGGCTGGC
>DDIE01000025.1:15092-15386 GCA_002338385.1 Proteobacteria bacterium UBA1858
CGGCTGCCGCTAGGCCTTCACTTCCTAGCGCCAGCGTCATCAATGGGAGTCCAATATTGCCCGCATTATGAAACATCATAGTAGGCGCTACAGTGTTATATTCAGTACTCACGAGGCGCGCGCATATTATGGCTAAGAGCGCGGTGGCGATAATTAGGAGCACGCCGGCAATGGCCAGAATTGCGTATTGGTTAAAATCAAATTGTTGTTCAACTAGCGAGCTAAAAACTAAGGCAGGGATAAAAATATTTAAATTAATTTCATTCATACTGCCCAGTGAAGGCGATGTTTTGG
>DDIE01000022.1 GCA_002338385.1 Proteobacteria bacterium UBA1858
GCCGGAACGTAAGCCGTCGTCAACGTCATGATTATTGTATGCAATTTCATCAGCAATGTTCGTCAGTTGAGCCTCTAAACTGGGTTGCGTTCGGTTAATGAAACGTGCGCCTAGAACGCCCATACCGCGCGCGTTTTTGAGGGAGCAATGCTTCAGTATACCCTCACGAGTATCGAACATGAGATTCAAGCCATTGAACTCCGGATATTTTTCTTCCAGATGATCGACCACCCGCAGCGATTGAAAATTATGTTCAAAGCCACCATATTTTTGCATGCATAAATTCAACGCATCTTGCCCAGCATGCCCAAACGGTGTGTGCCCTAGATCATGCGCCAGCGCAATTGCTTCCGTGAGGTCTTCATTCAATTTCAAGGCGCGCGCGACAGAGCGTGCGATTTGTGCAACCTCCAGTGAATGAGTCAGGCGGGTGCGGTATAAATCACCCTCGTGATTAATGAATACTTGAGTTTTATATTCTAGGCGTCTGAAAGCAGTACAGTGTATGACGCGGTCGCGGTCGCGCTGAAATTCGGAGCGCGAACGACAAGCGACTTCATCTATGTCACGGCCGAGAGATTGTTGTTCAGTGACGGCATAGGCCGCGAGTTGATTTGCGCAGCTCATGCCGATTTTTACTGCCCTGGTGAAGTCAGTTGGGTCAGCATGTCTGCCAACAGAGCCCGGTCATAACTATGTGTCATGACTGCAGTTCCAATCTGCTCAAGTAATATCAAATTAAGTTTGCCTGCCTGAACTTTTTTGTCCATGGCCATGACCGCCAACATATCTTTGGCAGAGAGTTGATCGGGTAATGATGTCGGTAGTTTGGCCGCGGCTAATAAGGCTTTGATTCTGGCAACATCCTGCGCACAGAGCCAGCCTGTGCGTGCGGAGAATTCTGCGGCAAGCGCCATCCCGCACGCGACAGCTTCACCATGCAGCCACACCCCATATCCCATACCAGTCTCAATAGCGTGTCCGAAGGTATGGCCCAGATTCAATAATGCTCGCCGGCCACTTTTTTCTTGTTCATCGCTAGCGACGATGTCTGCTTTGCACTGGCAAGATGTTTGGATGGCATAACTGACGCATTGCGGATCCAGCTGCATGAGTTTCTCGATGTTCTTCTCCAGCCAGCTAAAAAAGTCGGCATCAGCCAATAAACCATACTTGATGACTTCAGCTACACCTGCGCTCAGTTCTCGCGCAGGTAATGTTTTCAGGGTATTTAGATCTATCACAACGCACTGAGGCTGATAAAAAGCACCAATCATATTTTTGCCTAAAGCATGATTAATCCCTGTTTTACCTCCGACAGATGAATCGACTTGAGAGAGTAAGGTGGTCGGGATTTGAATGAAATCAACACCGCGCTGATAGCAGGCTGAGGCAAAGCCAGTAATGTCTCCAACCACGCCACCACCGAGCGCAATTATTGTGCTATCACGCGGACAGCGCTGCTCTAGTAAGGCATCAAATATTGATTCAAGGGTGGTCGCGTTTTTATATTGTTCGCCATCCGGCAGGATGATTTCCTGACAGTTGAACTCAGTCAGGCTCAGTTTGAGCTGTTCTAAATAAAGCGGTGCGACAGTCTCATTGCTGATAATTACAACACGTTGACTATTGATGTGGGCAGTAATTAGGTCAGTTCTTGATAATAAATTTTCACCGATATATATCGGGTAGGAGCGAGAGCCGAGTTCAACAGTAAGTGTCTGCATAGTGTTTTAACAGTTAGGGTTGCTCAAGTTGGCTGATTATCTGTTCGATAGACTTGCCGATATTCTGTCTGTCAGTATCGACAACGATATCAGCGAATTTTTCGTACAGCGGCTGACGTTGCGCGGCTAGTGTGGCCAGTTTAGCATGCCGATTCGGGGTTTGAAGAAGAGGCCGCGATTTATCATGCGACGTGCGTTTCTGCTGGGAGGCGACTGAGGCCATGAGATAAACCACAATATTTTCATCGCTCGCTAGCAGCGCATGGTTGACACTCTCAGTCACGATGCCACCGCCGGTCGCGATAATACCGAAATCATGAGACAGTAGTTCAGTAAGAATCTTATGCTCGCGCTGGCGAAAGCCCTGTTCCCCTTCCAGCTCGAAGATGGTGGTGATGCTTACCCCAGTACGTTCCTCAAGATACTGATCACAGTCGTAGAAAGGACGTTTAAGTCTCTTGGCAAGGCGCTTACCCAGAGAGGACTTACCAGCGCCCATGGGGCCAATGAGAATAATATGTTTGCCCATAATCTTGCATATGATGTCAGTGGCATCATTTTAAACAAAAATGCGACTTGCTGCTGATTCAGTTCACAGCTGGGCTTCCTGATAGGTAAAGTTCAGCTCCTCATCGATAATTTTGGGGGTCATGAAGATTAACAGCTCTTTTTTATTGTTGCTCTTGCTCTCGTTTCTGAATAATCGGCCGGCAACGGGTAAATCACCGAAGAAAGGTACTTTGGTTGAGCTTGAGGTCGAACCCTCTGTGTAGATACCGCCCAAGACGATTGTTTGTCCGTTATTAACCAGTACATTTGAAGTGACCTCATTGGTATTAATGCTGGGAATGCCCTGAAAAATATCCCCGACACTGTCGTTAGTGACAGAAACAAGCATGCTGACCTTATTATCTGGCGTGATCTGTGGAGTGACTTCCAGAGATAAAACAGCTTTTTTGAATTCCACATCAGTAGCACCACTGGACGTTTGTGACACATAGGGTATTTCAGATCCCGTCTCGATGCGTGCCGTGCTCTGATTGGCAGTGATCACACGAGGATTAGACATGACCTCAGCACGGCTCTCGGCTTGCGCGGCAGATAGTTCCATATTGACAGCAAAGCCAAGAGGAACTTTTATAAAGGATAGCGCAAACTGCCCTGCGCGCTGATTTTCAGATACTGGCAAATCAACATTAAGCATATCCCCAAGCGCCACGGTGTCGCCTGCTGCTAGCGGTTCTAGCATATCCAGATTTCCGCCGATAACATCTGCGGCTTTACCATTATTGAGATTTTTATCATCGACATTGAAAACGCCAAAACGGGCACCCAAATCTTTACCAAAATCATCATTGGCGACCACGATTCTAGATTCAATTAAGACCTGCTTAACGGGTGCATCCAAGCGTTCTATTAGCGCACGTACTTCCGCGAGCTTGTGTGCTGTATCCTGGAGCAGCAGCGTGTTGGTGCGATCATCTACGCTGACTTGGCCACGTTCGGACAAGAGGGTGTTTTCACCGTCTTTGAGTAGCGCTGCCAGATCAGATGCACGGGCATATTTTATGGCGATGATTTCTGAAATCAGGGGGACCAGCTCTTGAGTCTGCTGCTGCGCCTGTAAAGCGACTCTATCATGCCCAGCCATTTCCTCATTAGTTGCGATATAGAGTACATTGCCGCGTTGTCGTTGAGTCAATCCTTTGGTTCTGAGAATGATATCCAGAGCTTGGTCCCAAGGCACTTGTTTCAAGGTCAGTGTCAGTGAGCCAGTGACAGAGTCACTGACAACTAGATTTGAGCCATTGAAATCTGCCAGTAACTGCAGGGCAGAGCGTACCTCAATATCTTGAAAGTCCAAAGATAGGCGCTCACCCTGATAATGCATCTGTTGCTGCGAGTTATCGCTCATCGCGGGATTGCACATACTCAGTAGTAATAGACATAGCAAACTTTTTAATGCACGACACTCCGTTTTAGATGGCGCGCTCAAACTATACATATTCATGGTTTATGGTCCCTGTTGATGTGTCCCTAGTCGTCACTATTGTGATCAGTCGGCTTAATTGCAATTGAGGCTTTGCGCTGTGTCCATGCACCCATTCCATCAGTGATGATTTCCGTCAGCATGATCCGGTTTTCTTGTACCTCAGTAATACGGCCGAAGTTCTGACCCAGATAGTCTCCTTCTTTGACGCGTAGAATTTTTTTATCGGGTGTTTGAATCAAAGCCCAGGTATTGTTTTTACGCGTAATTGTTCCCATCATGCTTAATGTATCGAGTGGAAATGTTTCTAGTAGCCCCTGTTTTCGCTGCATGTCAGGCCGGATAGATGAGCTTGTCGTTTGCTGGTCGAGTATCGGCCGCAAGATAGTATTATCGAACGGGTCACGTTTGTCTGTGACGTCATAACTAAAGGCCTGATAAACAACAATTTCTGGCAAGTCTGCGATTGCCTGGGGTGGCCGTGATTGTACTTCCTCAAGCCAGTTGTCCAAGTCAACAGTACCTGTGTTACACGCAGATAGACTGATGCTGAGGAGGATGAGTGTGAGTTGAAAGAGCGGTTTCATGATCATTACCCTATTGCTTGTAGTCATGCTCATGCCCAAGATAGCGATAGGTTTTAGCTAGCGCATGCATAGTCATTTGTTGGCTGTCATCGTGCCCAAGCTTGATATCATGTAAAGTCACAATTCTTGGTAATGCCGCGATATCGCTGGCAAATAATGCAAACTGATGGTAACTGCCTTGCATCATCAGCTTGATCGGTTTCTCGGAATAAAAGTCCTGCTGGCGTTCTTGTTCAGGTTTGAATAAATTTATCTGCAAACCATTCGACAATGCGGTTTGCGAAATGTCGACAATCAACTCTGGAATTTCAGCCTCGCTGGGGAGCTGCTGGAGTAATGTAGCGAGTATGCTGCGCATATCCTCCAGCTGTTGTTGATAATCTTCCAGATTAGCTCCTTGCGCAGCTTTGGCTTGGAAGTCCTGTTTCAAAGACAGTTCCTGCTGTCTGGCCTGCTCTAGGCGCTGATAAATCTTGTTAGAGTCATAGTACAAACCAACGCCAAGTACCAGTAGGATCAGCAGTGTGATGGCGATAATACGAACGGATAAAGATGCGCTGCCTAATTCATGGATGTTGATTTCATTGAGTTCTGATAAGTTCATTGGGATGGGCCTGTAGGAATATTATTTTGCATCAGGCTCAGTGAAAACTGACTATTGCGCAGCTGCTTATCATGCTGTGATGAAATTACGCTCAGGGTGGGTTTTGTCAGCCAGGCAGAGTCTTCTATGTTGCGCATATAGGATGAAACGCTGGCATTCGATTCTGCCATGCCAGTCAGTACGATAGTTGCGTCCTGTTGTTCTAACTGCGTGAGATGAACATTGCTGGGTGTAGTCTCCGCGATAGCGTCAAACAGGTGGACGATGCCGGGGCGTGCCTGTTGTAGATTTTGAATCACCTGCATACGTTCGAGCAGCGCACGACGCGTCGCATTGAGTTTATCTATTTTTTTTATTTTGTTATCCATGATCTGGATTTGTGCACTCAAGTAGGCATTACGTATATCTTGCCGGTTGATCATTTGACTGATGAGCAGATGGATGGTGACCACGACCAGCAGGCTGGCAAACACAGCTGCAGACGAGGTCAGTACGAATGCTCGTTGTTGTTGTCTGCGCTGAGCTTCACGCCAGGGGAGTAGATTTAATTGCGCCATTACTCAAACGCCCTCAAGGCCAAACTAAAAGCCAGTAATAATGAAGAATATTCACGCTCTAATAGGTCTTGATCGAGAGTTGAACTGAGCGTTATTTTTTCCAGTGGCCCGATTCCAGTCACAGGAATTTGTAGTTCGTTCTGAATGGTATGATCCAAACCCGGTATCAGGGCGCAACCACCGGCGAGAATGATGTGGTCAACCGCGGTATGCTGGCTGGCCGAATAAAAGAACTGTAGGAACCTATTGCATTGCTGAGCGGCAGTTTGCTTGAAGGGGGTGAGTAATTTATCTGCATAGTTGGCTGGCAGTTGTTGATGCTTTTTGGCATAGCCCGCCTCTGCATAACTCAAATCATACGCGCGCATAATTTGCGCGGTGAGTTGGCTGCCACCAAAATCTTGCTCACGGGTGTAAATCGTTTTACCGTTACGCATGATGTTTAGGCTAGTCATGGTGGCGCCAATATCGAGAATCCCAATGGTTTTGTTGTCACCTCCACCAGGTACCTGGTGAGCTAAGAGAGGATAGATGGTTTCAATGGCATAGGCTTCGACGTCAATGATAACTGGTTGGAGGCCAGCTAATTCGGCAGCAGTCACACGAGTAGTGATATTTTCTGTTTTCGAGGCTGCTAATAAGACATCAACTTTGTCGACCTGCTGATCGTTGCTAGCCAGCACATTAAAGTCGATATTAACTTCATTCAGTGGATGCGGGATATGTTGGTCCGCTTCTACACTGATTTGAGCTTCTAGTTCCGCATCTGACAGTCCTTTGGGCATGGTGATCACTTTGCTCACTACATTTGAACCTGCAATAGCCATAATGCAATGTTTTGCTTTAGAGCGTGATTGTTGAACAGCACTTTTTATACTTGTAGCTACCGCTTCAACATCAGTTATGATTTTTTCTGAAATACAACCATCAGGAAGCGGTGTTACTCCGATATGGTCGACACAATATCCATTAGCTGTATTGGATAGCTGCAGAACTTTGACCGCAGTGGAGCTGATATCGATACCAAGAATGGGTTTTTTTTTACGCCTTAGATTAAACACAATATTTCCTGTTGCTGGCACTCTGATTATGAATTTATTCGGTAAACCCCTGCCAAACCGCTATAGTTAGTGAGAGTTTGTTTGATTCATGTTAAAAAGCACTTTGACGAAGATATTTTGTCAAACCGCTATCACCTGATGAATTTTTATATATTTT
>DDIE01000074.1:0-5143 GCA_002338385.1 Proteobacteria bacterium UBA1858
ATTCTTTGATCATGATAAGGGTAAGACGCATTCCTCGGGCAAATTGCTCTATTCGGCGCGGATCATTCCTTACCGTGGTTCATGGTTGGATATGGAGTTTGATCCTAAGGATTGTCTGTTCGTGCGCATAGACCGACGCAGAAAACTGCCTGCCACTATCTTATTGCGTGCGCTAGGTTATGAGACACAAGAAATCCTCTCTATGTTCTTTGATACGCACAAGATCACAGTTTCACGTAAGGGCTATGAATTAGCCCTCGATCCCAAGGATTTGCGGGGTGAGATTGCTGCCTTCGATATCGAAGTGAAAGGTGAGGTGCTGGTTGAGATGGGTCGTCGCATCACCATGCGCCATATTCGTGAGATGGAAAACCACAAAATCAAAAAGCTTACTGTGCCGCAAGAATATTTCATGGGCAAAGTAATGGCGCATGACATTATTGATCAGGATACTGGTGAGCTTATTTTCAACGCTAATGAGGAATTGACGGAAGAGAATATTCTCAAGATTGAGGAATATGGCATTAAAGCCTTCGAGATTCTTTACACCAATGAAATCGATCGTGGCCCGTTTATTTCTCAGACCTTAGCCATAGATTCAACCACTAACGAACTCGAAGCACAGGTGGAAATCTACCGCATGATGCGTCCCGGTGAGCCACCGACTAAGGATGCCGCCCAGCAATTATTCAATAACCTGTTCTTCTCGGACGACCGCTATGATTTATCGCCGGTTGGACGTATGAAGTTCAATCGTCGTCTTGGCCGTGAGGAAACCACCGGCAGTGGCACTTTAATTTCTGGCAAACAGGCGCTGAAAAAAGCCGATCTGCTACCCGATGAAGAAGCGTACACAGCCGAGCAAATGCGTTTGGCGCAGAAGACTGACGATATCTTGTCAGTGATGGGCGTGCTGATCGATATTCGTAACGGTGAAGGCATGGTCGATGATATTGATCATCTGGGTAACCGTCGTATCCGCTGTGTGGGTGAAATGGCCGAGAATGTATTCCGTGTCGGTTTGGTGCGTGTAGAGCGGGCGGTCAAAGAACGTCTCACGTTAGCTGAATCAGAGGGCCTCATGCCGCAGGAAATGATTAATGCCAAACCCGTGGCCGCAGCAATTAAAGAGTTTTTTGGCTCCAGCCAACTATCCCAGTTTATGGATCAGAATAATCCACTCTCTGAAGTCACCCATAAGCGCCGCATTTCGGCCTTAGGTCCAGGCGGACTGACGCGTGAGCGTGCTGGCTTCGAGGTGCGTGATGTGCATCCCACGCACTACGGTCGCTTGTGTCCGATTGAGACGCCTGAGGGACCGAACATTGGTCTGATTAACTCACTCGCAATCTACGCGCAAACCAATGATTATGGTTTCCTGGAAACGCCCTACAGAAAGGTGATCAATGGCAAGGCGACGCAGGAGATTGACTATCTGTCAGCCATTGAAGAAAGTCAGTATGTGATCGCTCAGGCGAATGCGAGTTTGGATGAAAAAGGCACGCTGACAGATGAGTTAGTGTCCTGCCGTCACCTCAATGAATTCGAGTTATCAACGCCTGACAAAGTGAACTACATGGACGTATCGCCGAAGCAGATCGTTTCTGTGGCCTCGTCATTGATACCTTTCCTCGAGCATGACGATGCTAACCGCGCTCTAATGGGTTCCAACATGCAACGTCAGGCCGTGCCGACTTTGCGCGCAGATAAGCCACTCGTGGGCACAGGCATCGAACGTTCTCTGGCGATAGACTCTGGCGCGGCAGTCGTGGCGAAGCGTGGTGGGGTGGTCGATAGCGTCGATGCTGGTCGCGTCGTCGTGCGCGTCAGTGATGCCGAGACTCAGGCCGGTGAAGCGGGTGTCGATATTTACTCGTTAACTAAATACACACGCTCAAATCAAAATACATGTATCAATCAAAAGCCATTAGTTAACCCGGGTGATGCCATCGAGCGTGGTGACGTGCTGGCGGATGGTCCATCCACAGACATGGGTGAGCTGGCCCTGGGTCAGAATATGATGATCGCCTTCATGCCCTGGAATGGCTATAACTTTGAAGATTCAATCCTGCTATCCGAGCGCGTGGTCGAGGAAGATCGCTTCACCACCATTCACATCGAAGAATTGAGTTGTGTGGCGCGTGATACCAAACTGGGTGCCGAGGAAATTACCGCGGATATTCCTAATGTCAGTGAGAATCTGCTGGCTAAATTAGATGACTCAGGCATCGTTTACGTGGGTGCGGAAGTCAAGCCTGGTGATATCTTGGTCGGCAAAGTCACCCCTAAGGGTGAGACCCAGCTGACGCCGGAAGAAAAACTATTGCGCGCAATCTTTGGTGAAAAAGCCTCAGATGTGAAAGATACGTCGTTACGAGTGCCCTCTGGTATGGAAGGCACAGTCATTGACGTGCGCGTATTCACCCGCGATGGGGTGGAGAAAGATCGACGTGCGCTGCAGATTGAAGAAGCAGAAATCGAGCAAGTGAAGAAAAACCTGCGTGATCAATTACGCATTTACGAAGAAGATATATACAGTCGTGTCGAGCGTTTGATCACCAATAAGGTATCTGAGGGTGGTCCAGAAGGTCTCAAGTCGGGCGACAAGGTGACTGCGGCCTATTTACAAGAGCTTGCACGTGAGCGTTGGTTTGAAATTCGTATGCGTGACGAGACCGTCAACAGTAATTTGGAACAGCTCGCGCAGAGCATTGTTGTGCAGCGTGAAGCGACCGAGAAAAAGCTTGCCGAGCAAAAAGAAAAAATCACACAAGGTGATGATCTCGTGCCGGGTGTGTTGAAGATGGTGAAAGTCTATTTGGCGGTTAAACGGCGCATGCAGCCCGGTGATAAAATGGCCGGACGCCATGGTAACAAGGGTGTCGTCTCGATGATTGTTCCGGTCGAGGACATGCCGTATATGCCCGATGGAACCTCAGTCGATATTCTCTTGAACCCACTTGGCGTACCTTCACGTATGAATGTGGGACAAGTGCTGGAGGTGCATCTTGGTGCAGCTGCGCGTGGACTCGGTCTGAAAATACAAGGCATCTTGGATGCAGACGGTAAGCCAGCTGAACTACGTGACTTCCTGGACCAAATCTACAACCAAGATGATGGTGCAAAAGTCGATTTAGCACAGTTCTCGGATGATGAGATTATCAATATGTCACATAATTTATGTGGTGGTGTGCCGATGGCAACGCCAGTATTTGATGGCGCTGAGGAGCATGAAATTAAACGTATGCTGAAACTAGCTGATCTGGATGAGGATGGCCAAACGGTATTGATTGATGGCCGTACGGGTGAACAGTTTGAGCGTCGCGTCACGGTAGGGTACATGCACATGCTTAAACTTAATCACTTAATTGATGACAAAATGCATGCCCGCTCAACAGGTCCATACAGTCTGGTGACCCAGCAGCCACTGGGTGGTAAAGCACAGTTCGGTGGTCAGCGCTTCGGCGAGATGGAAGTATGGGCGCTGGAAGCCTACGGTGCGGCTCACACCTTGCAGGAAATGTTGACCGTCAAGTCTGACGATGTCGCTGGTCGTAACAAGATGTATAAGAACATCGTTGACAATGACCAGAAGATGGAAGCCGGTATGCCGGAGTCCTTCAATGTGTTGATGAAGGAAATCCGCTCATTGGGCATTAACATCGAACTCGAGCAAAAAGACTAGCATAGACCGAGCTGAGTTATTTTAACCGAATATTAAAAACGCTGACGTTTCACTAGGAGACGCAACAACATGAAAGACTTACTGAACTTACTCAAACAGCAAGACCAAGTTGGAGATTTTGATTCCATTAAGATTGGTTTAGCTTCTCCAGACATGATCCGCTCATGGTCATTTGGCGAGGTGAAGAAGCCAGAGACAATCAACTACCGTACGTTCAAGCCAGAAAGAGATGGTCTGTTCTGTGCGAAGATTTTTGGTCCGATCAAAGACTATGAGTGCCTCTGTGGTAAATACAAACGCCTCAAGCATCGTGGTGTTGTGTGTGAGAAATGTGGCGTAGAAGTCACTCAGACTAAAGTGCGGCGAGAGCGGATGGGCCATATCGAGTTAGCCTGTCCAGTCGCCCATATTTGGTTCTTAAAATCATTACCTTCACGGATCGGTCTGTTGCTTGATATGACGCTGCGTGAAATTGAACGTATCCTATACTTTGAAGCATTTGTGGTTGTCGATCCGGGCATGACAACTCTCGAGACGAAGCAGCTGTTGTCCGAGGAAGCCTATCTCGATGCTGTTGAACAATATGGCGATGAGTTCCGCGCAGTCATGGGTGCTGAGGCAATATACGAGCTGATGCTGCAAATTGATCTCAAGTCACAAGTGATCGAGTTGCGTGAAGAAATTGAAAATACTCGCTCTGAGGCCAAGCTCAAGCGTTTCTCAAAGCGCTTAAAACTGGTTGAGAATTTGCTTGAATCAGGCAATAAACCGGAGTGGATGATCCTCACCGTATTACCGGTACTGCCACCTGACTTGCGCCCACTGGTACCATTAGATGGCGGTCGCTTTGCCACTTCTGATCTGAATGATTTATATCGTCGTGTGATCAATCGTAATAACCGTCTGAAAAGATTGTTAGAGCTGAATGCGCCTGACATTATCGTCCGCAATGAAAAACGCATGCTGCAGGAATCCGTTGATGCATTGCTCGATAATGGTCGCCGAGGTCGTGCTATCACAGGCACGAATAAGCGCCCACTTAAATCACTTGCTGACATGATCAAAGGTAAGCAAGGACGCTTCCGTCAAAACTTATTGGGTAAGCGTGTCGATTACTCTGGACGCTCTGTGATTGTATGTGGTCCGACCCTACGTCTGCACCAGTGTGGTTTGCCGAAGAAGATGGCCTTGGAATTATTCAAGCCATTTGTGTTCAGCAAGCTCATGCTAAGAGGCCTGGCGCCAACTATTAAGGCGTGTAAGAAAACAGTCGAGCGCGAAGGCGCTGAGGTTTGGGATATTCTGGAAGAAGTTATCCGTGAGCATCCGGTCATGCTTAACCGCGCACCAACATTACACCGTCTGGGCATTCAATGTTTTGAACCGATTTTGATTGAGGGTAAAGCCATTCAACTGCATCCATTGGTGTGTGCGGCATTTAATGCTGACTTTGATGGT
>DDIE01000074.1:5434-12491 GCA_002338385.1 Proteobacteria bacterium UBA1858
TAATGCTGACTTTGATGGTGACCAGATGGCTGTGCACGTTCCGCTATCGATAGAGGCACAGTTGGAAGGTCGTGCGCTGATGATGTCGACCAACAATATTTTGTCACCTGCTAATGGTGAGCCGATTATCGTGCCTTCTCAAGATATCGTCCTGGGGTTGTATTTCATGACACGTGAAAACATCAATGCCACAGGTGAGGGCATGGTGTTCGCTGATACCGCTGAGGTTTATCGTGCCTATGAAGCAAAATCTGTGGCTTTGCACGCCCGTATCAAAATGCGCATTACCCAGACTATTAATGATGCAGAAGGTCATGAGCAGACCCAAACCAGTGTTGTTGATACGACTGCTGGACGTGCTTTATTGCTCGACATTCTGCCGAAAGGTTTAACCTTCGATTTGGTCAATCAAGACCTTAACAAGCGCGCAATATCGCGCCTTATCAATGCTTGTTATCGTCAAGTTGGCTTGAAAGAGACAGTCATTTTTGCCGATCAGTTAATGTATACCGGCTTCAAATTTGCCACCCGTGCAGGTGTGTCATTCTGTTCTGATGATATGGTTATTCCAACCGAGAAGGTTGATATCCTCAATTCGGCAGAGAAAGAGGTGAAGGATATTGAAGAACAATATGCCTCGGGTTTGGTGACCAAGGGCGAGCGCTACAACAAAGTAGTGGATATCTGGTCACACACCAATGAAAAAGTGGCTAAGGCCATGATGGATAAGCTAGGCAAGGAAGAGGTGCAAGATGCCGAGGGCAATACTGTTACCCAAGCCTCATTTAACTCTATCTTTATGATGGCCGACTCCGGTGCGCGAGGTTCAGCAGCACAGATCAGACAGCTGGCAGGTATGCGTGGTTTGATGGCGAAACCAGATGGTTCGATTATCGAAACACCCATCACAGCGAACTTCCGTGAGGGCTTGAATGTATTGCAATACTTTATTTCTACCCACGGTGCACGTAAAGGTCTGGCAGATACTGCATTGAAAACGGCTAACTCAGGTTATCTGACGCGTCGTCTAGTAGATGTGGCCCAAGATCTAGTCATTACAGACTATGATTGCGGCACTGAAAACGGCATCCTCATGACACCAATCATTGAAGGTGGAGATGTAGTCGAGCCATTGAGTGAGCGGGTACTGGGTCGGGTAGTAGCACGTGATGTCATGAATAATGCTGGTGACGAGGTATTAATTGCGCGCGGTACATTATTGGATGAAGCATGGGTAGCACGCTTCGAGGAACTCGGGGTTGATGAAATACTCGTGCGTACTCCGATCACCTGTGACACACGCTATGGCGTATGCTCTAGCTGTTATGGACGAGACTTGGCGCGTGGTCACCTCATTAATCAAGGCGAAGCAGTCGGGGTCATGGCAGCCCAGTCAATTGGTGAGCCTGGCACGCAGTTAACTATGCGTACTTTCCACATTGGTGGTGCGGCCAGTCGGGCGGCATCCACCAACAGTATTACACCAAAGTCTACGGGTACCATTCGACTCCACAACATTAAGATTGTGAGTCACAAAGATGGTCACAATGTAGCGGTATCACGGTCTGGTGAGCTAGGCATTGTGGATGAGAATGGCCGCGAGCGTGAGCGTTACAAACTCCCTTATGGCGCAAGTATTGCCGTCAATGATGGTGATCCGGTTGAGGCAGGTCAGGTGATTGCTAACTGGGATCCCCACACCCACCCAATCATTTCAGAAGTCGCCGGTGAAGTTAAGCTGGTTGACTTTGCTGAAGGTGTGACCGTGAATAAGCGAGTGGATGAGGTGACCGGCTTGAGTTCAACGATTGTCGCTGATCCTAAGAGTCGCCCAGCGGCGGGCAAGGATTTACGCCCCATGGTGAAGCTGTTCGATGCCAAAGGTAAGGAGTTAACGCTAGCAGAAACTGATATTCCAGCACAATATGTGCTCCCAGCTGAAGCCATTGTGAGTCTGGAAGATGGTGCTGAAGTTGGCGTAGGTGATGTGATCGCGCGTATTCCTCAAGAATCATCCAAAACCAGAGATATTACCGGTGGTCTGCCACGCGTAGCCGATTTATTTGAGGCGCGTAAACCGAAGGAGCCTGCGGTACTTGCACAGAGTACTGGCACGGTAAGTTTCGGCAAAGAGACTAAAGGTAAGCAACGTCTGGTGATAACAGATGAAAACGGCGAGGTCACTGAGGAGTTAATTCCTAAGTGGCGTCATGTTGATGTGTTCGAGGGTGAGCATGTTGAAAAAGGTGAAGTGGTCGTCGAAGGTGAGCCTAACCCGCATGATATTCTGCGTTTAAAGGGTGTCAGTGCATTGGCCGAATACCTAGTGAAAGAAATTCAGGATGTGTATCGACTGCAAGGTGTGAAAATCAATGATAAGCATATCGAAGTCATTACACGCCAGATGTTGCGCAAGGTTGAAGTAGTTGATCCAGCTGACACTATGATGCTGCGTGGTGAACAGGTAGAGCGTACCCGCATTTATGAAATCAATGAGCAGATGGAAAGCAAAGGTAAACAGCCTGCGACCTATGATCCTGTGTTACTGGGTATCACCAAGGCCTCATTGGTCACTGAATCATTCATCTCTGCCGCCTCTTTCCAAGAGACAACCCGAGTGTTGACGGAATCAGCAGTGCGTGGCGCCAGCGATTATCTGCGTGGCTTAAAAGAAAATGTCATTGTGGGTCGTTTAATCCCGGCGGGCACCGGCTTGACTTACCATCAGGAGCGCCGCAAATCACGCCAAGAACTGAATGACTTACTAATGCCACCAGAGCCGCCTGCCATCATGCCGGAACTGCCAGAAGTGCAGGAAACGGTCGAAACTGAGGATAATGAGGTCAATACATGATAGTTGAGGGTCTGGATGTCCTTGACAGGGTCCACCACAGAACCTAAAATTCCGCCACCTTACGGCAGGCTGAGGCGAACTCATCCTGTCGTTTATTTTTTATGAGATAAGTAAAGCTATGTCGACAATTAATCAGCTTGTGCGCAAGCCGAGAAAAAGAAAAATTGAAAAAAGCAATGTGCCAGCGTTGGATGCATGTCCACAACGTCGCGGCGTATGTACGCGTGTTTACACGACTACACCTAAGAAGCCGAATTCAGCGTTGAGAAAAGTTGCGCGTGTGCGTCTGACTAATGGATTCGAAGTGTCCTCATACATCGGTGGTGAGGGTCATAATTTACAAGAGCACTCGGTCGTCTTAATCCGCGGTGGTCGAGTGAAAGATTTACCTGGTGTGCGTTATCACACAGTACGTGGCAGTCTGGATACTCAGGGCGTACAGAATCGTAAGCAGGGCCGTTCAAAATACGGCGCTAAACGGCAAAAGTCTTAACACATAATAGAGCTATAAATAATGCCTAGACGTAGAGAAGTACCAAAGCGCGAAATACTACCAGATCCCAAGTTTGGCAGTGATGACGTCGCTAAATTCGTTAATATCCTGATGGTCAGTGGTAAAAAATCAACTGCTGAGAAAATTGTTTATCAGGCTATAGATGAAATCCAGAACAAAAAAGGTCGAGACGGCCTGGAAGTGTTTAACGAAGCGCTGGCAAAAGTTAAACCCCCAGTCGAAGTTAAGTCTCGCCGTGTTGGTGGCGCCACATATCAGGTGCCGGTTGAAGTCAGACCTGTTCGACAGGGTGCACTGGCGATGCGTTGGATAGTTGATTCAGCACGCAAGCGCAGTGAGAAATCCATGATAAACAAATTAGCTGGAGAGCTGATTGACGCTGCTGAAAGTAAGGGCGCGGCAATCAAAAAGAGAGAAGACACGCTTAGAATGGCGGAAGCCAACAAAGCATTCTCACACTACCGCTGGTAGTTTGTTCGGGCAAAATAAGTTTAAAAATGGCTCGTAAAACGCCCATCGAACGATATCGAAATATCGGCATAATGGCGCATATCGATGCTGGCAAAACGACCACTACCGAACGAGTACTGTTTTACACCGGTGTCTCACATAAGCTAGGTGAGGTGCACGATGGTGCTGCTGTGATGGACTGGATGGAACAGGAGCAGGAGCGCGGTATCACGATAACATCGGCCGCAACGACCTGCTTTTGGTCGGGCATGAGCCAACAATTCGAGCAGCATCGGATTAATATTATAGATACACCAGGACACGTAGACTTTACTATCGAAGTCGAACGTTCCCTGAGGGTCTTGGACGGCGCCTGTGCTGTGTTTTGTGCAGTTGGCGGTGTCGAGCCGCAGTCAGAAACAGTATGGCGACAGGCAAATAAATACAAAGTGCCACGGCTGGCCTTTATTAACAAAATGGATCGATCTGGGGCCAACTTCTTACGTGTAGTTGAGCAGCTCAGAGATAGACTGGGGGCAAACCCTGTCCCACTGCAGATGCCGATCGGGGCAGAGGAAGATTTTGTTGGTGTGGTTGATTTGGTCACCATGCAGGCAATCTATTGGAATGAAGCCGATAGAGGGACGACGTTTGAGGCTAAGTCGATTCCTGCTGAACTTCAGGATGACTGTCAAGAATGGCATGAGCAGCTGTTAGAGGCGGCCGCTGAGGCTAACGACCTATTAATGGATAAGTACCTGGAAGAGGGTGTTTTGACTCCGACAGAAATCAGCCAGGGGATACGCGCCAGAACACTGGCAGGCGAAATTGTCCCGGCTATGTGTGGGTCAGCCTTTAAGAACAAGGGCGTGCAGGCGATGTTGGATGCAGTTATTCAATATATGCCTTCACCCATCGATGTACCGGCCATCACTGGGGTGCTCGATGATAAAAATGAAACTGAAAGTGAGCGTCAATCCTCGGATGATGAGCCGTTTGCGGCATTAGCCTTCAAGATTGCCACCGATCCGTTTGTCGGCACACTGACGTTTTTTAGAGTGTACTCTGGAGTCATGAACACGGGTGATAGTGTCATGAATCCGATCAAAGGTAAGAAAGAGCGCATCGGCAGAATATTGCAAATGCATGCCAACTCCAGAGAAGAAATCAAAGCTGTGCGAGCGGGTGATATTGCCGCCGCAGTAGGACTCAAGGATGTC
Source organism: Proteobacteria bacterium UBA1858 (assembly GCA_002338385.1). Taxonomy (GTDB): domain Bacteria; phylum Pseudomonadota; class Gammaproteobacteria; order UBA4575; family UBA4575; genus UBA1858. The sequence continues at coordinate 10,473 of DDIE01000074.1, forward strand.
ACTACGGGAGACACATTGTGTGCCCCCAAAGAGATAATCACTTTGGAAAAAATGGACTTTCCTGAGCCTGTCATTTCGGTGGCAGTCGAGCCTAGAACAACAGGCGATCAGGAAAAAATGGCCGTTGCGCTGCAAAAACTGGCACAAGAAGATCCATCTTTCAGAGTCAATACAGATCAAGAGTCTGGGCAGACAATTATCGCCGGTATGGGTGAACTTCATTTAGAGATCATTGTTGATCGTATGAAGCGTGAGTTCAAAGTCGATGCCAATGTTGGGGCACCGCAAGTCGCTTACAGAGAGACCATACGCGCCAGTGTTGAGCATGAAAATAAATTTGTGCGCCAGTCTGGTGGTCGTGGCCAATACGGCCACGTGTGGTTAAAAATAGAGCCCAGGCAAGAAGGGGCTGGGTTTGAGTTTGAAAATGCTATATCTGGTGGCGTGATTCCCAAGGAGTTTATTCCATCAGTTGAAAAGGGCGTGCGTGAGTCGCTGCAAAACGGTGTCATCGCTGGCTATCCAGTGATTGATGTTAGCGTGACACTGTTTGACGGTTCATTTCATGATGTGGACTCGTCTGAAATGGCTTTCAAGATAGCTGGCTCAATGTGCTTTCGCGAAGGCACACGCCAGGCCCAGCCGGTCCTGTTGGAACCGGTCATGAAGGTTGAAGTGGTCACCCCGGAAGAGCACATGGGTGATGTAGTTGGCGATTTAAACCGTCGCAGAGGAATAGTGAGTGGTATGGATGATGCTCCTGCAGGGAAAATCGTTCGTGCCGATGTACCATTGAAAGAAATGTTTGGCTATGCCACAGACTTACGTTCAGCAACCCAAGGGCGTGCCACATACTCAATGGAATTTGCCAAATACAGCGAGGCACCAACAACTATTGTGGCGTCTCTGAGTAAGGGCTTTTGAGCAGTTTAAAAATGTTTAATACGTTGTTTAATTTTATTTTCTAAGGGGTATCAGAGGATGTCGAAGGAGAAATTTGAACGTAACAAACCGCATGTCAATGTGGGCACAATAGGTCACGTGGATCACGGCAAGACAACGCTGACCGCGGCGCTGACCAAGGTATCAGCAGAAGCGCAGGGTGGCGAGTTCAAAGATTATGCAGATATTGATAATGCACCGGAAGAGCGCGAGCGCGGGATAACGATATCAACAGCTCACGTCGAGTATGAGACGGATAATCGTCATTATGCTCACGTCGATTGTCCGGGACACGCGGATTATGTGAAGAACATGATTACTGGCGCCGCACAGATGGACGGTGCGATATTGGTGTGTTCAGCAGCCGATGGCCCGATGCCACAAACACGCGAGCATATCTTGCTGTCTCGCCAGGTCGGTGTGCCGTACATCGTGGTGTATATGAACAAAGCGGATCAGGTGGATGACGAAGAACTGCTTGAGTTAGTCGAGATGGAGATACGTGATTTACTATCAAGCTATGAATTCCCAGGTGATGACACGCCGATCGTGACGGGTTCGGCGTTAAAAGCGCTGGAAGGTGATACCTCTGATATAGGCGTGCCGTCGGTGCTCAAGCTATTGGCAGAGATGGATAGCTATATCCCGGAGCCAGAGCGTGCGATTGATGGTGATTTCATTATGCCAGTGGAAGATGTGTTTTCGATTTCAGGCCGCGGCACTGTGGTGACGGGTCGAGTCGAGCGCGGCATTATTCAGGTGGGCGAAGACGTTGAGATCGTGGGTATCAAAGACACCACGAAGACGACGTGTACGGGCGTCGAGATGTTTCGCAAGTTGCTCGACGAGGGTCGAGCGGGCGATAACGTTGGTGTGTTACTACGTGGCACCAAGCGCGACGAAGTGGAGCGCGGTCAGGTGTTATGTAAGCCGGGCAGTATCACGCCGCATACGAAGTTTGAGGCGGAGGTGTACATTTTGTCGAAGGAAGAGGGTGGCCGTCATACGCCATTCTTTAATGGCTACCGACCCCAGTTTTACTTCCGCACGACAGATGTGACAGGTGCCTGTGAGCTG
>DDIE01000047.1 GCA_002338385.1 Proteobacteria bacterium UBA1858
GTTCAAAAATGCCACTACCTCACGCTCGTGTTGACAGACTGTCATCGGCGGGAGACTTTTAAGAAATGATTTACCATAGGCCTTGGTCGTCAAGCGGGGATCCATCAACGCCACTACACCATAATCTTGTTCACCACGAATCAGTCGCCCGACCCCTTGTTTCAGATTTAATATTGCCTGGGGCACCTGATATACCATAAAGGGATTATCGCCCGCCTCCTGAATTACACGCGAACGTGCCTGCACAATCGGGTCACCGGGCGACATAAAGGGCAGCTTGTCTATAATCACAACACGCAAGCGCTGACCACGCACATCGACGCCCTCCCAAAAACTCTGCGTGCCGAGTAACACACAATTGTCTGTTGTATTGAATTGCGCAAGTAATTCCCGTTTAGGCATATCTCCCTGCACAAGGATGTTAAAGGCACTATCACGCAATAAATCGGCTGCGCGGTATAGCGCTTTGTAACTCGTGAATAACATAAATGCATTGCCTAGACTGGCTTGCAATAATGGCATGGAGCGCGACACCACTTGCTCGGTATAGCTAGGATCATTCGGCTGCACCGGTAACTGTGGTAGGTATAAACGCGCCTGTTTAGGATAATCGAATGGGCTGTCACACATGACACACTCGGCATCATCCAATCCTAGTTGTGCAGTAAAATGAGCAAAACTCAGATTGGCTGTTAACGTCGCTGAAGTATAAATCCAGGCACATTGATACTCTTGAATGAGACGCTGAAAAGGAGAGGCTACATCTAACGGCTGATTGCCCAACTTAAAATGTCGCTGCGTCAGCTCCAGCCATTGAATATTCTTACTGCCCGCCGAGCTAAAGTCATCCAAGATGCCATTGATTTCCACGCAACGCTTGTAACATTGCGCCAAGCCCGGTGAATCATTGGCCACTGCCATAAGCTGATCCTCCAGATCCAGACAACTATGCGCCAGTAGCGCCAAGGTATTTTCAATCGTTTTAGCACTGGCGAGTTCTCGCCAAAGCACGCGTGGTTCACGCGTCTGCTTGACCAGCGCAGCAAAAAACTTCTCGACACCATCCAGTACTTTGTAGACGCTTTTGTTCAGTACAGTCAGCGCCGCTAAGGTCGATTCCTTACTTACATCGGCAACAAAATCCTGCAACTGGCGACTACTCAGTGTCTGGCCAAAAAAGTTAGGTAGGATATCGGCAAACTGATGCGCCTCATCCAGGATAAATACATCGACTTTAGGTAATATCTCACCGAAGCCCTCTTCTTTTATGACCAGATCAGCCCCCAGCAAATGATGATTAATCACCACTAGGTCAGCTTCTTGCGCACGTTTGCGCGCTTTAACGACATGACATTGACCATAGTCTGGGCAGTCACTGCCTAAACAATTATCGCGTGTGGACGTAATATGACTGCGGATAGGTGCCTGTTCAGACAGTTGATTAACCTCAGCCAGATCACCCGTCTGAGTGACTTTAGACCAGTCTTTTATTTGCAGGTAAGACTTGGTCAATTTGGGAAAATCTGACAGTTCATGCTCAAAGCGCGCCAAGCGATAATGGCATAAATAATTTGCCCGACCTTTCAAGATAGCGGCTTTGATACTGATCGCGGAGGCTTTTTGCAACATCGGCAGATCGGTATAGAACAGCTGATCCTGCAAGTGGCGAGTCCCTGTAGAAACAATAATCTTCAACCCTGACTGCAAAGCTGGCACCAAGTAGGCATAGGTCTTCCCTACGCCGGTGCCTGCCTCAATCACTAAAGTGCTAGCGTCCTGAATGCTGCGTTCGACTGATTCAGCCATGGCGACTTGTTGCGGACGACACTTAAAGCCAGCTATGTTTTGCGCCAGCACACCCTCAGCAGAGAAGAATTGTGCGGCATCTGTGCTGTCAACCAATTGCCATACTCCTACCAGTCCATGTCTGTTGAGGTATTATGTGATGGCTTGTAGTAGGACCACTGCAGTGGCCGCAATACCTTCTTCACGCCCGGTGAATCCCATCTTTTCTGTGGTAGTGGCTTTCACATTCACTTGTTTAATATCCACTTGCAGATCGCTGGCGATATTGCTTTGCATGGCCTGCTTATGCGCACTGATCCTGGGTTTTTGCAGAATCAAGGTGGCATCAATATTGACCACCGTGTAACCGTGCTCAGCGATAAGAAGTTTGGTTGCCCGCAGGAACTCACGCGAATCTCGATTTTTGTTAGCCGCCTCTTGGTCAGAAAAATGACTGCCGATATCGCCCAGCCCGGCAGCACCTAATAAGGCATCACAGATTGCATGTAATAACACATCCCCATCAGAGTGCGCCTCAATACCCTGCTCATGAGCAATCTGCACGCCACCCAGGATGACATACTGTCCCTGACAGAAACGATGCGCATCAAAGCCTTGGCCAATTCTCATTCAGTCATCTCGCTGTTGCATCTCCTGCAAATAAATTTCTGCCACGCGTAAATCATCGGCTGTGGTCACTTTCAAATTTCTGCTGTCGCCCCTGACAATACGTGGCTGTCCGCCCATATGCTCCAATGCGCTCGCCTCGTCAGTGATCGCGACGCCCTTAGCTAAACATTCTAGCAAAGCTTGATGGAGGGCATGAAAGCGAAACATTTGCGGTGTCAGTGCACGCCATAACTGGGATCGATCTAGGGTGGTCTGAATGTGATCCGAACACACCTGCTTGACCGTATCTTGGAGAGGCGCCGCTAAAATACAGCCCTCTTGCGCGTGTTCGCCGATAGCGATCAGGCGCTCCAGCTCGGTCTGCGTTAAACATGGGCGTGCAGCATCGTGCACCAACACAAAGTCGTCGCGCTGGGGACTATCCTCAGGGTCGGTTAATAGCGCCTGCAAGGCGTTGAATACTGACTGCGCGCGGGTCTCACCCCCCACTGTTGTTTTTACTTTTGCGCCAGTAATCGTCAAGTCCTTGAAATGTTCATCCTGTGGATGTAAGGCCAGCATCACTGCGGTGATGGACGATGTTTGCAGAAATGGTGCCAGTGCATGCTCCAGCAGAGTATGACCCGCAATCCTCAGATACTGCTTGGGCAGTGTCGCTTGCATCCGTGTCCCGATACCTGCCGCGGGTATTACTGCCCAGCATTTTGCTCTGTCAGTCATTCCTGTGGGGTCGTTTGAGGATCTGTTGGTGCGCTGCTCTGCTTATCTATGATCTGAAAAAAAACTTCACCCTGGCGAATCATACCCAGATCTTTGCGGGCACGCTCCTCGATCGCCGCCTGACCAGATTTCAGATCTTCCACCTCGGCTGCCAATACT
>DDIE01000030.1 GCA_002338385.1 Proteobacteria bacterium UBA1858
ATCCGCTACAGGCTCTTCCTCGGCGACTTTGGTCGCATGACAATTAGCCACTTGTTGATCATGACCTTCACCATGGGTGAGCGCGGTTAAAGTAACACCCTCAGACAGTTTGAGATCTGTAAGATGCACGGCATCACCAATCTTGAGTTCTGATACATCCACTTCTATAAATTCTGGAATGTTCTTCGGCAAGCAGGTGATCTCCACTTCGATGATCTGATGACTGACTTGACCACCTTCCAGCTTGACTCCAGGACAGACATCGTCACCTATAAAGTGCAGAGGCACGTGAATGTTGAGTGTTTGTTTATCATCTACGCGTTGGAAATCGACATGTAGAATAATCGGCTTGGCTGGGTGACGCTGCACATCGCGCAAAATGACTTTTTGCGTCTTGCCCTCCAACTTGAGGCTCAGGATGTGAGAGTAAAAAGCCTCTTCCGCCAGATCATGGAAAATTCTATTCTGATCGAGCGAGATACTCTGAGGTTGTGTGTCGCCACCATAAAGAATGGCGGGTACTCGACCGCTACGACGTAGGCGGCGGCTCGCACCTTTACCCTCATCTGTACGCGGTTCGGCATCTATACTAAAGTCGATGCTCATGATATTGCTCCTTTGGTTGCTTCATTGAATTCATATCCAGACCTGCGACCGGTCTGCATACGGGTTAAAAATAATAGGTGTGCGCTAATCCATAAATAGGGTACTGACCGACTCATCAAAGCTGATGCGTCGAATCGTCTCAGCCAGCAAACCGGATACCTTTAGCTGGCGGATACGTGGGCAGTGTTTAATGTCCTCATCCAGAGGCACTGTGTCTGTCACGACCAATTCATCCAGCACCGATTGCTCGATATTCTCAAGCGCATTCCCCGATAATACCGGGTGAGTGGCATAGGCAATCACGGCCTTGGCACCATGTTCTTTTAACGCCTGTGCAGCCTTGCATAGGGTGCCTGCGGTATCGACCAAATCATCGACAATAATACAGCTGCGATCTTTGACTTCACCGATGATGTGCATGACTTGCGCAACATTAGCTTGTGGACGGCGTTTATCAATAATCGCCAAATCCGCATCGTCCAGTTGCTTGGCTACGGCACGCGCACGAACTACGCCGCCAACATCAGGCGATACGACGACTAAGTCTTCATATTTCTGTTTGTAGATATCACCCAGTAACACCGGTGATGCATACACATTATCGACTGGCACTTCAAAGAAGCCCTGAATCTGATCTGCATGCAAGTCCACTGTCAGCACGCGGTCAGCACCAATATTCGAGATCATATTGGCCACCACTTTAGCTGAGATCGGCACCCGCATGGAGCGCACGCGTCGATCCTGGCGTGAATACCCAAAGTACGGGATCACAGCCGTGATTCGATCCGCTGATGCACGTCGCAGCGCATCAATCATAATCATTAATTCCATGATGTTATCGTTGGTAGGGCGCCCGGTGGGCTGCACTACGAACACATCTTTGCCACGCACATTCTCTTGAATTTCGACTTGCACCTCGCCATCACTGAACGCACCTACCATGGCCTTACCCAGTGGTATATTCAGTATATCTACGATGTCATGTGCGAGCTGCGGGTGGGCATTGCCCGAAAACACCATCAAGCGGCTTTCCTCAAAGGTCGAGTGAGATCTAGTCACGTGCTATCCAAGTTGTTGCACAAAAGTGCCAAATAGTTGGCTGGGCCGGTAGGGTTCGAACCTACGAATGCGGGGATCAAAACCCCGTGCCTTACCACTTGGCGACGGCCCAACAATTCTCTTTAATCCGCATCTAACAACTGTGCGTTTAATGGCGATGCATTCATGCTCTTAGCAACAATACTGTGTACCCCGGAGGGACAGTTCGCCTGCATGGCTATAGCACTCGCTTGGTCACTGAAAGCCGCCACTACACATCCCCCACTGCCAGTGAGAAACGGGCGGCAATATGGCTCTAAGCAGTTAAATATTGCGTCAATTATCGCATGCTTAGCCCGCGCTATCGGCTCAAACACATTGCCGAATGCCCCGGGTTCAGGGTGGCATATTGTGAGCGTGTGACAATTACGTGTCAATTGCGAATCTGCAAACATTTGCGCTGTACTGACATTTACTTGCGGATTAACGATCAAATAGTAATATTCTGGCATATTTTCGAGCGCCGTCAGCTGTTCACCGACCCCTTCCGCCCAAGCCGCCTGACCATGAATAAACACTGGCACATCAGCTCCCAGATCAAGTCCGAGCGCACACAGTTGCGGTCTACTCAGGCCCACCTGCCAAAGCTTGTTCAATACTCTGAGCGTAGTGGCCGCATCTGAACTGGCACCACCCAAACCCGCCCCCATCGGAATCTGCTTATTGAGGGTAATCTCGACACCGCAGTCTGGCGCGGCGTGCTGTTGCAATGCCCTAGCGGCACGCACGCATAAATCCTGCTGATCACTCACCCCAGCGAGTGCGTGCACGCGCTTAATTTGCCCGTCTGAGGTGTTTTTGAAGACCAGTTGATCGGCCAAATCGACAAACTGAAAAGCGGTTTGTAATGCATGCATACCATCGGCACGCCGTCCTGTAACACGCAAGAACAGATTGATTTTTGCTGGTGCCAGCCAGGCTATGCTGTTATTCATCACTGATGGGCAGTTGCCAGCGGCTAATCTTTACCCGCAGACTAATATCATCCTGATCCAGCATAATCGTGTTCGCCATCGCGACCGGACCGACATTTTCATAGGCTTGGTAGCGAATTGTCCAGCCCGCCTGCTTAATCACCTGAGGGAGGCCTTGTGCTCCTGTTTGATACACCTCATGGCTTAGGTGCGGATCAACCAGTCCAAGCAACCAGTATTTGAGCCCATTGACCGGCAAATCCAATCCGGTCAGTTCGGCCAGCAGATGATCGGCATCAACATTTTGATAGCGCTGGCCCTTGGAGGTTTTAGCCACGACCAGATCTGGTTTACCCTCAACCACTGCCACTGTGCGGCCAATAAAATCACGCATCTTGATGGTGTAGTGCTGTGGCATATGCTGCCACTGCACACGCGCTTTGAATTTCTCGTGCGGAGTCACGGCCACTAGCGACATGGCTACGGTCCAGGTCATGTGCGCGCGGAGATAGTCGCTTCTAGCCTGATGAGGTGGACTGGGTGGTGGAGGTGTCGTGGCACAGCCACTCAACAATGCCAGGACAAGCACAGCAGTGATCAGTCTCAACATAGAATTAAAGACGCCTGCTTATTGGCCTGACGATTGTTGTAACTGATCCAGATATTGGTCATTAGGAAAGCGCTCAGAGGCTTGTTTCAGCAGTGTTTCAGCTTCGTGAGTATCACCCTTCGCCCGTAATAGTTCGATCAAGTGGCCGACGATTTCAGGGTCATACATTTTGTCCACGGCGAGGCGCAGATAGCCCTCTGACTCGGCGTAATTACCCAGCCGGAAATATATCCAACCCATACTATCGATGATGGCTGCGTCTTGCGGATTCAAGGCATAAGCGCGTTCAATCAGCTGTTTTGCCTCAGCCAGTTTGAGACCACGGTCTGCCAGAGTGTAGCCCAGCGCGTTCAGGGCATCGACATGTTCCGGATTGGCTTCAATGATGGAGCGCATATCGGCTTCAAATAAATCCACCCGGTCCATTTTGTCGGATGTGATGGCACGCGCATAAAGAAGATCAAAATGCTTAGGGAATTCCAGCAATCCCTGACTATATACCTCGTAAGCCAGTTGAAAATGTTTGTCCTGACTGAGCAAGTTACCCTCGGCCAGATAGATGCGCATGACACTCTCTGGACTGGATAAATCTGCTCGCACTGACTTTAAGTGTTGGCGTGCCTTGGCAATGCTGTCAGTGCGCAAATAAATGGTCGCCAGGCGCATGGACGCTTCTAGAAACCACTCACCAAAGGCGACCTGTAGCAGCATCTCCTGTGCCTGTTCAATGTCACCCATTTCTTCTGCTAACAGACCTAGATAATAGTAAGACTCATCTAAGCGCCGGTTGTCATCGACTAAATCCTGAAAATATTGACGCGCCTGTGGATATTCCTCCGCCTGCATGTACGTCAGGCCCAGCATATACACTAGGGTCGAATCATCGGGACGCTCCGCGAGCAGAATTTCAAATTGGCTGGCGGCCGGCAATAGTTCTTGCGCCTGCAGCAACATTTGGGCGTAACCCATACGCTGCTCATAGTTGGCAGGATCGGCATTCACCAAGTCACGCATTTCCTGAATAGCCAGGTCATGATCACCGAGCGCATTCAAGGCACGGGCGCGCAGCACCCTGGCCTTGGTCAGGTCGGGTTTGAAACCGATTGCTAATTCGCTCTCATCTACCGCTAAGCGATATTCACCCGCACCCATCGCCAAGTTGGCATACGCGAGATGGCCGTAGGGGTTGGTGTAATAATGAGCGACCAGTCGCCCCATCAAGGTGAGACTATTTTGCACGTCATGCACCTGACTCAAAGTGTTAATAACGATCGAGAACCCCTGTCTGGGCGAATCACTGGCCGCGTTCATGACCTGCAGAAAGCTAGCCTCAGCCGCATCGATATTATTAGTCCTTAGGTGTAATACACCCAGCACCTGTTGCGCTTCGATCCGCTCCGGCTGCACCTGTGCCCAGCGTTTAGCCGCATGCAGCGCGAGCGACCAATCTTTAGCGAAAATGGCCACGCGCATCACGCGCTCAATGATGTCTGGATCATCTGTTTGTTCCAGAGCGAGCGCATAATGACGTTTGGACTGCTCTAGATCACCTAATTTACCTGCCAGTTCACCCACCATGATCTCGTACATCAACTCACTGGTGGTTTGATACGCGCTATCATCCGCAGCCACGATGACACTCTCATCTTTGTGCGCAGGTTCGGCGGCATAAGAATACCCAGCATTGGGATTAGTTGCGCAGGAAGCCAGCGACAGCACCAGCAGACTGGTTGCGAGGGCATGAAAACAGTGCTTTAGCATAGGATGATTTAACAATTTTATTGGGTCGGTTCTAGTGTTTTTCGCAATTCTACGTTATTTCACATACCATTACATGAGCTTGCACGCAGATGGGGTATGGGAACACTTAAACAAGCCCTTTAACCGCCATGGCATCCACTTGCAGTCTAAAAATTTTCCCGTCAGAACAGTTAAAGTGCATTAAAATAGTTGCCATGTCTTTATTTATACTCGGCGTTAACCATACGACAGCACCCATAGAAGTGCGTGAAAACTTAGCCATTTCTGAGACTATGTTGGCGGATGAACTGAGTCATCTGTTGACTCTGGATGCCATTCAAGAGGGCATGATCGTGTCCACCTGCAATCGTACCGAAGTATATTGTGAGTGTGATGATATCGATACTGGCAAACAGAGTATCCTCAACTGGCTCACTGCACGTCATCAGTTAGACGCGCACCAGGCAGCTACTTATCTTTACAGCTTCAGTCATGAACAAGCAGTCAGCCATTTATTCCGGGTTGCCAGTGGTTTAGATTCGATGGTACTAGGTGAGCCACAAATATTGGGCCAGCTGAAACAGGCTTATCAAACAGCGCTGGATGCAGGTACGCTGAGACAACATCTCAACCACCTCTGCCAACACTGTTTTCATGTTGCCAAGAGAGTGCGCAGCTCCACCGCGATTGGTAATAATCCTGTCTCGGTAGCTTCCACTGCAGTGTCTCTGGCGAAACAGATCTTTGGTGACCTCTCTAGCCGTAATGCCTTATTTATCGGGGCCGGCGAAACGATTGATCTGGCCGCACAACATCTGGCTACGGTGGGCATCAAGCGGATGACGATTGCTAACCGTAATGTCGATCGCGCCCAGCAACTGGCTGATAAATACAACGGCTATGGCATTGGTTTGTCGTTTATCAATGAAGTGCTGCCAGATAGTGATATTGTTATCACAGCCACCTCGAGTACGTTACCGATCTTGGGCAAGGGCCTGCTCGAGCAAGCGTCCAAAAAGCGAAAACATAAGCCGATTCTGGTTATTGACCTGGCTATTCCGCGTGATGTCGAACCTGAGTGCGCCACGTTGGCAGATATCTATCTCTACAGCGTGGATGATTTACAAGGTGTGATACAGGAGAATATCCAGTCCAGACAGAAAGCGGCGGCAGATGCTGAAGATATCATTGAACTTGAGCTGGCCAGCTTTCAGTCGCAACTACGAGGACGCAACGCCGACGATATCATTCGTGATTACCGCCAACAGGCTGAGCAGCACAAACAGGAAGCAGTCGCTAAGGCCATACGTCTGCTCAAGCAAGGCAAAGACCCTGAAGAGGTGTTACAGCTGCTGGCTAATTCTCTGGTCAATAAAATGTTACATACACCCACCGAGTCACTCAAAGCAGCCAGCGCTGAAGATCAGCACGCCATGCTTGAGAGCGCCAAGATTATACTTGGTCTGAATCAGGATTAGCACGCCACTGGCGTTGGCTTTAAAATTAAATTATGAAAGAGTCTATTATTAGCAAACTCGAATCGCTGCAAGATCGCTATCAAGAAATAGCGGGCTTGCTGGCTGAGCCAGATGTGATCGCAGATCAAAATCAGTTTCGTAAATATTCCATGGAGTATGCTCAGCTGGAGCCAGTCGTGAAAACGTTTATACAATTCACCCAAACCCAGCAAGACATGGCCATGGCACAGGAATTACTCAGTGATGATGATGCCAGCGTGCAAGAAATGGCGCACCAGGAAATCACGGATCTGAATACCCAGCAAGAAGCCTTGGAACTGGATTTACAAAAATTGTTATTGCCCAAGGATCCACTTGATAACAGTAATGTATTTATTGAGATCAGAGCGGGTACCGGTG
>DDIE01000071.1 GCA_002338385.1 Proteobacteria bacterium UBA1858
TACATGCTAAGCAAATTACGCAAGCATTATTTAACTTGATTAATATCATATAGTTATAGCAAGCATTAACGGAGAATAATAATAATTAATATTCATATTAATTATATTTGTAAGGATTTGCTGTTATTCCCTATCTACTAGGCATCACGCTATATTTAAGCGTGTTACCGATATATCAAAGGAATAATAAAATAATGGATATTAAGCAATTCAGGCGATTGACCAACCACCTCTTCACAGCCATCAGAAATGTAGAAACATGCGCATCCGATCGTGAACGTATATATACCATGTCGTTGGTTTATGACTATAGCGAAAAAGCATGTGTCGCCTATTGTAACGAAGCTGAAAGTACCGATCTTGAAAGCATGAATTTAGCGCTTCGTTCGGTATTTGATCTGCTTGAAACTCATCATTTTAAAATCGATTGCGACGATAATCTGCGCACAGCTCTACATTAATACTGCTTTCCCAGCCTACTCATCGACACTTAGAAGCGAATATCTCACGGTAAAGACCCGCATGTAACTTGCGTCTGAGGCGCATATTGATCTCGATACCGGCGCTGAATCTCTGCTGATTTGTGTTATTTGATAAATGTGGTAAGACTGCCTCTTCGATCATTCTGGAGTGTTCAACATCTAGGCTAATGTGCCCACTGAACAACTCCAGACTATCGATTTCGATATCTGGTATTTTTTTCAAGCCTGCCAGCAGGCAACTGTAATACCTAGGTATTGGCCATTCACTGGCAATACCGACCGCTGCCACCGCGCTTAACCAATCTCCGTGACGCGTGAGTGCCTGCATGTTCTCTATATAGTCAGCCAGCTCAGGGATAATTTGATATTCATGCACGGGCAAGATTTCACAGCCGACTGCACGCATGAAATTGCGGTATAACTCCATATGTGAACGCGTTATATCGCCTTGCCCATACTCATCATCAAGTATTTCAGCCAGGACGAACTGTAACGCCTCATCCTCTAACAATCCAAGCGTGCTGGCCTGATAAAGACGAGTTCTCAAGATGTGCGGATAGTACAATGTCGCGAAACGTTGCGCGCGCTCGATATCGAATATCTCCATGTGCTCAAATGCAAGCATGTAAGGATCGGCAAACATGGCGTGATTTTCCAGTTCATATTTAGTCTTGTGTAAAAAATCTCTGGCATTCATAGGCGTTTCAATCTGTTCCCCATTTTTATTGTTTGCAGGTAGAATGTTTAGATAATAGAATGTGATGTTATAACACGACATCAGCAACCCCATCAGCGATGATTAAACCACACCAGCATAAAGATTGTGTAGATAGTGCGCTGCTACATGCGCAACAAATCTGTACACAAAAGAATTTAAAGCTCACACCCATTCGTACGAAAGTATTAGAGTTAATTTGGCAAAGCCATAAACCCACAAAAGCGTACGATCTGTTAGCCCAGCTCAGTAATCATAATCATCTGGAAAAACCGCCGACTGTTTATCGCGCACTTGAGTTCTTACTGAAACATCGGTTTATTCATAGAATAGAAAGTTGTAATGCCTACATCGGCTGTGAATACAGCGACGAGCATCATGATAGTCAGTTCTTCATTTGTAATCAGTGCGAGCAAGTTAAAGAGGTAAGAGCATCCAAGCTCAATCAAATACTGTTAGAAACCAGTAACAAAGAGGGCTTCACTCCGAATATGACACACGTAGAAATTCACGGCACTTGTGCCCAGTGCGCCAAAAAACCATGAAAATACACACACAACTTGATCGTATGGCAATAATGCTCTCTGGCCTGTGTGCCGTGCATTGCATGCTACTCCCCGTTGCCGCGGCGCTGTTACCGCTGATCTCCGGGGTGGCCACCCATGGTCATGATATACATGATCTATGGTTTCATCAGCTCATTCTGTTTATCGTTTTACCTATCAGTTTCGTAGCGCTGGTCACAGGTTATAACTGTCATCGAGCCTGGCTGCCGGCCCTGATTACACTGTGCGGCTTAATTATTCTTGCCATACCAGCCATGTTTTTTGACATCCTGCATGAAGCAGGTGTCATGAGCCACAGCAATGAGATTATGCTTACGCTGACCGGCGGTATTATTCACGCCATCGGACATGTACTTAACATACAGTCAACACGCCATAGCCACGCAGTATCCAGCAGCTAGAATCAAGCGATCTTTATTCGCACCACATTCATCACTTCCATCACAATGCCTGCGATGCTCTCTGTGTCTGGATAATAAGTCAGATTTACTCGTTGCCCATTAAGGCTTTTGTAGCCTTGCTTGCGCCGGTAGCGAAACGGCACATCATAACCATCAATCATCAGCGTGTTGAGTATCCATTCACCCTGAGTACGTTGCACATGAGACACAACCTTGAGCATATCTGAATGGACTAACTGTGGATGTTTTTTTAATAATTTTTCGGGCTCTTTATTTTTCATGTAAAATCAAGTCACATCACTGGTCTGGCTAAACTAACACATCCGGTCCATCTATAATTACAACTACAACAAAGTGAGCAAAATCATGGCCATGAAACATTTCAAAGACGCACAATCCAAAAATATTGCCTCTCTTGGTATCGAGGGTATCCATGCCTCCTTGCAAGATTTGGTCTCATCAGCCAACGACACCTCGCCCATATCCTGTGGTTTCTTTAAGATGGAAGCAGGTAATCCACTACCCTACACCTACAGTTATGATGAGTGCAAAATCATGCTCGAAGGTGAAATGACCATTTCTGAAGAGAACGGCGAAACAATCACCTTGACGCCTGGCGATGTTGTTTATTTTGACAGTGGCACCAAAGTTACTTTTTCATCACCCACATCAGGCACTGCTTTTTATGTTGGCCAAAGGGCATGGGGACAACTTTAAAGCAAGCATCAGTCTTTAGTCCAACCGCCAATGACTGTTTACCCTTGCCGGTGAAAGCGGGTGTAAGCGTATGACTATTTGGCCCGCTTATACACAATCAGAATCAGGCATAGCGCCATAACCAGCCATGCTATGCTTGGTATCGGCACCATCACTGGGGAGGATGTATCTATTGATTCCAGCGGTGTCCCGTTAATATACATATTATTTGTAAGCGTGACGTTAGCCTCACCAGACAATACATCAGGGATATTATCGAACACATTATTAGCTGCATAAAGAGTACCGGTATTATCACTCGTGTCACTACTTTCAAACAGTGCTCTACTGCCTGTGAAATCTCTGAAAGTATTCCCGCTGACACTGTAGGTGTTGAGTGTATTTAAATGTGTTTTAATAAAACCAATATCATTACCACCGTGAATAACATTATTGCTGATTTGATAACTCGTATTTGAACCCGTATTGTTATCCGCTATGAAAGTATGCGCAGAGTAAGATGCATCACTGTAGTCTATGCTTGAATTTTCCACAATGACACTAGCGTCAGCGCCAGATGAGATCACTTTTTGCCCAAGTGTGTGGATATTGATATCAACATCATCAAGATGCACCTCTACTCCATCTGTCAGTATTTTTATAAATGCTGACGCTGTGGAATCTATATTCAGTTCGCCACCTTGCATGTAAAAACCAGAACCTGGCAAGCCTTGCAAAAGATTTTGACCCGTTGCTGATACCGATTGGGTAAGATTACAATTATTCAAAGTGATGCTATTCACTTCGTCTGCAGCAGTGGAAAAAATATTCGCACTTGCGCCATCTCCTTGAGCAATGAAAGTTGCATCCGTCGCCACCAGACTGCTAGCACCATCAACATAGATGAGATCTGAGCTTTCACCACCATTCCTAAAAGTACCCCCACTGATATCTATTAAGTCACCCACAGCGGCGATTGGCAACTGACATGTGGACGTGGTACCACAATCTATTAAATAAGATTTTTGCTCGTTATGATTAGTAAAGCCCTGATCGCCAACACCTGTGATTGATTGTGCCTCACAGCGAGTGAATGTGGCTTGAGTGGTACTGTTTGAAGCCGACTTAATTGCGAAACCATCACCATCACCATTATTGGCAACGGCAATGCAATCTCGCAGATGGACGGAATCATTCGCGTCTGATGCATTATCTATACTACCGCTAACAGCAAAACACCCACCTGAGCCATTGTTAGTCACAGCGAAATTTTCTAACAGTACATGGTTAGCCTCTATGCTGATGGCATCATCCGACGAACTCACAGTCACTGTAGCAGCTGTTCCGTCATCGACAAAAGAACCGTTCGTGCCTTTATATGTAATTGGATTACCGGCTATCCCACCCTGACTGATATTGATCTCGGTAGCAAAAGCGCCAGAAAATAAAATCTCATCACCCGCAGTGAAAGAGCTGATAATATGGAATGTGGACACAGACATCGTATTTGACGCATCGACACCTGTGCCATTGCCGGAGCCAGACTGTGTTACATAATAACTTGCCATAAAGTATTTACTAGAGAATTAGGTCAACCCAAACCCTATATAGCGGTAGACATGTTTGCATATTTTTATCCTCATCATGATGCCTCTAAAGCATAACTAAAAGATGGAGTGACTACCAAACTGTAGAGTGCAGATGCACGCTAAAGGATCCTTATGCGATACATGAGCAAAAAATATGTAACTACTTACAGGCAGTGTTAGCCTATCGACGACCTCGGTCAGCATCAGACATCGATCGAGCCTGTGTTAATGATTGACAACTTTTTTGAGCTTCTTAACAATACGCTGCAAACTATTTTTTTTCTTTTTTGCTAGCTTTGGCCTAGCAGACACTATATGTTCAACTTCTTGCGTGCTAAACATACTCAACAGATCAAACTCTAAAGCGCGCTTTTCCATTTCGCATTTCACCTCAGAGAAGAGTTTTTGCGCCTGATGAATCTCTGAAATCTCCTGAGGTGTAAGCCCGTAATGCTGAATATAGTGATTGAATATGGTGCTGAATTGTTTGATTTGATCATCACTACAGGTATTTTTCTTATGTTCAAAAAAGTGTCTGAAATGAGCAAATACCATGGCATCAATCGTCGCCGCTAGCCCCTCATTCATAATAAAATTTGGATCATTTTCAAATCGATCCCTCAACACGAATGCCGAACGCACACTGGCAGCAACGCGATCATCTGCTACTGATACAGTAGCGCTGTCAACATTTAAGTCATAATTATAATACGCGCTGTTAGCAATCATAATTTGCTGTGCTTTGGCCAACACATAAGGAATTAGAGAAAAATCCTCACTACCTTCGACTTGCTGCTCTTTCAACTGATCAACTGTAGGCCAGCTAAAGCCATGTGACAGCCAGAATTCTCGTTTATAAATTTTATTCCAGGGAGAGCCACAGATATTGGTTTGTCTGAGGAGATTAAGTAGTCTTGATGGCTCGAGTAGGTTATGAAAAGACGGATCTTGAAAATTTCGATTCGGTAAGACTATCTTTTGATATTTACCCTCCAGATAGCGGTTATAAGCAAATACACCACAGTCTGGATAACCATAGAATTCAGCTAATTGCTGGATCCTGCTGATACTCATGAGCGTGCACCAGTCGTCACTATCAATGAACAATAAATAATCACCTTGAGCGTGCTCAACACCGATATTCCTTGCGTTTCCCACACCCTTATTCTCGGCCAATGCGATGAAATGAAAATTATCGTAACGCTCAGCATATTGGGCTGCGATTTTAATCGAACTATCTTGGCTACAGTCGTCTATAATAATCACCTCATACTCAAGCTTCTGATGCAGAAGTGAGTCCAAGCATCGAGCTAAATATTTCTCTTTATTAAAAACAGGGACTATTAGGGAGATAAATGGCTCGCTCATCGCTTTTATAGACAAATTAACAGAACCAAAGAGTATGTTGGGACGATTATAAATTGTAAAGATTAAAATGGGACATTCTAAAAACATACTGGTTGCGGGTGGTGCTGGTTTCATCGGCACTAATCTTATCAAAAGCCTGCTTGATCAGGATCATCACGTCATTTGTCTGGATAATTTTTTAACTGGTCACCGCAGCAATCTAATGCACCTTGAAGATAACTCCCGGCTATCAATTCTTGAGCATGACGTCATCCAGCCCATGGATATGCAGGTCGATATGATTTATAACTTGGCATGTGCAGGCTCCCCACCTGCCTACCAGGCTGATCCTATCCACACCCTAAAAACATCGGTCTACGGTGTAGAAAACCTTGCACAGCTCGCACTCAAAAATCACTGCCCCATGTTTCATGCTTCAACCAGTGAAATATATGGCGAGCCCCTGAACCATCCACAACAAGAGTCTGATTGGGGAAATGTGAATACTCTCGGTATTCGCGCTTGTTATGACGAGGGTAAACGAGCGGCAGAGGCGTTATTGTTTGACTATAAACGGAGCCATGGCTTAGATATAAGAATCGCCCGAATCTTCAACACCTATGGACCGAATATGCAGGCTGATGATGGTCGTGTGATTTCTAATTTTATCAATCAAGTATTAAGATCAGAGCCGATGTCTATGTACGGCCAAGGTGAGCAGACGCGCTCATTTTGTTACGTTGACGATATGGTTGAGGCCATTCAGGCCTTAATGGCACTCGCGAGCGCCCCAGCATCACCCGTTAATCTGGGTAATCCGAGTGAATATAGCATGCTGGAAATTGCTGACACCATTGCCAGTCTGCTAAATTGCAGGCCGCAACTGGTATTCAAGCCACTGCCTGAGGATGATCCTACCCGGCGCTGTCCCGATATAAGTCTAGCTCAGACGCTGTTGGACTGGTCTCCCAGTACTGATTTAATCCACGGACTTAGCCGGACGATTGCGTATTTTAAGAACCAATTGTGATAGTGAGCGGTGTTTGCTGATCTTTCTTTTATAGTGTTCAAATGTATCTCTGAACTTGATCACAACATCGGCAGGTAAGCGAGCGTATATCTCAGCAAGAAGAATATTTAGACTGTGTCTACTTTTAAAATGAGTATCCAAAAAAGCTTCTCGCACAACCGCACGCATAATAGCTGCGTTTAATGGAGACTTATCTGGCCGGTAGGCATCACGCTCCTGTCCATATATTTTCGGATATCTATTAGCGTACAAGTAGTCGCGTCCTAGATGCTTTTGAGCAAATTTTGATTCAACTGGATAGTATCGATCGCAAATAGCTTTTATTCTTTTATCGGGCAAAGAATTTAAAACTGAAATCTCTGTGTTACGTGGCAAATATTGCCGATATTTATGATACGGCGCACTAGGCACATATTTGTTCAGGAAACACATCCTATCAAGCACCTCACGGTGTGCGCCAAGATTGTGCCGATGATCGTATGCTGAAAGACCGTGATCATGCAGTCCTAAGAACCGCATCATGTGATCAACAGAATCATAGTCTGTGGTTTCCTGTTCATTGTAGACTAGGAGATGAACTCTATCCTCGCCAAAAGTTTCTTTGAGTGTATCAATATACGCTAGGTCACCCGTGTAATTATATTTCTTAAAGAATGTATATAAATCATCACCGTTACTAAAACGGACATATTCCTGCCAGATGCCACATATATACTCAATGGCTCGACGCAGAGTAATCACAATATGAACATTATGTTGTTGCAGCTTTTTTAATGCTCTGTGACTCAGCTTGTGCTCTTTTAGTCGGCTGTAAAACAAATTCTCTTCCGACAGGAACAGCGTATTAATCGCAGGATTAGATTGATATTCGGCAAGTACCTTATCGAACTGACTGGCATCATAGTTTTTGTTTGTGAGGATGTAGCCATTAACGAAGCGATACCGTCCATAGGGCCCAAGATAAGTTTCTGGGTTGGCTGTATCAGGATAATACAATCCCTGTTCTAGGAGAGCGTCCCTGTTATGGACACAAAAGTGTTGCAGAGAGGTGGTGCCTGTTTTGTGGGCCCCCATGTGGATGACGACTTTCTTATTATCTGCTGACATAAATGACCTGAGTGTGGCTATACAATCGCTAGTGCTAAAGCACTAGCAAGTATCGCTCAGCTGCAGACCAAATGCGAGCACCTTAAGACTTACACCATACGGACTAGTACTTAGAACTTGAGATCGAAACGCAGTCGTGCCGCGACTGATTGTATATCTTCATCAGAATTATAAGCCTCTATTTTGGCATACAGCATGACATCGTCAGATCATTGATCATTTACAACCAGTAAGGCGCCACCATAGATATTGGATTCATCACTGTCGTCAAAGCTGACCGCCTGTGAGTTTCACTCTCTTGCTGGATACTACGTATCTTATTGACGCGTGTCCGGTTCAAAATTTATTCGCGATATTAAAGATGGTGGCCAGAGACGGAATCGAACCGCCGACACGAGGATTTTCAATCCTCTGCTCTACCAACTGAGCTATCTGGCCAATAAGAGTAGGTCGCGTATTGAACAGAAATTGTTGGATGGTGTCAACTTGATGGAGGAATATAGCCTTCTGCTCTAGCGTACTCCTCATTTTCAAGAAACCGATGCATTTCTTTCATCAAAAATTTTCTCGAGTCTGGTTCCATCAAACTCAACCGATGTTCGTTAATTAGCATGGTT
>DDIE01000013.1 GCA_002338385.1 Proteobacteria bacterium UBA1858
GAAATGCCGTGAGACTCAGCCAACAAAGTGTGGAGCGGGAAACGAGGTTCGAACTCGCGCCCTCAACCTTGGCAAGGTTGCGCTCTACCAGCTGAGCTATTCCCGCATGTCGATAAGAGCCGGCCATTTTAGTCGATTTGTCACACCTGTCAACGCGCGAACGCTTATTTTCATACAATCAGGTAGTTGTAGCCTATTTATTACTCATTTATGAGAATTCAGTCGCAACTTGATTCGCATCGTTAATTCACCACATAATTGCTTAGGGACGGGCGACTAACTGGGTTGACGATGGCTAAGCTACTAACGGTGGATGTATGGGATACATTGCTCAGAAGAGAAGTCCACCCAGATGCAATTAAGCTCGCCGCCTCAAAATATTTCTTCAAACTGTGTCCTGCTCATATTAAAAAGCTGATACCCGATCACTTACACGTCCATCAGTTGCGTCGCACAGTAGAGAAACAACTCCATCAGCAGAGCATGCAAAACAATCACTATGGGGAATACCATATTGAGCAGGTCATACGCGCGCTGGTGAGCGTGTTATGCCCAGACAAAAGTGAGCATGTAGAGCTCCTCGCGCAGCTGATTGATTATGAGATTAGCTTTGAAAAACAAGTATTGAGCAAGGATCCAGATATCGAGGAGACTTTGGCCAGCTTTGAGGCTGATAAAGTCATATTTTTGAGTGATTTCTATATGTCTGCCAGTACCATTACTGAGCTGTTGACATACGCCGGTGTTGCCAAACGATACACGCAGGGCGTGAGTTCTTGTGACATCGGACGTAACAAACATACTGGCTCCATATACAAATATCTGCACCAGACATTCGCCATAACGCCACAAGATCATATTCATATTGGTGACAGCAAGTTAAGTGACTTTGAGATCCCTAAGTCCTTGGGTATAGCGGCTCATCTCTATCAACCAAAGCAGCATCACACTGCCAGGCGTCGACGTGAAAAACTGTATCAACAACCAAAGTCTTATTTCGCTGAGCAACTCAAGCATGCTATGCAGGTGTCTAAATCCTCGCAGCATCTCACGGCTAAACAGTATCAACCCTACCGACTAGGCCGTCAGTATGCCCAACTATTTATCGGCTTCATCCTGAGTATTAACGAAGAAATAATTAAGCATGATATCGATGCAGTGTATTTTATTAGCCGGGAAGGGGCTTTTCTTAAACAAATATATGATGCGCTTAAGACAGATATCGATCCGCGACTAGGTCTGCCTGAGGGACGCCATTTGGAAGTCAGTCGCGCCAGTACATTTCTAGCTTCATTAGCGCAAGTCAACCTACCAGAGATGATGAGAGTCTGGAGACAAATCAGCACCATGTCTCTGCAAGGATTATTGTGTACTCTAAATATCGATCGTCCAGAAGTTAGGACTTACATACAACAGAAGGACATTGATATAGATAAAAAGCATAAGCGACCATGGCTTAATCGTGACATGATTGCGCTCTTCTGTGATCAAGATTTTATTGCCCTGTGTGAGTCGGAACGCCGCCGCCAACAGGACTCATTATTGAATTATCTCAGCAGTGCAGGACTGGATAAACACAACTCAAAAAATATCTTATTTGTCGATGTTGGCTGGCGCGGCACCATTCAGGACAATATCAGTCATTTACTGCCGGGGCATCAATATTATGGCAAGTATTTATGCATGGACAAAATTCTTAATCATCAAGCCAACAATGTCTCTAAAAGTGCTTACCTCTATGATGCTAATAAAAACGCACAGGATGGGCGGCACTTAAATGACATTGTTGCCTTGGAAATCCTTTGTAATAGTGCCGAGGGTTCTGTTACTGGCTATCACAGTGACTACCCTTATAGGCCACTCAGGCAGTCGGTCGCAGGTGAGATGGCTATCCATCATGACTACAGCTATTTCTTTCAGCAAGGCGTGATAGAGATTGCTCAGCGCCTGAGCAAGGCGGTGTTCATCAATACCCTATCTGCGCTTGATTTGCGTGCCAAAAGTTTACGTATTTACCGTGTCATAACGACTATCCGTGATGCCAGCTTACGTCGGGAGTTCAAACGGGGTGTGGCACACAACCAGTCATTTGGTTTTGGCGATGTCATCATAAAGAAACCCCGCTTGCCAAAAGGGTTGCGGAAAATAATGAAGAAACTATTTAAATTTAAAGAGTTTCAGAGCATCAACTGAACCAGTCATAGGCACATCAGACAGGTACTAAGATTCAGTAAAGAGGTACAACTTTATCGTTGACAAAAGTATAGCGTGGCTGTTTGTACCAGCCATATATCAGACTCTTGCGCGGCTCTTTATGTATCTTAGTTTGATATATTCTGAGTTCACCTGTTTCGATATCCATCCAGAAATCCAAATCGTATAATTTCTTGGGATCAGCATGAACGCGAAAATCGGTACATGCGAAATATATTCGATCACTGATCTGGCGCACCGGGTTATGAATCTTGACGAACTCAAGCTCTAATATTTCATTAGTTTTTTCATCGCGAATGCGAAAGATGCCATCTTCATCAATATTACGCTCGATGTGTTTAAACATCGCGGCTTTGATGTCTTCCACGTAATATTTTTTTACCGGCGGCTCATCGGCTATCACCAGGGTACTGGCCGTGATA
>DDIE01000007.1:0-192 GCA_002338385.1 Proteobacteria bacterium UBA1858
TCTCCTTCGACATCCTCTGATACCTCCGACCACTATAATTAAGTTAGTTCAAAAAAATTGTTATCGTTTCTACTTCGAATTCTGTTTATATTGCTCTTGTTCTAGCTGTGTCACCACTACTGATATTGCTACTTCTTGGGCTCTAATCGATGGAGCCCATATCCGGACTTGAACCGGAGACCTCTTCCTTAC
>DDIE01000007.1:467-7679 GCA_002338385.1 Proteobacteria bacterium UBA1858
CATAACCGGACTTGAACCGGTGACCTCTTCCTTACCAAGGAAGTGCTCTACCGCTGAGCTATATGGGCACTTCTGCCAGTCATGATAGCTAGATCTGATTATCCAGATTTGCCAATCATGCTAATTTCAGCATATAGTTGGAGCGGGTGATCGGGATCGAACCGACATCATCAGCTTGGAAGGCTGAGGTTCTACCATTGAACTACACCCGCACACACGCTCATACTTTCTTGCTGGTGGAGGGGGTAGGATTCGAACCTACGAAGGCATAGCCAGCAGATTTACAGTCTGCCCTCGTTGACCGCTTGAGTACCCCTCCATGCACAAAGCCGGCTATTGTCAGTTAGATACGAGCTAGGTGTCAATATAAGACTGCGATTATCTAGCCAAAAAACCACCTCACCCCCCAGATGGGGTATATAAACACAAAAACTCAGTTATAAAAACTGGTTTATTCTTAGCTAATTGATTGTTTATTCATCGATTATCATATATTTCATGATATTAGGGTTTTTTTAAGAATAATCTTTTATGATGAGCGGCCTCAATATCCTAATTAGCACCGAAAAAATCTTATGAAAATTACCATCTATGGTTCAGGCTATGTGGGTCTGGTGACGGGCGCCTGCCTTGCCCAGGTAGGCAATCAAGTATTATGCGTTGACATTGATGCCAACAAAATCGATATATTAAAGCAAGGCGAAGTTCCGATTTATGAGCCTGGCCTAGATGAGATGATGAAACAGAATATTGCGGCTGGGCGAATTCAATTCACGCAGGATCCCGCCGCCGGAGTGGCGCATGGTTTATTTCAGTTTATTGCTGTCGGCACGCCACCGGATGAAGATGGTTCTGCTGATTTGCGTCATGTGGTGACGGTAGCCAATACCATTGCTACCCACATGCAGGAGTACCGCATTGTGGTCACTAAATCGACTGTTCCCGTGGGCACCGCTGATTTAGTGCGCACAGAAATGAATAACAAACTCGCACAAATTAATAAAACAATCGCTTTCGATGTTGTGTCCAATCCAGAGTTCCTCAAGGAGGGCGCCGCAATCGAGGACTTCATGAAACCCGACCGAGTGGTTGTGGGCACTGATAATGCCACCGCGAGTGAACACATGCGTGCGCTATATGCCCCCTTCAATCGCAGTCATGATCGCGTAAAAGTGATGGACATACGCTCGGCAGAACTGACTAAATATGCCGCCAATGCCATGCTCGCGACCAAAATCAGTTTCATCAACGAGTTGGCCAATTTATCTGAGAAGGTGGGCGCAGATATTGAACAAGTGCGTCTGGGTATTGGTGCCGACCCGCGTATCGGCTATCACTTTATCTACCCCGGCTGCGGGTATGGTGGCTCGTGTTTCCCCAAGGACGTAACGGCATTGCAGCACATCGGGGCCAAAGTTGATTTTGAAACCACTTTAATTACGGCTGTTGATGAAGTGAATCAAAAACAGAAAGAAGTATTATTCAATAAAATTGACCAACGTTTTGATGGCCAGCTGACGGGCAAAACATTTGCCTTATGGGGGCTATCATTCAAGCCGAATACGGATGATATGCGTGAAGCCTCAAGTCGCACACTGATGGAGAAACTGTGGCAGGCCGGCGCCAAGGTGAGAGCCTATGACCCCGTGTCGCTGGAGGAATGTCAGCGTATTTATGGCCCGCGTGACGATCTGGAGTTATGTACTAGCAGCAATGACACACTACTGGGCGCAGATGCACTGATTATTGTGACTGAGTGGACCGAGTTTCGTAGTCCCAATCTGGAATTAGTCAAAGCATCATTGGCAGCGCCGATTATATTCGATGGTCGTAATCTATACGACCCAGATGATATTAAAGATCAGGGGATTGAGTATTACGCCATCGGCCGCGGTGATTCCATCCAAGCATTCAATCCCTCCAGCAACTAACGGCTATGCTTAACCAACGCCGTAACATCACTGCTGTGCAGCCGCCCTTTATAATGACCGTGCCGAATGCAGATTGGCATCTGATCATCGCCATACAGACCGCTGGCACACATACTCTGACACTCAGCTGTGTGAAACAAGAACATGAGCAATGGGTTGAATATCAGCAACAATTAGACGAGCAACCCTTTCATGTTGCCGAGGATATCTGGGAATTAAGTTACGGCGTGGAAATCATGACCCTCAACCATAGCAGCCTGGCAAACCATCCCGCGACTGAGCTTTGGCGAGCATGGAAATCTCGCCCCTAGGCCACGCTAGTTTTTTACAAAATCAAAATGAAAGCCGTACAGTGAGTTGAGCACATCCATCCTCAATCTATACGCTTGATCTAAATAGGCCAGCCCCTGGTAGTCGCCGCTGACAGAATCACATTGCGCAATCGATAGGTTGACATCGTAGACGTTATAGTTCGGATTAATTACCGCGATGCTACCCTCATACACACACTCATCGGAGTCCACACCGGACCACTGACCAGCGACCATGGTCATGCTGATTGTCAAACCATCGCGATCAATAAACTGCCAATCTCCCACTAACAAGGACAGATCAGAGGGCTGCTCATAGATAGGATTGTAGTCCATATTGAGCGCACCAACATCACCACCACTCAAAGTTCTGAAATGGGATTCAATTCGATTAGGCTTGAGGTACCCCGTCAGACGCGCCGAATCAAAGGGTGCTCCATCAAGTGAGTACAGCATGTAATTAGCTAGATAAAAATCGTCATTTGCTTCCACACTGCCTGCGCATATCGCTTTAGCTTTGGAGCTGACGGCTGTGCTCCTTCCATTCACATGAATGGCATGAAAGTCATAGGGTCCGCGACCATTGATATCAAAACTACCCTCCCAGATGCCATCAATAGCCTGCTTCGCTGGCCAGTCAGTTTTAACCGTGGCCTGCTCAATACTACTGCAGCCAGCCGTCACAAACACCACCACCAGACACCATGACTTCATGCGATTACCTTATTTATTTTATTATTACTGGGCGATGATAAGGAGTTAAGGTGGCCAGCACAATGGTCTGCGTAGGCATCGAGCACTGCGATCGCTGGGCTTACCGCAAGCAGCTGAGAGACACTCTCCTATACAAACGGTGGGCACCGCAAGGCGTCAATTGGGCGTCAATTAACATTATATACGTCAGCGTTGTCGCGCGGTAAGCTTAGGCTGAAAATATTGATCAATCGACTGACACTGTGAACAATTTTATGCGTTCGACTGGGGGCTAGTATTAATCACACAAAAATTTGGCGCTGGTTTCAGCCTGTGAGTTTTCAGGTTATCTGGCTGCTGGCAATTCTCGGCGGCAACCAACTGTTGCCTCTGGTGATTATCATCCTGGCGTGTCACCTAGCACTCAGTCCAGAGCGCAGACAGGATTTACTCCTCTTACCACTGGCATTGCTTGGTTTCAGTATCGACTTAGTCATCATGCTGTGCGGTTTTTATAGCTTCGACGAATGGCCATATTGGTTATTCTTTCTGTGGTTCGCATTCGTGCAGAATTTCGGTCATAGTCTGCGCTTTCTGCGCAAACTTAACATCGTCTATACTATTCCGCTGGGTGCTGCAGGTGGTTGTTATGCGTATTGGGCCAGCTGGAAGCTGGGCGCTGTCGCTTGGCCACAGGGTGCAGTATCGACACTGATGCTGCTGGCAGCGCTGTGGGCATTTATTATTCCTGCACTCATCACCATGGATAAGCGCCTGCGCGTCAGACCATAGCGCTGTGGGTCACTGATCACTCAACTGAATGACATTCAACAACCCGAGATCAACATGGATAATCACTTCCCCTCTGAAATTGAGTCCACTATGGTGGAGCATATGAATACCGATCACCAGGATGCTATTGAAGATTATTGTCACTATCTATCCATTGACATCGCTAGGATTAAACCATCGATCTCAGCCATTATGAAAGATGGTTTTGTGCTTAAGGTTGGTGATACGAGCTACAAACACAATTTTGATAGTTACTGTGAAACAGAAGCTTCAGTCCGCATGGCGTTGGTGGAGTTAGCAAAAAAAGCCCGACTGGCAAAACAAAGTTAATTATTGCTCAGTCATGCCTGCACAATATTCGTCCGCGCGTGCGACGCAGACGCTCGTTATGCGAGCAAGAACCAGAGCGCATTAGCAAGGAGTACGATCAGGGTCAGGCCGACACTCAAACTATGCAGTTTCTGGAAATCTTTATCACGGCCAGTATCACGCGCCGCGTTAGTTGCCGGCACAATGCCATAACAAATGAACATAGCCACGATAGTAATCAGAGCAACCGCTGCAGGGACAAATGAGCCGGCCACGAGTAACGCTGATACCATTAAAGCAATCCCTAGTATGAGCAGTGCAATAAAGAACTTAGGAAATATATGTCGCAGCACAGCACCGATATCATCCGTGGACAAGAGTTTAAATAAAGATGGCGCAACAAGCGCAGTCTGAAACAGTATGACACCGCAGATAAGACCTGAGATAAGGTATTGTAGTGCTTCCATGAATTCCTCCATGCGATTTAACAGATCGCTCATTAGACTCACAATTCTGCCGTGACTCAATAGCTTTAAATAATCGGTACTGCACTGACAGGTAGTCAGCCACAGTGTTGCGCTGGGAGATAGCAATCTGGCATGTCTCAGGCGGACTCGCTGTCGACGTGTACAACATTTACCTATGAGCATGCTGCAGGGCCCTATCCACCATGGTTGTGTTCGGGTAAATTAAGGTTTTACTTTGAGCGCCTGAGCCAGCGCATCCTAATCGGACAACATACGTGATAAATGAAGCCAAACCCGCTGCCAGTACCTTGCACAGTCTACGTGACAGGCATCTACAAACTTATGCGCTGTTTGATCAATCGGGGTTAGACCTATTTGAGTGTGCTGATGTATCACATGACGTAATGGTTGCCGCGCGCCTAGTCAGCAGTCTTAAAAAGAATGATGCGCATATCCTGGTGTGTCTGAATAACGGCGAGGAGCTGCGCTACATGCTTGATCTCAACTCAAGATCATGTGTGCATCGGGGCACGTGGCGAGCAGTCAAACAGATTAAGGTTTTCCTGCACAATCACCTTTTGCTGACACTCCCTACCCGATCTGATGATCTGGATATTCATTTTTCAAAAACGACTGCCGCGATTATGCCATTGGGTAATTCGAGGCCTAATAATCGAGTCTGTGCGCACCATCTTTTTACCACGCTCAAGTCAGAAATTACGCTAGCATTGAGTCTAGTCCACCTTCAGGATGCCTAATGTCTAATCAAGCCAAAAAATTTACCTGTAAACTATGCCGCACTCAGGTCAGTGAGCTGTATTGGTTCTTCAGTGATAAAGCCACATCCCAAACAACTCCTGTGGTCAGACTGCAGGGGTGCGCAACTTGCAAAGCTGACTTGGAAATGTCACTTAAACACGTTAAAGACTCGGGTGATCCCTGGTAATAGCGCAATTACTAGTCAGCCTAATACAGCATGAGCAAAACAATTTCTAAAGATAAACGCGCCTACTACCTAGGTGAACATGGACTCGATTTTTGTCGATCCTGCCGGCGTGTCACGCAGCTATACGAATTTGAGGGTCAGCTCATGTGTAGCGATTGTATTCTGGACGCGACGCCTGCAGATAATCAGACGGACAACGACAAGCAAACCAATGGTGAGGACTTCAACACGGACGCATAAATGCTGTATCGAGTTCAGAATTGGAGCCGGCGACATGAATCGAACACGCGACCTACTGATTACAAGTCAGTTGCTCTACCAACTGAGCTACGCCGGCTCTACAGACTGTTTCAATAGCGCGGGCTGAACAGCCATAACTATTGAACAGGGCATGCAGTCTAGTGAAATCTTAACTCTGGTTCAACGATTTAGTGTGATTTTTATTTAAATATCATCACTCGCGGTCGGCACCTGTGCAGATTCGCCACCCGCCATGATAAATAACCCTTCTAGCACTAGATGTGGTCTCGACAGAGTCCCCGGGCGATCAAAACCCAGTATTTTGTGCCGCCCCCCACCAGTAAAAATGAGCGTGGCTCGACCGAGGTGGCGTTGTATATCCTTAATCACTCCCTGCAGGCCGTAACTGGCCGTCAATACTGCTCCTGAATGAATAGCATCAGCGCTATTATCGGCAAACAGGTTGATGTCTGCAGATGGCTCCGTGTGGGCCAGTCCTGAGGTGCACATGGCGAGTGATGCACACATGGTATCCACACCAGGCAGAATAATTCCGCCCAGATGTTGGCCATCTTGTTGCAGCACATCAACGGTTATCGCAGTACCGCAATCAACAATGATTTTATGCCCAGCAAAATGCTGATGGGCTGCGACTAGAGTGGCATAGCGATCAACACCGTAGCTTGCAGGTTGACGATAGCCCAGCAGGATACCATGCGCGGCCGTTTGGGATTGATGAAAATGGACCGCCTCAGGCTTATTTATAGCTTGACTGAGTTGCTCATCAAACGCCGCACCCAGCACACTGACGATATGAATCTGTTCAGCCTCAGTCAATGGCAGATGTTGCAGGCAATTGTTCAGTTGATCTGTGCGACCATAAGCAAAGGAGTGTACGTGCTGCCAGTAGCCATCAACAATCTGCACCCACTTACAATAACTGTTACCGAAATCAATCAGTACTATCATGATCAGCCCTCAAGCTCACTTCGCCCAGCATAATGTGTTCCTCACCCATTGCGGTCTCTAATCTCAGACAGCCTTGTTGACTGATACCACGCGCAATGCCCGTGATGGTATCCGTTTCTGACTCAACCCGGACTGGTTTAGCGTGCAGCAAATCCCATTGCGACCACACCTCAGTAAATGATTTTGGCAGGCCCTGCTCATAACTGACCAGCCCGGCCACGATAGCATTTATGCACCTGACCGCAATATCATCGCGACTGCCGGCAAAATCTGGCAACTGAGTAATGATATCAGTCCATGGCTGATTAATCGTATGCTGAGAAAAATCTAGGCTGCTGCGTGACATGTAAGCATTGACGCCCAAGCCCACAACCAAATGACAGGCGCTATTCATTTCTCCAGAACACTCAATGAGAATGCCAGCAATCTTTTTATCCTGACTATAAATATCATTGGGCCACTTTACTTGAATTGCAGGTACCCCCATGTGTGCCAATGCCTGCGCTATCTGTACCGCCAGATAAGGACTGAGTACGCCTGCCGCATGCAGCGGC
>DDIE01000007.1:7979-11079 GCA_002338385.1 Proteobacteria bacterium UBA1858
CCCTGCCGCATGCAGCGGCTGTTGCAGATTCCAAACCACAGATAAGGTGATGTTCGTGGCATACGGTGCCAGCCAAGCGCGACCTCTGCGTCCGCGCCCGGCTGTTTGTAGCTCGGTGAGAACGACTGAAAATGTGCCTGCTTGGGGCGTCGCCAACGCTCTGGCGCTGCTGTTCGTTGATGCTATTTGTTGCCAGCACTGGAGCTGATCGAGTGGCGCCGGAGAGGTCTGATTGAGCCTCTTGAGTAGGGTGCTTTCATTATGCAAAGAACTGGGGTGGCAGAGCCGATAGCCACGCCCGGACACGCTTTCGATAGCCACGCCTAGTGCCTGTAGTTTGTTGATATGGTTATTGATAGTCGCACGCGTGACGTTAAATCGGTCAGCCAGTCGCTGGCCGGACAGAAAGTGTTCACAACTTAAACATTGCAGGACTTCACTCGCTTGTAACATCATTGCTGCAGCATCAAAGGAGAGTTGGAATAATGCCTAGACTATACGCTGATCAGGCGTATGAATTAAGCGCACTTGACCTTAAATACCGCCAAGTAATGATCATCTGCGGCTGCCAACCGTTGGTGCTCAGCATCCACCTGACGCGTTTAAGCAGCAGTCCCGGTCTGGCCGAGTATGTTCTATTTTGCAGTCCACAGGCGTAGCAAGATCAGCTTGCAGTCGGGTGCGCAAGCGCTTAGTGCGGTTGCATCGTGTTTTGATCAACACGCCGCCTCAATCTGAATTATACTTCACCACCTAGACTCATAATTATGCATACCCATGACTGAAGACAGCACCTTACCTGCAAACAATTTCATTCGTAACCGTATCAAATCAGATCTGGCACAGCAAAATGTGTCTGTCATAACGCGTTTTCCACCCGAACCGAATGGCTATCTGCACATTGGTCATGCCAAGTCCATCTGTTTAAATTTCGGCATCGCCGCGGAGTTCAAGGGTCACTGCAATCTACGTTTTGATGATACCAACCCGGACAAGGAAGATGATGAGTATGTCGAAGCGATTAAGCATGATGTCAGCTGGCTAGGTTATACATGGCAACAGCTGGAATTTGCCTCGAATTATTTTGAGCAGTTATATGCTTACGCTGTGCAGCTGATTGAGGGTGGACATGCATACGTATGTGATCTTAATCCAGAACAAGTGCGCGCCTACCGCGGCAGCCTGACCGAGCCCGGTAAGAACAGTCCCTTCCGTGGGCGCAGCGTAGCAGAAAATCTGGATTTGTTTAGCCGCATGCGCGCAGGAGAATTCAAAGAGGGTGAGCGCGTCTTGCGAGCGAAAATTGATATGGCGGCAGGTAATATCAATATGCGTGATCCTGCCCTGTATCGAATCAAACATGCACATCATCACCGAACGGCTGACCGTTGGTGTATTTATCCCATGTATGACTATGCGCATTGTATTTCGGATGCGCTTGAGGGCATCACCCACTCACTCTGTACCCTGGAGTTTGAAGACCATCGCCCATTATATGATTGGGTATTGGATACTCTGAAAACACCTGCCCACCCTCAGCAGATTGAGTTTGCACGCCTGTCCCTGGATTACACCATCACCAGTAAGCGTAAGTTACTGCAACTGGTTGAGGATCAACATGTGCAGGCGTGGGATGATCCACGTATGCCCACTATTTCTGGTTTGCGTCGGCGTGGTTACCCTGCCACAGCCATCAGAGATTTTTGTGAACGCATCGGTATCACTAAGAAAGATGCGCAGATTGATGTTGGCGTGCTGGAAAACTGCGCGCGCGAAGCACTTGATCATGCGGCGCCCAGAGCCATGTGCGTACTGAATCCAATCAAAGTGGTGATTGATAATTATCCTGCAGGTGAAACGGAAGAGCTAGATGTTGCCAATCATCCCAAACGACCCGAACTTGGTCGTCGCAGTCTACCCTTTGGCCGGGAAATCTATATTGAGCGCGACGACTTCATGGAACAAGCAGAGAAGAAATTCTTTCGTCTTGCCCCTGGCAAAGAAGTACGTCTGCGCTTCGCCTACTGCATTACCTGTACTGAGGTAATCAAGGACAGCAATGGTGCGATCGTTGAATTACACTGCAGCTATGATCCACTGACTAAAGGTGGCAAAACGGGCGATGGGCGAAAAGTGAAAGGGATTATTCACTGGGTATCATGTCAGCACAGCATTGCTGTCCAGGTGAATTTATATGACCGTCTGTTTAATACGCCGAATCCTGGGGCGCAAGATAACTTCACTGACCACCTCAATCCACACTCATTAATTAGCCTCACTGATAGTCGTGCTGAAGCCAGTCTGAGTAATAGTGAGGCCATGCAGGCCTACCAGTTCGAACGGTGTGGCTATTTTTGTCGAGATGCAGAGGATAATGCTGCTGGCCAGCCGGTGTTCAATCGTACTGTCACGCTACGCGACACTTGGGCGAAAATTAACAGTAAATAAAAAGCCCACCAGCAAGGTGGCAGGCTTTAGCTAATCACATCGGAGTTACTTGTGCTGGTAAGCTTTGGCAACGGCATCCATCACAGCCACCATGGCGGCCATTTGCAAAACTTCTCGCTTACCAGAAGTAAGCATAATACTGATCTTATCGGACTGACGTACTATCCCGAATATATAGCGTGGGAATAGGGCGTGTAGCTTGTTATTGTTCGGCCTGCTTCAAGTCTAGGATGTGCTGGGCGTGCTCAATCCAAGCCGCACATTGAGCTTGCTCGGGGAGCTTATCAAGCAGGGGCGCCTGTTGATTGTTTTTGGTCAATTTTTCGCACAGTCGCGCAGGCTTTTGGGCGGCTAGATCAGCTAATGTATATATTTCGGTGCGCTCCAGCAGGCTGGCCTCAGTGGCTTCAATATTGGCGACACGCAACAACAGCGCGATCGACACCCAGCGCTGAATAACAAAGTCTTCAATTGCGATCTTATCCGCCAGCGCATAGATGGCTGCGTCATCCTGACAGGTTTTCCACAGTTGTCCGGTGGTCTCGATCCCAGCTAGTGTCAGCTTGCGCAGAGTACCGGGTTCAATTTCAGTGATCACCTGGAGTGGATAGTCATCCTGCCAATCTTCACCTGCACCAGTGGCTGGAATGAG
>DDIE01000007.1:11393-28728 GCA_002338385.1 Proteobacteria bacterium UBA1858
TGAGTTGGAGTTGTTCGATCCGAGCCAATAGCTGTTGTTGTTCTGTTTGCAGACGTTGAATGGTCTGCTCAGCGTCCCGCTTGGGTGATTGTTGCTCCTGGTGCGCACGCATTGAGCGTAATCTCCAGCCATAGCTGGCACCAATTACAAAAGCCGCTAACAGATAAAGTGATAGTTCCTGAATTAAATAACTCATAGGATTATTCTGGTCGGGTTACTGATCGGATGTGAGTGTTAGCGCGTGCAGCACTAACGCTACCCCAGGTCGTTGCTGCGCAAGTTCAATTGCCAATTGCTGTTGCGCTGGACTGGCCACTTGTCCAGTGAGCGTGAGGATGCGTCCATCCACCGCAACAGACACGCTGGTAAGCTGTTTTTGGACCAGTTGCTGATGTACGTCTGCATGAATCGCAGTCTCGATTTTTGGTGGGACAGAAATAATTGTCGCGCCACCTACACCCGCCAATAGGAGCAAGTGCACTAACGTGATCATGAGCGTACGCATGTCTGTGCCAACTGCTGATTACAGTTTGGTTGGGTTGGGCGCGTCCCCATAAATTTCTTGCGGGTCAAATACTTTTTCACTCTCGTGATAGTGTAATTTGACTGTTTCCCCCGGTTGCACTTTGCCCAGCGGGATAGAGCGATAAAAACACGAGCGGTAGCCCACATGACAGCTGGCGCCACCGTTCACCTCGACGCGCAACCAAACCGTGTCCTGATCATCGTCTATTCTCATTTCCATGACTTTCTGGATCAAGCCACTGGTGGCGCCCTTGTGCCATAAACACGCGCGACTGCGACTCCAATAATGAGCCTCGCCGGTTTCCACGGTCTTACTAAAGGCGTCCTGATTCATATAGCCCATCATCAGCAATTCGCCGGATGATATATCCGTGGTGACTACCGGGATGAGGCCGTTGGCATCAAACTTTGGTGCGAGTTCGTCACCCTCTTCGACCTGCTCAACGCTGTCTCGTGTTGCAAACATAATAATCTTGTATGGTGTACTTCTGGAGGTTGTGCATTATAACACCACGGCGGGCGGCTGCACCGTGTATTGGCCCTAATTTAGAAAGGATTCCATGTTTTTGTCGGTGTCAATTTCATGTAACCGACATTCGCCCCAGCGCGCCAGCCCATACCCACTCGAATAGGCGCTAGAATGATGCCATCACGCTGCAGATAGTTCATTCCTACGCCACCGACAAAGTATAGACTGCCATCCACTCCGGGATAACGCATATAGAGCGCTTCCGCACTGGGTAAATGATAGACCAGAGTGAACACCTTGGCCGCATTGCCGCCCCAATCGAAACCAATGGAGGGCCCTTGCCAATGCAATCTCTGGCTGTAACCGTTCTTAAGGAATAGTTCTCCATCGCCGTACCTCAGTCCCAGCACCCATGCACCTGAAGCTTCCTGACCTTTGATATATCCTGCTGGCTCACCATGGTCTTCGAATACCTTTTCAAGTACTGAAGCCAAGCCTTCTGCACCTGAACCCAGATAACTGCCAGCTTCTTTGAGAATAGTCTCTTGATCATAGGTGTCATCTGCCAGTAGTGCAGTGTGAGTGATCGAGGCTAGCAAGAAAAAAATAACCAAATGAAGACGCATGTGTACTCCCGCAAAACTGTCTAAAAAAATAATTCATAGTGAAGCTTGTTATTGTTCACTATGACAAGTGTAACGGATATTAGTTTTAAACAAAAACACCTACTAGCCGAATATCAGCTGTTTTAAATTGAATACTTCATCGTAGTTGAATTCATCCACGTCTACTTGGTTACCTGCCGCGTAGCATGGCTGACCAAAATCCTCATAAATGAAGGTATGACTAGTGCGCTCTACAACGGTGTGCGCTTGCTGTTTACTCAAACCACCTTGCACTAGATAGTGTAAGTACAGTGCCTCGGCATCAAGGCTATGACGATTAGCCAAGGCGACACACAGACCGTAAGTGAAGGTCGACATTTTGCGTCGCACAAGTGTTTGATCAGTAATTTCCTGGGGTTGAATATCTTTAGTCAATGCCACTACGATATCCTGTATTTGTTGACTCGCAAGATTGATATTCATAGGGTGTCCTTGAGGTTAAGCTGTTTTCAAATCTTCCAGTTCTGCCCATCTTAACATAGCTGTATCCAGTTGCTGTTGCTTGCGACTGAGCTCATCAAGTACGTCCTTGCTGCTTGCAAAATCCTGATCATAGAACTCTGGCTGCGCAATCTGCTGTTGCAAGAAATCAATCTCATCCTCTAATTTTTCTATCAACGCAGGCAAATCATCCAGTTCTCGCTGGAGTTTATAGCTGAGCTTTTTAGCTTGTCTGCCTGCTGATTTGTGTACTTGAGTTGTGTGTGCTGACTGCTGCACTTCATCAGGTACATCAGCCTCAGTCAGCAGCTTGCCACGCTTAACCCAGTCACTGTAGCCGCCAACATACTCGAGGACGTTACCACCCTCCTCAAACACCAACACACTAGTCACCACATTATCCAGGAAGTTTCTATCATGGCTGACGATGATCAAGGTGGCGGTATATTGCACCAGTCTCTCCTCCAGCACTTCCAACATCTCTACATCCAGATCATTGGTCGGCTCATCCAATACCAGCAAATTAGCGGGTCGAGTAAATAATTTGGCCAGTGCTACCCGGTTTTTTTCACCGCCAGATAAAGCACGTACCGGCGTCATCGCCCGCTTGGGAGAGAACAAAAAGTTTTTCAGATAGCCGATGACATGTCGCTGTTTACCATTCAACTCAATGTAGTCTTTACCGTCACCCACATTCTGGGCAATGGTTTTTTCTAAATCTAGATCACGTAATACTTGATCAAAATAAGCAATCTGCAGATTCGTCCCCAGCTTTACCGTACCTGTATCTGGTTTAATCATCCCTAACAGGATTTTTAGCAGCGTGCTCTTACCAACACCATTGTTACCGATCAAGCCGATGCGATCACCACGCATAATTTTAAGATCTAATTGGGTCATCAAATGCTGACCCGCATAGGCATGACTGATATTTTTTGCCGTAATCACTTTACGCCCAGACGCTTCACCTTTTTCGATAGCGATTCTCGCCTTACCTTGTTGTTTGATGCGTTGTGCGCGCTCATCGCGCATTGCCATCAGTGCTCTGACGCGGCCTTCGTTACGCGTGCGCCGCGCCTTGATTCCCTGCCTGATCCAGTCCTCTTCCTGGGCAAGTTTTTTATCAAATAAAGCATTTTGAGTGCGTTCATCTTCCAGCGCTTTTTCTTTCAGTTGAAGGTAGTTTTGGTAATTACCTGGCCAGCTCAACAACTGGCCACGATCTATTTCGACAATTCGTGTGGCCAGTTTTTGCAGGAAGATACGATCATGGGTAATAAAAATAACACTGCCAGAGAAACTGCGTACTTTATGCTCCAGCCATTCAATCGTACTTATATCCAGATGGTTGGTTGGCTCATCCAGTAATAGTAGATCAGGTTCCGATACCAGCGCTTTTCCTAGCGATACACGTCGGCGCCATCCTCCGGACAACTCGTCCAGTTTGCGCTCAGCAGGCAAATTCAGTTGCGAAATAATAGTGTCCACCTGCTGGTCTATATTCCATATCCCGCTGGCATCTATTTGTTGCTGGAGATCCTCTAACTGTTTCAATTCCTGGGTACTCAGATCCGAACTGGACAAACGATGATATTCATCCAATAAGAATTGTTGCTCATGCATGCCTTGTTTGATGACTTCTCGGACTGTTTGCCCAGAGACCGCCAACAAGGTTTGCTCAAGTTGACTGATTCTCAGGTGGCGACGTTTTTGAATCTCACCCTGATCCGGCATGTATTCCGCGGTGAGCAATTTAAGTAAAGAAGATTTACCGGCACCATTACGCCCAATCAGGCATACCCTTTCTTTAGGTTCTATGGTCAGGTTAGCCTCTTTCAGTATTGGCACATCACCAAATTCTAAAGAGATATCCTGCATACGTAATAAGTACATAAAACGCTCTCGCTATGATTTAAAAAAGCTAACTGTACAGAAGATCGAACAGCCGGAGAAAACTCCGACTTATGCCACTGTCAGTATATTATACTGCCACTTTGAGAGCCCTTTACTCCGAGTGACCATGATGTCCATTATTCGTTTTATTTTAGGCCGCATTATTCTTATCCTAAATCAGTTAACCCTGCCTAAGCCTGTGGCCAGAACTGCTGAGCAACAAATACAGATCAATCAACTGACGCAACAGCTATCGTTGTACGAAATGCTGGCCTGCCCATATTGCGTAAAGGTGCGTCGCGAGTTTTTTCGCCTTGGACTTAATATCACCACGGTTGATGTGAAAAAAAATCCTGCCGAGATGGATCGGCTAGTTCAACACGGTGGCAAATTCCAAGTCCCCTGCCTGAAGATAGTTACGCAGGATGATACGATCTGGCTGTATGAGTCGGAGCAGATTATTCAGCATGTTCATGCACTACTGGAGACATAATGAGCGCCGCTAAAAGACGCAGGACGAGTCCAACGCTGAGAGAGTTAGCCGACCCGAAGTATCGTCAGCGCGTAGTTAAGGACAAGAAAAAGGAAAGCAAAAAGAATCCGCCAGTCGAGGGTGATTGAGCGCGCACTACAACCCCACTCCGCCAAACATATACCTCAGTGAAGCGGGGTAATATAAAATTTATGATGCGTTCTCTTTGCGCTCTTTAGCTTCCTTGATGATCTGCTCTGCCACATTATTCGGGCATGCATTGTAATGTGAGAATTCCATCGAGAACTGACCACGACCTGAGGTCATGGTACGCAAGTCTCCGATATAACCAAACATCTCTGCTAGGGGTACGTCGCCTTTAATACGCACCGAGGTCACACCCGGCTCTTGCGATTTAATCATGCCACGACGGCGGTTTAAGTCACCAATGACATCACCCACGTGATCCTCAGGCGTGAATACATCAACCTTCATGATTGGCTCCATCAGTTGTGGCCCGGCCTTAGGCATACTCTGACGATAACCGCCCTTAGCCGCCAGTTCGAAGGCAATGGCGGAGGAGTCTACCGGATGGAAAGCACCATCCATCAGAGTAATGGCTACATCTTCGACCGGGTAGCCAGCTAAGACGCCCTCTTCCATCATCATCTTGAAACCTTTTTCAATGGCGGGCCAGAATTCGCGTGGCACATTACCCCCGGTGACTTTTGACTCGAAGGTCCATCCGCTGCCCACTTCACCCGGCTCAACCACGTAGTCGATCTTACCAAACTGACCGGAACCACCAGACTGTTTCTTATGCGTATAGCTGTCTTCCAGACGTTGAGTAATCGTCTCTCGATAAGCCACCTGCGGTTTACCTACGACCACTTCAACATTGTGCGTGCGTTTAAGGATATCGATCTTGATATCAAGATGCAGCTCGCCCATGCCCTTCAGAATTGTCTCACCACTCTCTTCATCGGTGGACACTAGAAATGAAGGATCTTCCGCAATCATCTTACCAAGCGCGATACCGAGCTTTTCAGAGGCGGCTTTATCCTTAGGCGCAACCGCCATCGAAATCACCGGATCTGGGAATACCATTGGTTCCAGAGTAGCGGGATTGTTGGGATCACATAAGGTGTGACCCGTTTGCACGTTCTTCATGCCTAGCACGGCGACAATGTCACCCGCCTGAGCTGAATCAAGCTCTTCGCGTGAATCCGCATGCATTTCTACGATGCGACCGATACGCTCGGTCTTGCCGGTGTAGCTATTCATCACTGTGGTGCCTTTAGCCAACTTACCCGAGTAGATGCGGATAAATGTCAATGCCCCATAACGGTCATCCATGATCTTAAAGGCTAATGCACGCAGCGGCTTGTCGATATCAACGACCGCCAATTCACCTGTTTCATTTCCTTCCAAATCGACCTCAGGCTGAGGATCGACTTCGGTCGGATTTGGCAAATAATCAACCACCGCATTAAGAACTAATTGAACCCCTTTGTTTTTGAACGCCGAGCCACAATAGGTTGGGAAGAAATCCAGACCAATGGTGCCTTTGCGTATGCAGGCTTTGATGGTCTCATCAGAGGGCTCTTCACCATCTAAATATTTCTCCATGGCATCGTCATCTTGCTCGAGTGCTGTTTCAATCAGCTCTTGTCGATAGGTCTCTACATCGTCCACCATATCTGCAGGCACGTCCTGAACTTCATACTTGAATGGATCACCAGAACCATCCCATATCCAAGCTTTCCGCGTTAAGAGATCAACTACGCCGGTAAAATCATCTTCTGTACCAATCGGCAAAACCATCACCAGTGGCTTGGCCCCGAGTACATTTTTAATTTGCTCAACGACACGATAGAAATCAGCACCCAGACGATCCAGCTTGTTAACAAAAATAATACGCGCCACTTCTGATTCGTTAGCATACCGCCAATTAGTCTCTGATTGAGGCTCAACCCCACCCGAACCGCAGAAAACACCCACACCACCATCCAGTACTTTGAGCGAGCGATACACCTCGATAGTAAAGTCAACGTGTCCGGGGGTATCGATAATATTGAGACGATGTTCATCCCATTCGCAGCTTGTGGCCGCCGACTGAATAGTAATACCACGTTCGCGTTCTTGATCCATGAAGTCTGTGGTCGCTTCACCATCGTGCACTTCACCGATTTTATGAATTTTTCCAGTGAGACTGAGGATACGCTCAGTGGTGGTTGTTTTACCTGCGTCTACGTGGGCAAAAATGCCAATATTTCGGTATTTCGATAAGTCATTCATAGCAGTCGTCTTTATTGTAAAAATAGTGGGGAATCATAGGGCTTGCGTAGCACAAGCGAGGTAGCCGAGCGGATATTACTACAGTTAGCGCATGAACTCTAAAGACTTTTGCTGTTCCGCGCTGATAGCACCACTACATTTTACGCTCTGCCCTATATAAACTTAATATTAATTATAAAAAACAGTAAGTTATATTGATTACGGCGAATTCAGCTGCGAATGTAGATGTTCCGCAATTTGCTCCCGGAAACGATACGGCACAGTCTGATTAATGATGACCACAAATGGCAGCCAGTGCGGCTGACGCTGAATATAACCCGCGAAATTACGCACCCCATTTAAAGTCCCACTTTTGGCAACGATTCCCGGCGACTGCTGGCCCAGTAGCGATCGATAAGCGCGGAACCGCTGCAAGATATCCATCACTTGCCTGGCACTGAGTTTATTTTTTCTGGATAGACCCGCGGCCTCAACCAAATGATACTCCTGCCAGGCAAAATAACGCTGAATGTAATGTGCAAGGACTCGCTGTGACTTTTGGGCATTTGCCGGTATGCCGTGAACATGTGCGCCTAGGGTGAGAAACAATTGCTGAGCAATAAAATTGTTTGAATATTGCAGCATCGCGGCCACTACTTTTTCTAGCCGATGGCTGTTGCTAAATACTAACCAAGGCTCGGCAGCATGTGTAGCCACGCATGCCTCACTGCGCGTACTGACGCCTTGTTGATTAAGTTTAGCCGTCAGCAGTTGGCTGAAATAGACAGCCGCCTGATCAGCGTGGCGCAGACTGATCCTATGTTGACCTGCAGCGAGCCCCTCAGCCAACTGCAGATGAGTGGCTGTCATTGGAGTGTGATCTTCACCTGAGCGAACTTGCCCATGCTCAATTGTCAGCGCGACTGAATTGAAATTGGCTGCCAACGCCGCGTAGGGCGCATCATATGGATTGGCGCTGCTGCCACGGCCTTCCAGATCTGCCTGGCGGGCAAAAAAACTGCTGTCGAGGTGCATGCCCCGAATTACGCGAATACCGCTGGACTTGATCTGTGCCGCCATCCGATCGAGCTCCTCAGAAATCAAAAAAGGATCACCCGAGCCCACTATCTTTAAACATTGATGATCCGGATCAAAATAAATGTCCGTGCTGAATTGATAATCTTCACCCCAGTGATCCAACACCAACAGGGCGGTCAGCAACTTAACGATAGATGCAGGAATATATAACTGCTCAGCACGTTGGCTATAGATGGCTTGATGATTATGATCTAACACCAACAGGGCAGATTGGTCGATATGCTGGAAGGCGCTAAGATCGGGCTGCAGGTGCGTGTCCTGTGCGTAACTACTGCACGCCAGACTGGTTAACAGGATCAGCCAGCGCTTTAAACAACCTCGGTAGATAGATCGACGCCTGTGTAGGCAACGCGGTATAGTAAACGACATTAAGCAATCATATATAAAATCGAGCTCTTTTTCAGAACGTCTGTATGCCCCTAGAACAAAGCCAAGACTATAGCCATATCCTGCTCAACAATGCAGCCCTGCTGGATGTCCGTGCGCCCGTTGAGTTCCAGCAAGGGGCTTTTCCAAATAGCACAAATTGTCCGCTCTTAAACGATGATGAGCGCCACCAAGTCGGACTCTGCTATAAGACTCATGGCCAACAGCAAGCGATCGAATTAGGTCACCAGCTGGTCAGTGGCGCCATCAAACAACAACGTATTGATAATTGGCTCCAACAGCTGCAACACCAGCCTAATAATTATCTCTATTGCTACCGCGGCGGTCTGCGGTCTGCGATCAGCCAACAATGGTTGCATACCGCAGGGGTTGATATTGTTCGAGTGAAAGGT
The DNA here is from genome assembly GCA_002338385.1 of Proteobacteria bacterium UBA1858. GTDB lineage: Bacteria > Pseudomonadota > Gammaproteobacteria > UBA4575 > UBA4575 > UBA1858. The sequence goes on from DDIE01000007.1 coordinate 20,013, forward strand.
GGCTACAAAGCCATGCGACACTTTCTCAGCCAACAACTGCAACAGGCAGATAGCCGCTTTGACTATATACTTGTTGGCGGTCTAACGGGGTGTCGCAAGACCACCCTGGTGGCCGAACTTGCACAGGGTATCGATTTAGAGGCGGCGGCTTATCATCGTGGTTCGAGTTTTGGCGCGCATGCAACGGCGCAAAATAGCCAGATAGATTTTGAACATATCCTCGCGATCGATTTATTACGGGCTGCCAAGGCAAGCTATCCATCTATTGTGTTAGAGGATGAGGGACGCTTCATCGGCAGTGTCGACATCCCCAAGAATATTTTTGCAAAAATGCGCACATCGCCCCTAGTCGTCATCGAGCGCGACCTGCAGGAACGCGTGCTACAGTTACTTAAAGAATATGTAATTAATATGCTGGCGGAATATCAAGCAGTATGTGGTGACGAGGAGCGAGCATTTGTACTCTTCTCTCAATATTTGCTCGCCAGTCTTCAAAGAATATGCAAGCGCTTGGGACAGCGGCGATGGCAACAACTGGATGGCTTTATGCGGGCCGCACTGCAAGCTCATCAAGGCGGCGATCTAGCGCCCCATGAAGCCTGGCTAAAACTGTTACTTACCGAGTATTATGATCCCATGTATCGTTCACAATTGGATAAACGCAAGGATACTATTGTTTTCAGAGGTGACTTACTCAGCTGCAAACAATACATCCAACAACACACTAACATAAACAAGGATTAAACAATGGAATGGACCATCTATTTATCCGGAGAAATTCATACGGATTGGCGCGAACAAATTAAACAACAAAGTGAGGCGCTAGGCTTACCCATCAACTTTACGTCTGCGGTCACTGATCATGCTGCCAGCGATGCTGCAGGTGATATGCTTAGTCCGCAAAGTGAAAGTTTTTGGCGGGATCATAAATCGTCAAAAGTCAATGCGATTAGAACCAAGAATTTAATCGAGATGTGTGATATTGCGGTGATCCGTTTTGGCGATAAGTATAAGCAGTGGAATGCTGCTTTTGATGCCGGCAATTGTGCTGCCTTAGGTAAACCCTACATCACCCTGCATGATGAGAGTATTATTCACCCCCTGAAAGAAGTCGATGCTGCGGCCATGGCGTGGGCCCAGTCGCCAGAAGAAGTTGTAGCAATTTTGCGCTACACCACTCAAGCGGACTAGTCCTATTATCCCGGCCTGATTGGGCTAGGCGATAGGGCTTAGCTATTTAGTCAAAATTCAAAACGCTCTGTTCGTGAGGGTCACTGACAACATGAGCGCTTGGTGAGGCCGTTATGAATTTGGCGTAACAGGCGCCGGTAGCTCACTGCTACCCATTAAGTATTGGTCGACTGCTCTGGCGACTGAACGACCCTCTGCGATTGCCCATACAATGAGACTCTGACCACGTTGCATATCACCGGCAGTGAATACTCCATCCACCGATGTCATCCAGTTAGCATCAGCAACTACATTACCACGCGCATCTAAATCTACGCCAAATTGCTCAAGCATGCCCGGCTTTTGAGGGCCCACAAAGCCCATGGCCAGGAGCACCAAGTCGCATGGCAGTTCCTGCTCTGAACCAGCAACCTCTACCATCTGCATACGGCCATCAAGCTGCTTCATTTCGACATTAACAAGCTGTAAAGCTTTAATGTGCCCATGACCATCATCAACGAATTTCTTGGTTGATACTGAATACACCCGATCAACCCCCTCCTCATGTGCTGAGGCTGTTCGGTAAACACGTGGCCATTGTGGCCAAGGGTTATTTTCCGCCCGCATCTCTGGGGGTTTAGGCATGATTTCGAGTTGGTGCACAGTTTTAGCTTGTTGTCTGTTGGCTGTGCCCAAACAATCTGCCCCGGTATCGCCACCACCGATAATCACCACATGCTTGCCTTTGGCATCAATAAAATCAGCTACTTTTTGATCGCCCTCGCACAAGTGATTTTGCATCGGCAGATAGTCCATCGCCTGATGCACGCCCTTTAACTCACGCCCCTCAACTGGTAAGTCGCGTGGATCACATGCCCCACCAGTCAGAATCACAGCATCATATTGTTGGCGCAGTTCATCCACATCAACATTAACACCTACGTGAGCATTAACAACAAACTCAACGCCCTCCGCTTGCATTTGCTGCATGCGGCGATCTAACACGCGTTTCTCCATTTTGAACTCAGGTATACCGTAACGCAGCAATCCACCGATGCGGTCATCACGTTCGAGCAGGGTTACTGCGTGCCCAGCGCGTGCCAGTTGTTGGGCGGCCGCCATACCTGCCGGTCCCGAACCTACAATGGCTATTTTCTTAGAGGTTTTCTGCGCTGCAATTTGCGGTTGTATCCAACCCTCTTGCCACGCTTTCTCGATAATGGATAACTCCACTGCTTTGATATTGACAGGATTATCATTAATACCCAGCACACACGCGCCTTCACATGGGGCAGGACACAATGTGCCGGTGAACTCAGGAAAGTTGTTGGTCGCGTGCAACCGTTCGATGGCATCTTGCCACTGTTCGCGATAGACGAGATCATTCCAGTCAGGAATCATATTGCCGAGTGGACAGCCTTGATGACAAAAAGGAATACCACAATCCATACAGCGTGAAGCCTGAGACTTAAGCGGCTCTGCCTGCCACGGCAACATCACTTGACTAAAATCTTTAAGCCGCTCTGCAACCGGACGATAGGGCTGCTTAGCGCGCGCGTGATCCATGAATCCTGTTACCTTACCCATGAGCGGCCTCCATGACTGCTTCGTCTATTGATGTACCCTCTGCCTGGGCGCGTTTGATTGCTGCTAGCACGCGCTTATAGTCCTTGGGCATGACTTTAATGAACTTAGACTGATACTGGTCCCAGTGCTGAAGTATCTGCTCTGCCACAGTACTGCCGGTGTGTTCGACATGTTGGCTAAGCATTGCTTGCACCGCCTGAATGTCTTCGTCTTCAATTAAGTCTTCCAGATAGACCATATCCTGATTACAGTTGATTTCAAACTGCTCACGATCTTCCAGGACATAGGCCACACCACCCGACATGCCAGCAGCAAAATTACGTCCAGTAGCGCCGATCACGACAATCCTGCCACCTGTCATGTACTCACAACAATGATCACCAACGCCTTCAACGACCGCATCAACACCGCTGTTGCGCACAGCAAAACGCTCACCCGCTATACCTCGCACGTAGGCTTCTCCCTCAGTCGCACCGTAGAAACACACATTACCAACGATAATATTTTGCTCAGGCACAAAACTTGATTTTTTCGAGGGATAAACAATGAGCTTAGCGCCGGACAATCCCTTACCCAGATAATCGTTCGCGTCGCCTTCCAGTGTCATAGTCACGCCTTTGGGCACAAAAGCACCGAAACTCATGCCTGCTGAGCCGCTGAAATGTGCCTTGATGGTATCGTCGGGCAAGCCGGCACCACCATGCTGCTTGGTCAGATGATAGCCCAGAATTGTACCCACACTGCGGTTAGTATTATGGATGTTAAAGGTCGCCTCAACCGGTATTTTAGTATCGATAGCCGCTTGGCAGGCCGGTACAATTTCAGTGACGTCGAGCGACAATTCCAAACCATGGTCCTGAGCATTAACACAATATAATTCAGTGCCGGCATGAGGCACGGGTTTGTGCAGAATTGCTGAGAAGTCCAGTCCCTTAGCCTTCCAATGATCGATGGCTTTATTGGTTTTAATGCGATCCACCTGACCGATCATTTCATCAATAGTGCGGAAACCTAATTGGGCCATGTACTCACGGACTTCATCGGCAATGAATTTAAAGAAGTTTTCCACAAATTCTGGCTGGCCTGCGAATTTTTTACGCAGTTCCGGGTTTTGCGTGGCGACGCCCACCGGGCAGGTATTGAGATGACAAACACGCATCATGACACAACCCATGACTATCAGCGGTGCTGTAGAAAAACCATATTCTTCAGCGCCTAAAAGTGCGGCGATAATAACATCACGGCCGGTTTTCATTTGCCCATCTGTTTGCACTACAATCCGGTCCCGCAGTCCGTTTTGAACCAGTACTTGTTGAGTTTCGGCAACTCCTAATTCCCACGGTAAACCTGCATGCTTAAGTGAATTCATCGGCGATGCTCCGGTACCGCCATCATAGCCCGAGATCAGCACCACATCAGAATGTGCTTTAGCGACACCTGCTGCGATGGTGCCTACCCCGACTTCAGCAACCAGCTTGACGTGGATGCGTGCCTCCGGATTAGCATTCTTGAGATCGTGAATCAGCTGCGCCATGTCTTCAATGGAATAAATGTCGTGGTGAGGAGGCGGCGAGATCAGACCTACACCAGCCGTTGAGTGACGCACTTTGGCTACCCACGGATATACTTTTGAACCGGGCAGTTGACCACCCTCACCTGGCTTGGCACCTTGCGCCATTTTAATCTGAATATCGTCCGCATTGACTAGGTACTCACTGGTGACGCCGAAGCGGCCTGAGGCCACTTGTTTGATTGCACTGCGGCGAGAATCCCCATTTTCATCCGGCGTGAAACGATCCGGGTCCTCACCCCCTTCACCGGTATTGGAGCGGCCGCCGATTCTATTCATAGCGACGGCCAGCGTTTCGTGTGCCTCAGAACTAATCGACCCATACGACATGGCGCCAGTCGAGAAGCGCTGCATGATATTCTCAATCGGCTCAACTTCATCTAAAGCAATAGCTTGGCGAGAAAAATCTAGATCGAACAGACCACGCAAGGTGGCGAGATGCTCGTTCTGTTGATCCACTTTGCTCGTGTATTCTTTAAAAATTTCATACTGACCAGATTTAGTGGCATGTTGCAATTTGAATACCGTGTCAGGATTGAATAAATGATATTCACCATCGCGTCGCCACTGGTATTCACCGCCCCATTCGAGATCAGCTCTTTTGATGGCGCGCGTCGGGAAAGCTCGCTCATGCCGCACGGCGACTTCCGCAGCAACTTCTTCCAAGCCTATGCCACCAATGCGTGATGCCGTCCATGTGAAGTATTGATTAACAAAGTCTTTGTTAAGTCCGATGGCTTCAAATACCTGCGCACCACGATAGGATTGAACTGAGGAGATACCCATTTTCGACATGATCTTGATCAACGACTTATTGACTGACTTGATGAAGTTAGCCACCGCTTTTGCGTGCGCCATTTCAGGCACATGGCCTTTGCCGATAAGATCACTGAGTGATTCAAAAGCGAGGTATGGATTGACCGCCCCGATACCGTAGCCGATTAAAACCGCAAAATGGTGAACTTCCCTGGGCTCGCCCGATTCCAAAATCAGACCAGCCATAGTGCGCGTCCCATTGCGAATCAAATGATGATGCACGCCGGCAGTTGCTAACAGCGCGGGTATGGCAGCCTGGCTTGCATCTACCCCGCGGTCGGACAAGATAATATTGGTATGGCCGGCGGCAATCGCCTGGTCGACATCAGCACAGACATTTTTTAGTGCCTGATCCAAACCTTGCCCCCCCGCAGCCACTGGATAGAGAATCGAGACTGTCGCCGTTTTAAAGTCAGGCAGGTCGACATCGCGAATGCGTGCCAGTTCTTCATTAGTGAGTACGGGTGAATTAATTTTTATCTGGCGACAACTTGCTGGGGTCGCTTGCAGTAAGTTCTTTTCTGCGCCAATGGTAGTCGCCACCTGGGTGACTAACTCTTCACGAATACCATCCAGTGGTGGGTTAGTCACTTGCGCGAATAACTGCTTGAAGTAGTCATACAGCAACCTGGATCGGTTTGATAACACAGCCAGCGCAGTATCGGTACCCATCGAACCCAATGGCTCTATTCCTTTGGCGGCACATGGCGCCATCAACACATTCAAATCTTCATGCGTATAGCCAAAAGCCTGCTGACGCTGCAGGAGTGTATCTAGATCAACCGCATGCACATGGTGCGACTCCGGTAACTGATCAATAGAAGTGAGATTTTCCTGCAACCAGTCAGCATATGGATACTGTTGAGCAAACTCCGCTTTGAGCTCTTCATCTTCTATGATGCGACCTTGTTTGGTGTCGATCATGAAGATTCGTCCCGGGTGGAGACGATCTTTCAGCACGATATCTTCTGGCGGTATATCTAACACACCCACTTCTGATGCCATCACCACCATGTCATCTTTGGTCACATAGTAGCGTGATGGTCTCAGGCCATTTCTATCGAGTACCGCGCCGATGACATCACCGTCGGTAAATGCGACTGAAGCCGGGCCATCCCAAGGCTCCATCAAACTGGCATGATATTCATAAAAGGCTTTGCGCTCTGGAGACATGGTTTCATGGCCGCTCCAGGCCTCTGGAATCATCATCAAAATGGCATGCGCTAGCGGCCGCCCACTCATATGCAGAAATTCCATTACGTTGTCGAATGTGGCTGAGTCACTGCCCCCTTCAATACAGATTGGAAACAGTTTATTCAGATCATCACCGAATAATTCTGACTGACATAACGCTTCACGTGCTCGCATCCAGTTTGCATTACCGCGCACGGTATTAATTTCTCCGTTGTGCGCCACATAGCGAAATGGGTGAGCCAGTTTCCAGGCTGGAAATGTATTGGTCGAAAATCGCTGATGCACCAACGCCAGCGCGGACTCAAAATCAGGCGCCAATATGTCGGGGTACATTAACTCCAGCTGAGTGACAGTCAGCATCCCTTTGTAGATGAACGTCTTGGAGGATAGAGAAGGGATGTAGAAACGATCTTTCTGACTGAGCTCTGAGCTCCAGATACTATTTTCAGCGAGCTTACGAATAACGTATAACTTGCGCTCAAAAGCAGCGACATCCGCCAGATCGGGGTTACGTCCGATAAAAATTTGTCTAAAAGTAGGTTCACCCAGAACCGCCGTCGGTCCAAGACTGCTGTCGTCAGTTGGCACATCGCGCCAACCCAGAACCGTCTGCCCCTCGCTGACAACAATGTCCTCAATCATCGTCTGACAGCGTTGTGACTCAGACTCATCATTAGGCAGGAATACCAGCGCCGCACCGTAATGACCATAGTCAGGTAACTCAATATTCGACTGTTGGCACACGCGGCTAAAGAATTTATGTGGCATCTGCACCAACATCCCGACACCATCACCGGTATTTTCCTCGCAGCCACACGCACCTCGGTGGACTAACTTTTTGAGTATAGTCAGACCGTCTTCGATAGTTTGATGAGATTTGCGTCCTTTTATATTGGCTACAAAACCAACCCCGCAAGAGTCATGCTCATAATCGGGATCATAAAGGCCTTGGGCTGGGGGATATGTATTCTGCATAGAGCTATCGCGTAGTTAGTTAAAGTTGAGTCCGTTCTGCTTATTTGCCACACTAAAAATGATTCCAGAAAGCAATCAAATTCCTTTAAAAAATCACAACTTAGGATTAGTTATCTGTATCTGTATGGGCGTGAAATTATAATGCAGGGTCGATCTCTCAAGCAAGCTGATGACCCAAGTAAATTATCTTTTTTTGTACAGGGAGGACGGCCTGTCGATGGCCAATATTTACAGCAATATCAATATGTTGAAGATACTGAAGAGGTGTTGTTTAATGCCGAGTTGTCTTCTTCTTTGAGCAATTTGTACATTGATAAACAGTAATCAGTTTGCCTTGCTTAGAATCAAACAACTGATCTTTAATAATTCGCCATGTGTGATGACCATGTTGACACAGCCCTAATTTTTTTACCGCCGGTTTTTTGAATGGGAGTATGTCAGCCATTGCTTACGAACTCTGCCAGAGGTCGAAGGCATAGCCAAGGCCGAAAAATACACCTGAGACTGGCAGGAAAAGCAGGTAATTAATCGCGACAACACGATAAATTTGGCGCGGTTGAGTGACCAACATCTGTTGCACTGCGGGTACCCTGTCCAGCAAGTAACCAATCACAAAGCAGGCCGGCACAAATATAATTAGTTGCGCGGGTAATTTGCTCGAGGAGCCTATCAAAAATGCCACATAGGCGGCCAACATGTAACAGCTTGTTGTGATTAAAGAAAACATAGTTTCAGATTAGCACGAAAATTGGGCGGGCATAATCACTGCTTGCAGAAGATCATTCAATCGGCATTTCATTGTGCATGTCCTCTTGTGCGAACTGTTGTGCTTTCAGTAGCAAACAATACGAGAACCGATGCAGGGCCTGTTTATCAAATTGATAGCGCTGCATAACTTCAGCTAACAACGCCAAGTGCTAATAATAAAACTAGGCAGTTTCTGCCATAAAAAAACCCCGCAGCTCGCAAAAGCAACGGGGTTGAATATTAATGCCTGGCGATGTCCTACTCTCACATGGGGAGACCCCACACTACCATCGGCGCTGAACAGTTTCACTTCCGAGTTCGAGATGGGATCGGGTGGGTCACATTCGCTATGGTCGCCAAGCAAACTTGGATGTATGCGCACTCACTCAAGTGAGCCGCTATACAAATTCTGGAAATGCATGCAATCAAGTGTATGTCTGATAATTTAATATCATTACTATCGCGTCACTCAATGTACTTGAGTGTTATATGGTCAAGCCGCACGGTCAATTAGTACTGGTTAGCTTCACGCATTACTGCGCTTCCACACCCAGCCTATCAACGTCGTAGTCTTCGACGGACCTTCAGAGACCTCAAGGGTCTAGTGAAATCTAATCTTGGGAGAGGCTTCCCGCTTAGATGCTTTCAGCGGTTATC
>DDIE01000050.1 GCA_002338385.1 Proteobacteria bacterium UBA1858
CAATTATTATATCTACATATAATTGTATATACATAGATATACTTTGTATACACGTATTATGCATTAGCCATACCGACCAGTGATGTAATCTTCAGTTTTCTTTTCTTTAGGATTCGTAAATAACTTATCGGTTGCACCAAATTCAATCAGCTCACCCAGATAGAGAAACGCTGTATAATCTGATACTCGTGCTGCTTGTTGCATATTATGGGTAACAATGACAACCGTATAGTTTGATTTAAGCTCGAATATTAACTCTTCAATTTTCAGGGTCGATATTGGATCCAAGGCAGATGCGGGCTCATCCAGTAACAGCACTTCGGGTTGAATAGCAACGGCACGCGCGATGACTAGCCTCTGCTGCTGACCACCAGAGAGATCGAATGCATTATCCTGCAGGCGACCGCCTACCTCCTCCCATAGTGCAGCACTTTTTAGTGACCACTCTACGCGATCTTCGAGTTCACTTTTATTGTTGATACCCTGTAAGCGTAATCCATAAGCAACATTTTCAAAAATAGATTTTGGGAACGGATTGGGTTTTTGGAAAACCATGCCCACTTGTCGACGAAGGTCAGTCACATTGACCGAGCGGGAATTTAAGTCCTTGCCATTAAGTAACAGCTCTCCCGACAGGTTTACATTGTCAATCAAATCATTCATACGATTCATACAACGTAACAAAGTCGACTTACCACAACCACTGGGACCAATGAAAGCTGTCACTTGCTTGGTAGGTATCTGCAAATTGATATTATATAAAGCTTGCTTATCTCCATAAAAAAGAGAAAAGTCCTTACATTCAAGACATATATTTTGTTCGCCTAATGGATTAACGGCACTCATTCTTTCATCACCTGTTAAATTTGATTTAGCCATAGTATCTGCCTGATCTGATTGTTTCTTGAAACCATCACGGGTTATTTAATTTTCCATAGTGCGATATTTTTCACGCAAATGGTTACGTATGTATATCGCGCTAATGTTCAATACCACGATCACTGCGACAAGTATTAACGCGGTCGCATACACCAGTGGTCGAGCGGCCTCAACATTAGGACTCTGGAAACCAACATCGTAAATATGGAACCCCAAGTGCATGAACTTGCGCTCTAAATGAAGAAATGGTGCGTTCAGATCCACAGGCAATGAGGGGGCCAGTTTTACCGCACCGACCAACATCAGAGGGGCGACCTCACCTGCAGCTCTGGCCACTGCGAGAATTAAACCCGTCATCATGGCTGGGCTGGCCATAGGGATGACAGTTCGCCATAAAGTCTCAGCTTTGGTTGCACCCAATGCTAATGAGCCCTCGCGGATAGAGCGTGGGATACGTGCCAGACCCTCCTCTGTAGCAACAATAACCACTGGCACTGTTAACAGCGCCAACGTTAATGAGGCCCACAACAATCCACCAGAACCATAGGTAGGCGCTGGTAGTGCTTCTGGGTAAAACAATTGATCAATATGTCCACCTAGAAAATAGACAAAGAAGCCGAGACCGAATACACCATAAACAATAGATGGCACACCGGCCAGATTATTTACCGATATTCTCACTAAGCGGGTTACGAACCCCTGCTTGGCATACTCGCGCAAGTAGATCGCGGCTATCACACCAAACGGTGTAACAATCACGGACATAAGCAAAACCATCATCACCGTTCCAAATATTGCCGGGAAAATACCACCCTCAGTATTTGCCTCACGTGGATCCTCAGATACAAAATCCTTTAAATTGGAAAAGTATGTAATTAGTTTTTGGGCCAGATTCATAGCATTAGGACGCGTTGCTTTGATAACATCTGCAAGACTAATTATTACTTGCTCACCGGTCATCACATTCATGACCACGCTATCGCGCTTTATTTCCTCATACAGGTCATCTAATTCTTTTTTGAGCTCTAGGTAACCTGCATCAAGCTCGGCTTGTTCATCAGCAATGTTGTTTTGCGTGGCGGGGCTCATATCGTTTTGCAGTTCTGCTTTACGCTTGGATAAACGCAGCTTCTCCATCTGATAATTGATCGCACCAATTTTATTTTTTTCTATCTTATGAATTTGCTTACGTAAGTCATGCACCCGCCCCAAACGCGTTTGTAACTGCTGCCATAAATCATCAGTAGAGGCTACAACCTTGTCGTATTCTTTTATGGACGTAATGTAACCATAGAAGTTACCCCACTGAGTACGCTCAAAAACAATCGCATCTCTGGGCCGACTATGTTGCAGTTCGTTAGGACCAACAATAAGTTTAAAATCGAAGCCGTAAACATCTCGATTGCCTGTTTTTAGCAGTGTGCGTTGGACGAACTCTTGATCCGTAGTGATTTTGATACCGGCATCAGCCAGTTGTTTGACAGAAACAGTCTCTGTTTTGGCTCGCTCACCTAATAAAGTGACTTGCGTGCTGGCATCCTGATATTCAATTTCCCAAATAGTTTTTGGCCAGAAATGACCTAAACCTCTGACCGCAATCAGCAACAACAAGCCGATCACCATAATAATGCTGATCGATACTGCGCCCGCATTTAACCAGACCCAGGGGGTACCGCTTTTGAAGAAACCTAATTTAGTATTTTGCGCACTCATTGTTTTTTATAAACTACTGTATTTTTTACGAAGACGTTGACGTACGATCTCCGCCACTGTGTTGAAGAAGAAGGTGAAAATAAATAACACAAACGCTGCCAAAAATAGGATTCTGTAATGGGTGCTATCAACCTCAGATTCTGGCAGTTCAACAGCCACATTCGCAGATAATGTACGCATACCCTGAAATACACTGAAGTCCATCACTGGTGTATTTCCCGTGGCCATGAGTACAATCATCGTTTCACCCACGGCACGTCCGAAGCCAATCATTACCGCAGAAAATATGCCTGGACTGGCTGACAATAACACCACTCTGGTGAGCGTCTGCCAAGGTGTAGCGCCAAGTGCCAGTGAACCTGAGGTAAGGTGTTTTGGCACGCTGAAAATCGCATCCTCAGCAATTGAGAAGATGGTTGGAATGACCGCAAAACCCATAGCAATACCAATGATTAAAGCATTCCGCTGATCAAAACCAATACCCAGTGTTTCACTCATCCAGATTCGAATATCGCCGTCGAACAGCCATGCCTCAACCAGAGGTGAAACATTCACACAAATGAGCGTGATCAGGATAATAGGTAGAATAAGGAAGGCGGCCTGCCATCCCTCTGGGATTAATAATTTATAACGGACTGGCAAACGCCACCAAATCAGCGCCAGGAGCAGTATTCCCAAGGGCACCAACAGTAATACGCTGAAGACGCCTGGCAAATGCATCTCAACAAAAGGTGCTAACCATAAGCCAGCCAGGAAGCCTAAGATGACAGTTGGCAATGCCTCCATAATTTCGATGGTCGGCTTGACTACTCCGCGCATGGCAGGTGCCATGAAGTAGGCGGTAAAGATAGCACCACAGATAGCCAGTGGCATAGCAAACAGCATGGCATAAAAGGCGGCTTTCAGAGTGCCGAAGGTGAGCGGCACTAAGCTGAATTTTGGCTCAAAATCACTACTGGCAGATGATGACTGCCAAATGTAATCAGGCTTGACGTAATCTTCGTACCATATCTTGCCCCACAAGCCTGCCATAGACGATTCTGGATGATGATTATCAATATGCCAGATGTGTAACTGTTGTTGGTCATCTTGGGCTAAAAAAATATCGGCACGCGGTGCTACAGCGAGTCTTTCAATTGCTCCTGTACCAACATTCAGGTTTAACAAGTCACGCTCACTGGTGGTGTAAAGCAGCTTGACCTCACCCGCTTCGCTGGCGGCGATAACGCCCTTGCGTAGCATTTCTGTAGCTACACTTGAGACCGCTGCGGTATCAATTTTACTGTCTCGAATCTTAGTCAATCTAAAGGGTAATTCACCATCGCTGCGAACTTGGAACCATTGTGAGAGTCTGCCCGAGCTGTCACCAATCAAGAGCGAAACTCCACCCGTCAGGAAATTCATAGTGGTAGGGACAACTGGCGCCGAGATGACATCGACATTCTCGCGCAACGTGGGAGCCATCCCATCACGCACGTCATATACAGATAAGCGGCCAAGCTTATCCAGAATATAGGCCCACTCCTGTTCGGGATCCACCAACAGTCGCAGAACATCTTTTTGGGTTGTTACCGAATAACTTTCAGCGGGCTCTAGGGTCGCATTATCAGAAATAAAGGATGATTCTTTGAAGAATGTTTTATACGTAATCTGACCACCATCGGTGCGCACCATCAGCGATAGTGACTCCTCATTATCACCGACTGCAAAGTCATGAACGGGCCCGTCGCTGACCGAAATTAATTGCTCACCAAATGGGTAGCTGACCCGAGGATGAATTATTCGCTCTGTTGCGGTGAATTCAAGCGCATATTGATGATCGAATAATAGTATGTCGCCAGACTGTAGGCCAACAGCTAACAGACGCTGCATTTCATTCACCACCTGAAATGAGACGATTTCGTTAGATTCGTCTATCGGCAGGGCATGCTGTGTTATGACCTGGCCGTTGGTGATATCGAAGAAGTACACGCGACCACTGGAGGTCAGCCGTAACCCTATTTCAGCCTGCTCCTCTATGGCCAGATAAATTGTTTTTGCTGGGTCGCCTGGGGCAGAGTAGCTGGCACTTTTAGCGAGTTTGGGCTGATCGAAAAGTGGATACACAACGCTCAGTAAGAACACAAAGATTAAGGCGATAGCTGCAATCACACTGATGCCGCCAATCTGTACGACTCGGCGCGCCAGCATGTCGAGGAAACCTCTAATTTTCCAATTATTTTTACTCGCGTTCATGTTGTTAACTTGTAGGGGTAAATAAAAGTGTTGCTTACAGACCAAAATATAATTGACTGTATAAATATATTACATGTGTTTTGTGATAACTGTGTGTATGTTCACAAAAAAGCCCCGTTCATCACTAACAGGGCTTCAAAAGAGCTAATAATCAGAGGATTACTGGATCATAGGCCTAATGATTTTAAGGTCTTATCAGCAACAACGGCGGGCAACGGAATATACCCATCTTTGACCACCACTTTCTGACCTTGTTGAGAGAGTACCAGTTTAACAAACTCACCTTCCATGGGTGAAAGCGGCTTATTTGGGTGCTTATTGATGTAGACATAGAGGAAACGCGCCAGCGGATATTTCCCTGATATGGCAGTTTCTGCAGATGCCTCTATAAAGTTACTCGAGCCACCCTTAGCAATGGGTAATGCTCTCACACCAGTCGTCGTATAGCCTATCCCTGAGTAGCCAATACCATTGAGTGACTGTGTTATTGATTGAACTACAGACGCAGACCCTGGTTGCTCATTCACAGATGACTTGTAATCACCTTTGCATAGGGCTTTTTTCTTGAAGTATCCATACGTACCGGAGACTGAATTGCGACCAAATAATTGGATGTCTTTGCGTGCCCATTCTCCAGACAGGCCTAAATCACCCCAAGTATTGACCGGCTCAGCTGCACCACACTTACGCGTACTGGAAAATATTGCATCCACTTGCTTGATTGACAGACCCTGAATCGGGTTATCCTTGTGCGTGAATACTGCCAACGCATCAATCGCAACGGGCAACGGTGTCGGTTTGTAACCGAAGCGTTCTTCAAATGAAGCAATTTCTTTATCTTTCATTTTCCGACTCATCGGCCCGAGATTGGATGTTCCTTCAGTCAGTGCCGGTGGTGCTGTTGAGGATCCTGCTGCTTGTATTTGAATATTCACATTCGGATAAAAACGCTTATATTCCTCCGCCCACAATGTCATCAAATTGGCCAATGTGTCAGAACCAACACTCGACAAGTTGCCTGACACACCACTGGCAGCTTGATACTCAGCCAAGCCCTCGTCAACCATAGGTTCAGCCACCACTATGGGAGCTGTGGCCAGCATCGCAACCCCCGCAAACAGACTTTTATATTTCATGATATATATTTATCTCCGTTGAATTTAGATCTAACTATGAGATCTGTTAGTTTTCAGCCTGACGTCAAGCCCAGAAAGTAATTTCAGGTGAAGCATATTACTCATGTGTTACACAAGTATTACATTTTGTTATTTAACCCGCTTCGCGTTTCTCATCGCTGACCAGGATCTCCGGAGGGAATTGCAGCTCAACCTGAGTGCCAACTCCTAGCTCGCTGTCAATCTTAACCTGACCGCCATGTCGCTCCATTACGTGCTTAACGATCGACAAACCCAATCCGGTACCCCCCATATCTCGAGAGCGCCCCTTATCGACCCTGTAAAATCTTTCCGCCAGTCTGGAAAGATGTAACTTATCAACCCCTTCACCATAATCCTGAATTGATAAAAATACGCCTCTCGTCGGATCGATACGCCATTCAAGTACAATCCGAGTGTTGGCTGAGGAATACTTTACTGCATTATCAATCACGTTCTGCACAGCGCTCATCAGCTCGGTCTGATCACCTCTAATCAAGGCTGGATCAGGCACCTTGATTGCAAACGTCTGCTGATTGTAAATACTGGATGCTTTAACCAATTCGATGCACTCGCGGATCAGACTGAGCATATCAACAACATCAGCATTACTCTGACTTAACGGCAAGCTCTCCAGTCGAGACAGTGACAATAAGTCTTCGATTAACTCTTTGAGTCGGTGTGCCTGCTCCAGTGCCCCAGTTATTCCTCTGCTTATTTCTGGCGGGCTGTCATCGCGCAGCATCAAGGTCTCCAGATAACCAATAATGACTGTCAACGGCGTGCGCATCTCATGTGACGCATTGGAAATAAATGCCTTCCGCACTTGCTGCAGTCGCAACACATCCATATGGTCCTGCACGTACATCAGGCTATGAACCTCCCCATAGGATATCACTCGCAAGACTAGATCATTTTCTTCACTCCGTGGGGAAGTAAACTCCAGCGGTTGAGCGAATTCACGCCTGGTCAGATAGTTCGTAATCACAGGGTCGCGCACAATATTAGTCACGCTGCGCCCAGCATCTTTTTGTGCGTCTATGCCAAGAATACCTTTCGATGCCTCATTGGCCCATTCGATATTGAAGCTATTATCAACAATCAGCATGGCATCCGGCATGGCAGCAGTCGCTGCTTCAAAACGCCTGATGAGTTCTCTTGAGCGCTCAAATTGTTCCTCATTTTCCTGTTTGATGACACAAACCTGCTCGACTATTTTGCTGCTGGCTCCAAATAATCTCGGCGTATTATCTATTTGTGCGCCTGCATTCATCCATCGATGCAGACGCCCAATCTGGGTTAAAAACCAGATCATTACCACAACTAATATTGATGCGTAGGCCAGCGCCCACAAACCAGTTAAAAATCCAATAGCCGATCCGGCTAGGAGAGCACCGATGACAACCTTGATTTCAGTTTTAATAAAAGAAAATATCATCACTTCTCAACAACAAAACGATATCCGTATCCCCTAACTGTTTGCACCATGGTGTGACAATCATGTGGCTTTAATAATTTACGCAACCTGAGGATGTGCACATCGACTGTTCTCTCTTCAACAAACTTACTCCTGCCCCAGACAAAATCCAGCAACTGTGCGCGACTGTACACTTTATCGGAATGCGTCATGAAAAACTCCAATAAGCGGAACTCAGTTGGGCCCACCTCAATCTGCTGACCATCAATCAGCACATGATGAGCATCAAGATCCAGAACCAGCCTACCATGCATTAGCTTATTATCGTGTTCATTCGGGTCACTGCGTCTGAGTACAGCGCGAATCCGTGCAGATAACTCTTTGATCGAGAATGGCTTGGTGATGTAATCATCTGCACCTGAATCTAGACCTTCAATCTTATCGCGCTCTTCAGTTTTAGCGGTCAGCATAATGATCGGGATTTCGCGCGTCAGATCATCACGCTTAATGCGTCTGACCAGTTCTAGACCAGAGACATCGGGTAACATCCAATCCATCAATATTAGATGCGGTGTTTGTTGGGCAAGCTTCTCGGTAGCTCCACGCCCATCAACGGCTTCGATTATTTCATAACCATCACTGCCTAGAGCGAAATACACCATGTCACGAATCGGCTTTTCGTCTTCAACAATTAGGATACGGTATGTTCTCATCGGAAAATTGCTCGGCTTTTGTAACTCGTAATCTGATTGTAATTCCATTAAGACCTGCATTGATAGGAGTTTATAATAATCACAACATTATTCATGACTTAGATTAAATACTGGTTACAAAGCAGCCACTCTTTCACGCTCCTGAAGTATGACCACAACCAAAAAAAGGGCAGATCAACTGCCCTTTTAAATCGGAGGAGTAAAGTAGCCAAGTGTGTCTAGAATTTAAACACCACATCGGTTTGCAGGACCTTCTGTTGGTCATCATCGTTACTTGCAAAAGGAGCGGCATCTGGTGCATCTCGCTCCGTGTCGTAGTAATCGATGCCAAACACGACATTCTTATGCAAACCATAGTTAAAGATAAACTCACTGCCTTTAATCGCTGTTTCGCCACCAAAGCGATCTGAATCAGGGAAATTATCTAGGAAGGCGTCCTGCTCTAAGTCGGCATAGACGTATTTGAACTGCCATTGATGTCTGTTGCTAACTTTTTTATCACCAAATTTAAAGCCGAGCGCATAGCCCTTGTCCTCTTCACTGTCACTGTTCTTTATGTAGTCACCGAACACGGCAAATACCTTGCCTGACATAAATACATCTTGCATACCCAACTCGGCAGATAAGCCTAATGAGTCATAGTCATATTGATAATTACCATCGGCATTGACAGTATTTGTGTCTCTTATGTTGTCTAACAATGGCTCTCCTTCCACATCATCGAAGCGATATAAGGCGCCAGCAACGTTAGCGTAGATATTATCGATTTTGAATTTATGCCCCAACTGGATATATTTCATAAAGGGATCGTCTTTGCTGCCACTCTCTTCATCCAGAATCCAAATACCCGCGTTGGCATAACTGGTGCCTGCCGCATTATCCGTATGCAAATGCACGGACAAACCCTCTGGGTTGATATCACCATCCCAGATCAAGTCAGTCGGTGCCCACAGATAGGCTTTGCGCTTAAATTTACCCGCTACCACTTTTGCATAGTCAACGGGTTGCCACTGCGCATAAGCATAATCAAGGCGTACGTCCTTGGTTGAGAAGGTATCGTCCAAAGTCTCATTGGTCGATGTGGGATCATCGCTACCACTGGCAAAGCCTAAACCCACCTTAACATCATCATTGACCTCGCCTACAGCGCCTAGGCGCAAACGATAACGATAACGTGTGCGACTGGGATCGTCAGCATTATCGGCGTCATCCACTTTTTCGTACTGCCGGCGTAAACGCAGATCACCTTTCAGTTTAATTTTTTCGGCCCATTGTTTTTTACCATCCGCCTGCACTATTTTAGCTAGCTTCTGGTCTGTGGTTTTTTCCATCTCGGCATGAGTGCGCTCAGCATCAGCATCTACCGAGTTCTTGAGAACACTGTAGGCCTGTTCGCTAATCGTGCCGTTGTCACGCAGCACCTTGAGCAGTTCCTTGATCGCATCATTCGATGCAAATACCGGGCTGGCGCACAGGGCTAACACCATCATGCCAAATGCTGCAACTGACCTGCCATATTTCAATATCATCATCACTTAACTCACTTTTAGTCATATTAATGGCAAATAGATTACAAAAATGTAATGTCGCGATGCGGATAATAGGTCGTCTTTATTTCAAATTAATTACAGAATGTCATTTATTCGCGCCTGCTTTATGCCCTTATTGTCACTCTACGTGTAGACCCTGAGAGAATCTGATTGCGCCGAGCTAGCCACACTTCAATCAATCACCGCAGCTAATGATTGAGTGGCAACAATGACAGAAGGTTGCTGCCACTGAGCGTGACAGGTTGGCTAAGACCCGTGAGTAGAGACCCGGTGGCCGAGGCTATTTGCTATGACTAGAGCGTAATTAATACTACGCTGGAAAGTGCCAGAATACTGCCGAGTAACGCACCGGCAAAAACATCTGTTGGATAGTGTAATCCCAAAATTACTCGGGACAAGGCGACCAGCGAGGTGAAGCCCCAGACAAGATAGGCAATCTGTGGCAGATAAATACTGAACATGATACTGAATGAGAAAGCATGCATGGTATGTCCAGAGGGAAAGCTGTAGCGATCGAGCGCGGGTGCGGCTTGTTGAATGATGTCACAGTTGATGAATGGTCGCTCACGTACCAGCTTTTGCTTGAGAAATTTATACACCATCAGTACCACTAGCGCTGTCAGCATAATATGGATGAGCTGATAAAGACCCTGCATGCCATACAAATATGGCAGCAATGCGCCAAGCGAGTACCATAAAACGCCATCACCCATGCGACTGATAGCGCGGAAAAATAACCTGACAGCTGTCTTACGACTGCTACTATTGAGCAAGATGCATAAGCGCGTTTCCAGGTGGTCGGCTCGACTCAGGATTTGATGTAATTTTGCCTGCATAGCTTATCAATACGTCACATGGGTTAGGTGTAATATAGTGCTTGATTGTCATATTATGCCAGCTATATTTCATGCGCGTGATGACTATATGAACGAATCATGACTGTTATGTATAAATATAGCCACAACTACCAATATTTAATAAATAGTTCATGCTTGATTCATAGATTTGTAACCATTCCGACATAACCTGTCGACAATCTAATCTATGCAAAGGTTTTCCATTGGTCGAATCTACCCCGCTTAGAGTAAGAAGTATTTGGATATCAGACGTTCACCTCGGTTTCAGAGGCTGCCAAGCACAGACCCTGCTAGATTTTCTCCACAGCACAGAATGCGAATACTTATACTTAGTGGGAGATATCGTCGATTTTTGGAGTTTACAAAAATCATCCTACTGGCCACAAGCGCATACTAATGTTGTTCGCTCAATACTGGGTAAAGCCAAACATGGTACCAAAGTAATCTACGTGCCTGGCAATCATGATGAAGTCATGCGCGAGTATTGTGGTTACTCATTCGGTAATGTCGAAATACATCTAGACTACACACATACTACGGCCGATGGTAAAAAATTGCTGATATTGCACGGTGATGAGTTCGATACGATTGTTAAGCACAGTCAGTTCATCGCCAAACTGGGAAGTTGGGCTTACGATACCCTGCTACAGCTCAATCAGTACGTTAATATCTTCCGCAAATTATTTAAAAAAGATTATTGGTCGTTAGCCAAATACCTCAAGCTGAAAGTTAAAAATGCAGTCAATTATATCGGCAGCTTTGAGGATGCACTCGCACATCTTGCCAACGAAAAGAATGTAGATGGGGTTGTTTGTGGACATATCCATCATGCTGAGATTCGTTACATAGACGACGTACTTTATTGCAATGATGGCGACTGGGTTGAGAGTTGCTCTAGCCTAATTGAGCATGCAGATGGGCGCCTTGAGCTTATCTATTGGAGTGAGGATAAGGTAGAGGTCATATCCGATCGAGCTAAGGTTGCCGATAAACAAGCCGCCTAATTAATAACGTCTATTATCTTATTGGTGTGACCTAGCCAGTGTCTGGTATAAGATGGGCAGATGTTAAATACCAGCCCTAACAATCCACACTCGGATAAGCAATGAGACTCATTATTGTCACAGATGCATGGAAACCGCAGGTTAATGGTGTCGTCACTACCTTAGGTAAAACGCGTGACACGATTCAGGCAATAGGTCATGAAGTGACTGTAATTAATCCTGCTGATTATAAAACACTACCGTGCCCAACTTATCCTGAAATTAAATTAGCTTTAAATCCTGGTCGACGTGTTGCCTCAGCAATCGACGCGTTTGATCCCACCCATATTCACATTGCTACCGAGGGTCCTTTGGGACTGGCAGCGCGCAGTTACTGTATTAACCATAGTTTAAATTTTACAACTTCGTATCACACCCAATTCCCAGAGTATATCCGTGAGCGTATTCCCATACCCTTGAATATTTCTTACAGTTTTTTCCGCTGGTTTCACAGTCGTGCGACCCGCACTATGGTTGGCACACCCCATCAGCGCACGCTCTTAGAGCAGCGTGATTTTAAGAATATTGTATTGTGGACACGTGGTGTTGATGCCAGCATCTTCATGCCTAAAGATAAAGCATTTCTGAACTATGCACGGCCAATCTGGATCTATGTCGGACGTGTTGCAGTAGAAAAAAATATCGAAGCTTTTCTATCACTCGATATCCCAGGCACCAAAGTTGTGATTGGTGATGGCCCGGCCATCAGCGAATTGAGCACGCGCTACACAGAAGTTAAATTTGAAGGTTATAAGTTTGGCGCTGAACTCGCGAGTTATATCGCGGCGGGTGATGTATTCGTGTTCCCCAGCCTTACCGATACATTTGGCGTGGTGATGTTAGAGGCCATGGCATGTGGACTACCGGTAGCCGCCTTCCCGGTAACAGGCCCACGAGATGTGGTGCGCAATGGTACCACTGGTTGTTTAAATGATGACCTGAAAACAGCTGCCATGAATGCGTTACAGCTGAATCCTCAGGATTGTACTCAGCAAGCCTCAGAGTACACTTGGGAACAGGCGACCAGACAATTTATTGATAACCTCACGCCCGCCAGAAACTAATTCGACTGATTCTTTTCTGGCATGAAAATCTTAATGATATCGGATGTTTATTTCCCTCGGATCAATGGGGTATCTACCTCGATTCAGACGTTTAAGAATGAATTTCAAGCGCGTGGCCATCAGGTCAGTCTGATAGTACCGTCCTATGTCACTGACGTTACACCCGCGAGCGATATTATGCGGATACCTTCTTTTGGTATCCCCTACGATCCTGAAGATCGGATGATGAAATTCTCGGCCATCGTGCGCCTGATTCCAGAACTTGCTCAACAGAATTTTGATATCGTCCATATCCACACACCTTTTATCGCACACTACGCGGGAATCAAAATTGCCAAAGCTTTACAGATACCCAGCGTACTCACATACCATACTTTATTTGAAGAATACCTATATCACTACATCCCGTTTTTACCGAAACAGTTTTTGCGTTTTTTCGCACGCCGTTTTTCATCCGGTCAATGCAACCAAGTATCTGGCGTCATCGCGCCCTCATCAATTATTGTTAATCTGCTAAAAGACTATGGGGTGAAGAACAACATCACTATCATCCCAACAGGCATAGACTCAGATAAATTTGCCCAGGCTCATCCCGATCAATTCCGCCACAAGTATAATATTCCCGATAACAGAAAGCTGTTGCTCAATGTTAGTCGCGTGGCATTCGAAAAGAACATGGGTCTGCTGCTAGACGTAGTTCAGGAATTGAAACATACATTACCTGAGATATTTCTGATTATCGCCGGCGAAGGTCCAGCTAAAAAAGATTATCAGCAGCAGGTGATTAAGATGGGTTTGCAAGATAATGTCAGTTTTGTTGGTTACCTTGACCGCAACAGTGAATTGATTGACTGTTATCATTGTGCGGATATTTTTGTATTTAGCTCAAAAACCGAAACTCAAGGCTTAGTCCTCCTGGAGGCAATGGCCTCAGGCACACCGGTAGTATCGATAGCGGCTATGGGCACAGTTGATATTTTAACCGATTGCGAGGGTGCTTTAATCAGCACTGAGCAAGTCAGTGACTTTGCTCAAAAAGTAGCAACTTTATTACAAGATCCAGAGCAATATGCCAGCATAAGCGAAGCAGCTAGAATATATGCCGCAAACTGGAACTCATCTAACTTAGCTGGGAGAATGTTGGCTTTCTATGACCAAGTACTCAATACTTAAAACATGACCACTGAATTTAAAGGCGCTAGGCCTGATGTTACTCGGCCAGAGCTGTTCATTAATCGAGAACTTAGCCAACTTAAATTTAATGAGCGCGTGCTGGAACAGGCCCGAGATCAGTCAGCGCCACTCTTGGAACGCCTCAAATTCTTATGTATCTCCTGTAGTAATTTGGATGAATTCTTTGAGATACGTGTCGGTGGTCTCAAGCAACATATCGAATACTCTACAGGTTACAAAACTGCGGATGATATTCCGCCCACTCAATTACTCATAGAAATAAAACACCAGGCAAGTCGGCTGGTAGAAGAACAATATAAAGTCTTCAACGAAATAATCATTCCCGCCTTAGCGGAACAAAATGTAGAATTGATTCCCAGAGAACGATGGACGACTCAACAACGTGCATGGATACATAAATATTTTACTGATCAAGTCGAACCGGTACTAAGCCCTCTAGGGATTGATCCAGGACATCCGTTTCCGCGCATCTTGAATAAAAGCTTGAACTTCATCGTCGAAGTCGGAGGCACTGATGCGTTTGGACGCGATGGTCACCTAGCAATCGTACAAGCACCACGGTCATTACCGCGCCTCATAGAGCTACCTGATGAGGATAGCGTAGCCAGCAAGTATGTCTTCTTATCGTCAATAATTCATGCCTATGTGCATGAGTTATTCGAGGGTCTTAATATACATGGCTGCTATCAATTTCGAGTGACCCGTAATAGTGATTTATTTGTCGAGGACGAAATTGATGATTTAATGCTCGCGCTGGAGGGCGAGCTTGCCTCGAGACGTTATGGCGATGCAGTAAGACTTGAGACATCAAATAATACGCCAGATCACCTCACTCAGTATTTACTCCAACAATTCCATCTCACTGAAACTGATTTATATCGCGTTAATGGCCCAGTTAATTTAAATCGTCTGTCCAATATATATGATTTACTGGAGCGGCCTGATTTGAAATTCGCTCCCTTCACAGCAAAGCTGCCACAACCAATCACACCAGAATCAAATTTATTCAAAGTTATCGCACAAGAGGATGTGCTCATGCATCATCCTTATCAATCATTTACACCCGTTATAAGCTTTATTCATCAAGCCGCGAAAGATCCTAAAGTTCTGGCTATCAAACAAACGCTTTACCGCACGGGGGCTAAGTCCAGAATTGTTGATGCTTTGGTACAAGCGGCTGAAGCAGGCAAGGAAGTGACTGTCGTGATTGAGCTGATGGCACGCTTTGATGAGGCCGCAAATATCACCCTGGCTAACCGCTTACAGAAAGCAGGGGCGCATGTTGTATATGGCATTGTTGGCATAAAAACTCACGCCAAAATGATTCTAATTATCCGTCGAGAGCAAGGCAAGTTAGTGCGCTATGCGCATCTGGGCACTGGCAATTACCATCAAAGCACCGCCAAGTTGTATACTGACTACGGCATGTTCACCAGCGATCCGAAAATCACTCTGGATTTGCATGAAATCTTTTTACAACTGACTAGCTTTACCAAAATCCCAGA
>DDIE01000020.1:0-8867 GCA_002338385.1 Proteobacteria bacterium UBA1858
AAATAGCACCATCATCTGCGAATAAATCTGTAGCCGCTGCAGCACCAGCAGTGACCAAAGAACAGAAGATTGCTGAAGACTGAGTCAGCTTACACTGGGCGAATTATTCCACTCCAACACAGTAAACATGTTGGAGTGTGACTATACCTGATGGCTGTGGCGGATATGCTGTAGTAGACCCAGAGCGGCATTCTCAACCATCGCTAGGACATTTTCGAACGCTGCGTAATCTCGGTAATAAGGATCCGGCACATTTTCACCGCTCAGGAGCGAGTGATAGTTAAGCAACAGGTCAATCTTATTAGTCTCCGGTTCACCAAAGGCAAGTTGCAGATCGGATATATTCTGTTGATCCATCGCCAATACATAATCTGCCTGGCGCATTAATTTCTGGGTAATTTTTTTTGATCTTAGCTTGTTGACCTCATAGCCATTAACGCGCGCGACTTTTATCGCACGTATGTCTGGTTTTTTACCGGTGTGGTTTGCATGGGTACCTGCCGAATCCACTGTGATCCTTTCTTGCAGGCCTTGTTGCTGAACAAGTTGACTGAATACTGCATGCGCGAGTGGAGAGCGACATATATTGCCCATGCAAATAAACACAACTGTTAGCTGTTCAGCCATTAAATAAACAGCCGCGTACTAAGTTGGCTTTCCACTGGCTGTATTGAGCGCCCAGAGAATGGCTTTCCCACACCATAAGGCAAGATAGAATGTAAATACTCGCTTCCACATCTCAGTACTTGCAAAGGTTAGATTTGCAAGTATCTGCGCTTTACTCTCCAACCATGGTAGATCGCCGACCCAGACCTCATAGCCTGGAATAAGTATGAAAGCGCCAAATATAGCCATCAGCAGGTAGCGTATTGATCTGATCAGAATAAGTTTCATTTAATTCAACCTAGGCGTAATAGAACAAACAGAATATTTTTTTATGTTCACCCTATGCATTGTCTCTTCAGGACAGTGTTTTTGTTTGAGTATAATGTGAGGAATATTATTATTTTGTGCATACACGATATAGGCACGTGTTTTGTTAATCTTCCCGACGGCTTTTTTCATTTCTGCAAGTGCAATTTTCCGCTCTATCCAAGTGTGATAAAAAGCGGGATACCACATCACAGCAGCACCCTCCCTGCTATCATACCAGACAGTTTTCTTTGTCATCATCTTAAAGTAAAAGTGATTGTTATAGGGTATGAAAAATGGACCCATCAAATCACTGTCTCGCACCCAAGATAAGAGTTCATTCCAACCGTCGGCTCCCTGAAGCACTCGATTTTGATAAAAATTAAGATGGAACTTATCAGTGATTAACTGGCTATTAAAATTAAGTGCGTAGATAAGTGCGACGGCGAGTAATGATGGCCTCAATAGCGCCACTCCAGCAAGATAAAAGTGAGCAGCCAAGAATAGAACAACGAGCAATGACAGTAAGTGGTAGCAAGAAAAATCTTCTCGCATAGCAATAAGCTGAACGACAGCGGCTGCCAAAAGTAGAGCGAGGTGCAGTCCATGCAACAAGTTGGAACTAAGCTGAAGTTGGGTGAATGACCAGTATTGCTGAACGCGTTGTTGTAGGCTGGGATGCCCGGCCAATAGTGTTATACATAACAAGTTCAGGCTCCAGTCATCGGATTGGATAAGAGTCAAGATAATCGCAGAGCCAATAATATTTTCATAGCTTGATTGGCCATGGAAGAGCAGTCTGGCTCCAGCAAATGCAGCAAATATGGTGGCTAACATTTGGATAAGACAATCCACCCTCAATAAATGCAAATTAAATATGAAACGATGATCAAACACATAAGGCAGGAATGAACCAATCACGAAGATTGATAGGATTGATGCTAACGTAATGAGCCAGTATTTCCTGTTATCTAAATAACTCAGCGCAATAAATCCTGCCAGCGTAATACATATAAATGAATGGATCTGCCTATAGCTGGCTGCTTCGATTAAAAAGTGACTGGAAAAATATGCTCTAATATATTCAATGTATGAGAAATCAGCGTGTGCACTGTCACTACTGATCGCACTCAATGTGAATATAATAATCGGCAAAGTAATGCATGAAAAAATAATCAGGCCCACCATAAACTTAGCCAGTGATATTCTTCTTTTCAGTAGGATGACAGTAATGAGTTGTGCGTATAGCATCCACAAGCCAACAAACAAATTGATCACTATAATCAATCCATTGAACGTGGCCACCAGGATGATTTTATTTTTGAGCATTGCAGCGAAAGAAAGAAATAATAAACCCCAGACTAATTCGCTATGTGTAAAATAATTCAAAAACATGCCACCCACACCAACGTAAGAGTGAGTGGGTGTTGCACTGGATACTATCGGACTGATTGCAATGATGACCATTGTCAGTAGTTTCGTTTTGAGCGACCTAAGATTGAAACTATCAAGAAGAATGGATAAGCCAAGGAAAGCCAACAAGCGACTTAGATAATGACAAAAACCTATGATTGAGGTGATATTGTCTGGCTCAGTGAATGGCTTTAATAACCACCAAAAACCTGAGACATAATTAGTGAGTGATTGGATGAAAGTGTCATTTTTGAATTGTTCTAATTCGGCATAATTGAGCAGGATTGGGACATGATATTGATTATTGTAGAAAGGAAAATCAAAGCCAGTTATTGATATCGAGATGATTGTCACCATACTTGCTAGTAGCAGATTGCTCATCGCCGGATGTTGGTCATGCAAATCACGTATCGCAGGCATCATGGCAGGAACGAATAATCATTGCTATGAGACAATAGTAATAACGCTATCATGAGGATGATACTGATGAGACTAATTTTATCTTTGATGGCAAAAATCACTGGGTCGTAACCGACTTCGGCACGTAATGCCTTAAACCAAATAAACAATATCCAGGCAGATATCAACGCTGTCAAAGGCCATAGTAGTTGAGGACGATAATACTGCGCGATAACTTCGGGATTATTGATATACAACAGTAAAGTCATGATTGCCGCACATGAGCAGATGATTCCATAGCTGAGCAAGAATTTCAGGTCACTTATGTGATAACCCCTATCAACCAATTGAGTCGCACATGAAGGATCAAGCATTTTTAACTCTATACATCGCTTCATACAGGCCAGACTGGAAAATACGAATATCGAAAATACCAGCAACCAGGGGCTGATATCGACATTAATCAAATAGCCACCTGCAATAATTCGTAAGGTGTACAAAAACGCCAACACCAGAGTTTCGACATAAATCCAGCGTTTAAATATAAAACTGTAAGCTAAGGTCAGTAGCAGATAGATGCATTCGCAAATAGCAAAATTGAGACTCAAGTTGACTGCTAGAGTCAATGCCATGAGGATCAAGCCCACGGCGACCAATACGCCCTGTCTGATGCTTAACGATTGGTTGGCAAATGGCCTGTTTCTTTTAAACTCATGCTGCCTGTCGGTAGTCAGGTCGATGATGTCATTGATGATATAGGTACGGGAGGCTAAAAGAAAAAAGGACAGAAAACCTGCCAGTACCAGGATTAACTGACTGGTTTGGGTATATTGATAAGAAGTGAGTAGTGGTACAAAAATTAACGCATTCTTAGACCATTGATGTATGCGCAATGCTTGCATCCATGCTTGCATATAAACGATTAGCGTCTCCCCTGGCGTTAGCAGACTATATTCAAGCGCGTAGTACAGCGAATTAATCAGAACTGAATTCTAGGCGCTCTCCATAATTCTGCTGGGTTAATATTTCACCTGCAGCATATACTTGATGGCCATTGACTATGGTCGTGGCAATCTGCGATCTGAATTGAATCCCGTCAAAAGGTGACCAACCACACTTATACAAGACGCGTTCTGGTGTATCGGTCGTTGTCGCATGCATATCGACGATGGCCACATCTGCCCAGTAACCCTCACGTAAATAGCCACGGCCCAGAATGCCAAATCGCTGAACTACATTATGACTGGTTACATTGACCAGCTGTTCAATAGATAATTTATCGTCATGCACTAACTCCAACAGGCTGGGTAAAGCATATTGAACCAGGGGCATGCCAGCAGCAGTCTTGAGATAAGTACCGGTTTTTTCTGCCAGGGTATGAGGTGCATGATCGGTTGCAACAATGTCAATCTGACCTTGGCTGACCGCTTGCACCAGCGCGTCTCTATCTGTCTGGCGCTTGATCGCTGGATTACATTTAATAAAAGCACCACGTTGGGAATAATCATCTTCACTGAAGAATAAATGGTGTGCGCATGCCTCTACGGTGATCTGCTTACTATTGATATCACCCGCCTTAAAGAATTCTAATTCTTTAGCGGTTGTTAAGTGCAAAACGTGCAGCCGAGTACCGTATTTTTTTGCTAAGCCGACGGCCTTTTGAGACGATAAATAACACGCTTCCTCAGAACGGATGTAAGGATGCTGCTCAATTGGAATATCCTCACCATATTTTTCTTTGGCGGCTAATTCATTATTTTTAATCGTCGGAGTATCTTCACAATGAGTGACCACGACCGTTTGCGCATGCTCAAATATATCTTCTAACACCTCGTCTTTATCCACTAGCATGTTGCCAGTAGAAGCCCCCATGAATATCTTAATGCCACAGGTGACACCAGGCTCTAGGCGACTCAGCTCATCGGCATTATCATTTGTTGCACCGAGATAAAATGCGTAATTAGCCGCACATTTACCCTGCGCAAATTGAAATTTTTCCTCTAATGCTTGCAAGCTGACGGTTGGAGGCTTGACGTTAGGCATATCAAAAAAACTAGTGATGCCGCCAGCAATTGCTGCGCGCGATTCTGTGTGCAGACCGCCCTTGTGCGATAAGCCAGGCTCGCGGAAATGAACTTGATCATCAATCATACCAGGCAGGACGTATTTGCCTTTGGCATCAATAATTTCATCGGCCTGTAGCGACTGTAAGTCTGCAGCAATGGTCTTGATGCGGCCATGTTCAATATATATATCTTGCTCACAAGCAGCCCCTTCATTAACCATAACGCCATTGACAATAAGTATTGACATGAACACCTCATATAATAATTCTTATCGAGCTTACACCTTATCACAACACCTGATTATGGCTAATTATTTCTATCCTCCAATACTGCTGAAATTCGTGTTCTCCCCTCTTGTGTAATTGCCCCAGTAGATTTTCCACCATGCATTTGGCATCGTACTTTTCCTTGTATCGCAGGATTCTGGCAAGGTGTGCCTATACGAGTCTTGGCAAGACAGCACTTCCCTGGCCAATCTTTACCTAGTCGAGTGTTTTGCCCTGCTGCAACTCAATTGTGCCTGCTTACGCATTTATACATCTGAGTATTCTCCTTGAGCTCTGCTCGCATTGGAGTGGCTCTATGTATCGCAGTCCGGTGCTCAGAGGTCAAACATGTAAGTAGCTGCAGCTTCTGCCAGAATCTTATTCGATTCACAGGTTGTCGGTGAGCATTGGACGTTCCGCTAAGATCTCTATTGTCTCCTGATTACTGATAAAGTTTTCACGCACTCCAACGACCACCATCTTTGCATCGGCTTTGTCAACTACAACAGCAACTGCAATTTGATTATCACGGTAATCATAATGGCGGGTAATTTCGCGACCATCTAAATCTCTGATCTTTTCACTATATTGTGTGTGATCCCATTCACAACACACTGCAACTGAGTGAATTTTCATGCCTGTATAATGCTTTTTCACCAGACTTAGCGCTTTATCCTTTAAGGCTTTTTTATCCTCACCCTGATAATCATCGCTGGGCATTCTTTGATCTTTAATCAATGAACGCGCATGGTCTGATATGAGTTTTGCAACATGTTGATTGGCCTGCGCCAGTTCAGCTTGCTGTTCAGCTAATGATTGATTAGCCTGAGTCGGGTAGCCGCGTAAAGCCAGGTCTATGTTGGTACGAATCTGGCTTATAGCATCATAAGGGCGGCGCTCAGGATAGCGCGCCCGATTAGTAAGAATCGATTCTGCCATATGCATTGCGTTAGTATCATCGGCAGAGGGTGATAACGTAGATAGCATTGCATGAAGATTGTGCTCGATTACCGCTGCCAGCACTTGTGTTGATCGAGGACTTTCGTTGTTCAAGGCTGTGGTTACCTCATTCATTGCAGCCACCAAATCAGACCAGTCTTTATTATATTTTGTACTGCGCTGAAACAATGGCTGATATTGCGCTGACCACTGTTCAATTTCCTGACGATAACGGGCCATCTGGTCTATGCCCAGCTTATGCCGCTGCAACACCACACCATTGACCTTATTCTCAATCAACCAGGCCTGACCCTGCGCCGGTCTGTGCTTACCCAGTGCCACAATCTCACGACTGGCTAATACAGCATCCTTTAGCGCAAGAACATAATTGATTGCGCTTTGCAGGTGGATCTCAAACTCAGGGAAATCCTCAGTGTTATTAGCCGCTAATCCCTGCTCAGTTTTAGTCGCTTCTTTATTACGAATTTCAGCGATACGTTGGCGTGCAACATCCACCCGCTGATAGAGTGCAGCCACCTGTGAATGCTCACGTGCCGCGCCCGATTGCTCTAAATCATTAAGCACACTATCCAGACGTTGCTGAATAAACGCAAATTGTTGATCTTGCCCAACTCCCGGCATGATGATGCCGAACTGAGCCATGAATGCCGCCTGCTGCTCTGGTGTTGCCGCCTCGAACTGAGCCTGTAATTGTGGATTTTCTTTCAGTCCCTGATTGAATTGCGCCAATAATGCTTGCTGTTGCGGACTGATCGGCTGATTAGCAATGGCGAGTTGCTGTTCCAATTCGCGCTCAATCTCATTCATGTTCATGGTTTGACGCTTAACCGCCTCACTTTGTGGGTATGGCAGTGACGACTCAGCACCCGCTTGTGAAACAAATAACAAACAAGTAGAAAGAATGAAAACCCATGTTTTGACTGACATATCCTCGTCCCCAAATAGTTCATTCTCAGCCTCGAACATGGTTTAACAATAGTGATGATGCTTGCAGCCATGATCAGGGTGAAATTTCTGACAACAGAACTCTAGCATTATCATGATGTCTGTTGCATGAAAATTTGATCGGCAGCCCAAATTAAACATTATCCTGCAGGCTCGTTAGATTGAATTAGATAAAGGTATGGGTATATTAGTAACACAGAATTCAGATCTTTTTTTATCACTGAGAATATCACTGTCTGGGCCCCAAAGATCACAGACTGCAGTGAGTATTTGCTGTGGGGTAGGATGTGGGGCACTGCGACGATCAAGTCTAAGTTTCTGATAGAATTAAGATACTGGCGGAGAGTGAGGGATTCGAACCCCCGGACGGGATCAACCGTCAATGGTTTTCAAGACCACCGCATTCGACCACTCTGCCAACTCTCCGTATTGGTGTGAACTTTCTTATGGCTGGTGTCGATTAAGCGTGACTTTTTATCACACTTAACCCCTTACAACCAGTATTCATGGAAATTTAATCAAGGTTGGGCATTATTTTTGAAATTCTTCACGATGCAGAACACTCTACTTTTTTAAAAATTAAATCTCCCTGTGCTGGGTTTTGACTGAACTATTATTATCTATAGTATACAGATTGTTACTAGGCACTCTTAAATATCAGCATGATTTATGCTCTCTAAGTGGCGCTAAAAACCTCTGAAATTACTGGAATTAAGTTCACTTTTTTATCAGTTATCCCATGACGAAAGAGATTTTTTGATGTAGATTTAAGTAACTAGCAACATCTCTGGTAATAATATGAAAGAACAGGTACAGGCAATTCGTGGACCAGTGCTCACATATTCAGACGAGCATGCGGCCGGCGATCCTAGAAGCAATATCAATTATTTTGCTGATGCCATTATTATGTTGACTGACGGCGTCATCACAGCGGTCGGGCCAGCCTATCAGTTTGCTGGTCACCTACCCTCAGATTCGGCAATCACCCAATCCACAAGTTGCAGAATTATAAAAGTCAGCCCTGACGCCTAACCCTCTCAAAACAAGCACACCCATCCATAGGTTCCGCACCTATACAACTCGCGGCAATAAGCATCAGCGATAGAAACTTTTCCTCAATACCGCTACACTAACGGTAATAAAACAATCTTTCATGACTATGAGGTCAATATGAGAAATTATTCATCTTCTATCAGTTCAACGTCTTCAATCAGTATCAACAAAGTACTGAGAAATACATATATGCTGCTATCCATGACACTGCTGTTTAGCGCGCTCATGGCTGGGATATCAATGACGGTCAATGTGGGTCATATGGCCTCGATGATCTGCTCATTCGGAGCGCTAGGCTTGATTTGGTTGGTCCTGCCACGTGCCGCTAACTCGACCGCTGGCATCGGCGTAGTCTTCGCAATCACCGGCCTATTGGGCTTCGGCCTGGGCCCGTTGCTGAATGCTTATTTATCGCTGGCTAACGGTGCTGAGCTGATTGCCACATCACTGGGTGGTACTGGTATTATCTTCTTGGCCCTTTCAGCCTATGTGTTAACAACTAAGAAAGATTTCAGCTTCATGGGTGGCTTTTTAATGGTAGGTATAGTGCTCGCTATAGTCGCTAGCCTGGCTAACATCTTTTTGGCCATTCCTGCTCTTTCTCTCGCGGTTTCCGCTGCGATCATCATGATTATGAGTGGCTTCATCCTGTTCGACACCAGCCGCATCGTTAACGGCGGTGAGACCAACTACATCATGGCAACTGTGTCATTATACCTAAGCTTGTATAATATCTTTGTCAGTTTGCTGCAGATTTTAGGTGTGTTTGGCAGTGACGACTAAGAATAAAGATTGAAGTAAATATCAAACCCGCTTATCTCTAAGCGGGTTTTTTTTGCGGTAATTTTTTTGG
>DDIE01000020.1:9154-22309 GCA_002338385.1 Proteobacteria bacterium UBA1858
TAATTTTTTTGCACAGTTTATTTAGGAGTAATTATGGATTGGATGAAAATTAGTAGCGCAATATTCCTTATCTTAATGCTGTTCTTCTTACTGCCACGAGCAAAACAAATGTTCACTAATTCGCCCAAGGCTGAAGCGGGAGATTGGCAAGCTGCGATGGTACCGCTGCTTGGTGTGATCGGTTTTGTCGCCCTACTGGCCTGGTTAGTGAGTCAGTGATCAAGCGTGCGACAGTGCTCAATCTCTGAAATTGTTGAATTGCAGCGGTACGCCTAAAGACATTTCACGCAGGAACTGCATCGCTTGCTGAAGATCATCTCGCTTTTTCCCTGTCACTCTGACTTTTTCGCCCTGAACTTGTGTTTGGATTTTAAAGTTCTGTTGTTTGAGTGATTTTGTGATCTTTTTAGCGATTTCACTATCAATACCCTGATTAATCACCACGTTCTGGGTGGCTCGATTATTACCTTCCTGCAACTTAGACTTTTCCACACACGCGAGATCAATGCCACGCTTGGCCATTTTCTGGGTCACCACGTCGTAAATCTGTTTGATTTGAAACTCAACCTGGGCTTCCATGGTGACAATTGTGTCTTTCAGTGTCACTTTGGCATCGCTGCCTTTGAAATCAAAGCGATTACTTATCTCGCGATGAGCCTGGTCGACCGCGTTGCTTAACTCGTGAGTATCGACTTCTGAGACAATATCGAATGATGGCATTATACTTAACCTTTAGATTGGAGTGGGTTCATGCGTCCTAATGTAATAATTTCTCTTGGCAGTTTCAACGCGGCTGTGGCTATCATGCTGGGTGCATTCGCCGCGCATGGCCTAAAGAACCAGTTAGATAGTTACAGCCTAGATATTTTTAACACCGCAGCTGATTTTCATTTAGTCCATGCCATTGGGCTGATCGTACTCGGTCTGATAGCTAAACAATACCAGCAAATACATTATGCCCTGGTGGGCTATTTACTTATTGTGGGAATAATTCTGTTCTCAGGAAGTTTATATGCACTCAGTATCAGTGGTTGGAAAATGTTGGGCATGGTTACTCCGTTTGGAGGCATCAGCTTTATAGTTGCGTGGATCGTATTGAGCTACCAGATGATTATGAAGGCGGACTGAGAATGACCTCAACCCGATCTGCCAACTGTATAACACCTGATTGAACAACTTTCGCCGTCAGCCCTCCATGACCGCGCAATGCATTATAGGCGCCAGTACCTAATTGCGACTCCATTTTACTGCAGGGATGACATAGCCCTGTGATTTCTAATACTGCCTCACCAATCGCTAGTTTCTGTTTAACAAGTATATTGAGATTGATGCCTGAAACCGCAATATTCCTACGTAAATCTGCGTAGTGTATGACACTAATGGGATGGAGAGACGCCAGCACCGACAGGTACTCCGCCTGAAATAATGTGACCTGTCGCTTACCACCATATTTAAGACTGGAGCGATCACCCTCGATGCCATAACCTTTTTCTAAATAAGCATTTGACTGCTGTTCAACAGGCAAATTGCGTGCGCGGCGCACACCTATCCACTCTACCCTGCCCGGGTGAGGAAAATGTGCTTTTAACTGATTAATAGAGATACTCATAAAATGGTTTAATTTTATAAAAAACACTTGCCTTACAAGCTTTTTAATATTACTATATGTCACATAGTCAAAAGGCATATGACAGATCAGACGCTGACTGTATAAGAATAAATCAAGTCACAAGTCATATGTAGCGTAAGTATCCCTAGTATTGGGAGTGTAGCGAGTCCCCAAAACTTGTATGCAAATACAAGTTTATAGCCCACATGCCCCAACCCATGTGGGCTTTTTTTTGCCTAGCACGCGCTTGTTCTATATAGTGTATATGAATATCAGTGAGTTATATACTAATTTCAGTGGTGCCATGCATGTAATTAACAAGTGCTTTAGGCACTTCAATCGACCCGTCAGCTTGCTGATAGTTTTCCAGTATCGCCACAAGTGTGCGCCCTACAGCCAAACCGGAACCGTTCAGAGTATGCAGTAACTGCGGCTTACCCTCATGTCCCTTCCAGCGTGCTTTCATACGTCGGGCCTGAAAATCCAGGAAATTACTACAAGATGATATTTCACGATACGTATCCTGAGCAGGCAACCACACCTCCAAATCAATCGTCTTAGCTGAGGAAAACCCAAGGTCGCCCCCACATAACGTCATACTTCGATAAGGCAGCGCCAGCGCTTGCAAAACTGCTTCTGCGTGGCTAGTGAGCTCTGCAAATGCCTGCCAAGAGTGGTCAGGATGAACCAGTTGCACTAATTCAACCTTTTCGAATTGGTGTTGTCTGATCAGGCCGCGCGTGTCACGACCGTAGGAGCCCGCCTCTGAGCGAAAACATGGACTATGACATACATACTTAATCGGTAATTGTTCCGCGCTAGCAATTTGATCACGCCACATATTCGTGACGGGCACTTCCGCGGTCGGAATCAGATAATATTCGCTATCAGTTTTGAGCTGAAACAAATCCTCTCCAAATTTCGGTAAATTGCCCGTACCCCTGAGGCTATCGGAATTGACAATATAGGGCACATAGATTTCAGTGTAACCGTGTGCACGGGTATGCATATCCAGCATAAACTGGATTAAGGCGCGGTGGAGCTGAGCCAGCTGACCTTGCATAATAGTGAATCTAGAACCTGTAATCTTAGCGGCAGACTCAAAATCAAGCAGCTGAAGGTGCTCGCCCAAATCGACATGATCTTTCACTTCGAAAGCAAAGGATTTAGGCTCTCCCCACGTGTGAATGACTGTGTTTTGTGCCTCACTGTCACCGGCTGGTACCGACTCATGCGGAATATTCGGCATCTCAGCCAACCAATTATTGAGTTCCTCTTGTAAGCCATCGAATTGTTGCTGTTTGTCTTTTAGATCCTGAGCCAATCGATCCATTTCAGCTTTTAAGGATTCAATTTCTTGCCCCTGCGCTTTGGCTTGGCCAATTTGTTTGGACTTCTGATTACGGATACTTTGGAGCTCTTGAGTATCAATTTGCAACGCTTTACGCCGTTCCTCCATAGCTTTGAATTTGGCCACATCGAACACATAACCTTTGATTAATAACTTGCCAGCTACCCGCTCGGGATCATTGCGAAGAAGTTTTGGATCTAACATAGTCTGTTTTTAATTGATAATTGATTTTGCAAGCATCAAACCTGCTCCGGCAGCAATAATACAGAGAACAACACTTAACACAATATTCATTAACATCGTTAAGTATTGGCCGCTCATGAAATAATCAACATTGTTATAAGCAAAACTTGAAAAAGTAGTGAAGCCCCCGAGCAAGCCGATCAATATCGCACTGCGGTATTCGTCGCTCAATTGGATAGAGTAAATTAAACTCCAGGTCAGATAGCCGATCAAAAATGAACCTAATACATTGACCACTAGAATTCCCACCGGAAACGCAGACATGTGCATACTATCTATGCGAATATAGATTAAATAACGAAGCACTGAGCCAATTGCACCACCAAGAGCGATCCAAATTAATATCATTGTATAACCTCTAGTATTAGCTAATCTTAACGCAAGTAAGGTATTCTCATAACATGCATAAGAATATGACCCAGTTGTTCTCTGATTGCCTGCCAACCGAGAGCATTCTTGCCACTGAAGAGACGCTCAGACCCTACGAGTGCGATGCATTAACAGCATACAAGACTTTGCCTATGGCTGTCTTATTGCCTGCAACAGAGCAACAGGTGGTGGCTATTATCAAGCGCTGCTACCAAGAGCAGATTCCAATTGTAACGCGTGGTGCGGGCACTGGATTATCCGGTGGCGCGAATCCCATCAGCCAGGGCATAGTGCTCAATCTAGCCAAACTCAACACTATTTACGAGATCAATCCACAGCAACAATACGCCAGAGTGGGTCCAGGCGTGCGCAATCTTGCTATCTCCGAGGCCGCCAGTCAGTACGGACTCTATTATGCCCCTGATCCATCGTCTCAAATTGCCTGCACCATTGGCGGCAATATTGCAGAAAATTCTGGTGGCGTACATTGCCTCAAGTATGGCTTAACTATTCATAACATCATGGAAATCCGCTATGTCAGCGATCGCGGTGAACTTATTACCGCCGGCAGCAGTTGTTACGATACCCCAGGCTATGACATTTTGGCTCTAATGACCGGCTCAGAGGGAATGCTAGGGGTAATTCTGGAGGCCAAAGTAAAGTTATTAGCTCAGCCAGAAAAAAGCGAATTGATGCTGGCCGCTTTCGATGACATCAGAGATGCCGGCGCAGCGGTGGCCGCAATAATTGCCGGGGGCATCATCCCCGCGGGTCTGGAAATGATGGATAAAGCAGTTATTCAAGCAACCGAAAATTTTTGTCAGCCCGGATATCCGCTCACGGCAGAGGCTATCTTGTTATGTGAACTTGATGGCTATGGTGATGCTTTGAAAAAACAGCTACACCAGGTGAAAATGCTATGTCAACAGCATAATGCCAGCGTCATCAAAACAGCGGCTAATGCACAACAACAAGAACTCCTATGGAAAGGACGCAAATCAGCCTTTCCCGCGATTGGTCAATTAGCGCCTGATTATTTATGTATGGATGGCACCATACCGAGGAAACATCTGGCCTATGTCCTCCAGCAAATCAGTTTTTTCTCGACTAAGTATGACTTGCCTGTGGCTAATGTTTTTCATGCGGGTGATGGCAATCTACACCCACTCATTATGTATGATGCCAACATCACAGGCCAGCTTGAGCGTGCTGAACAAATTGGTAGTGAAATCTTGCAACTGTGTGTGCAAGTAGGTGGCACTATTACCGGTGAACATGGTGTTGGCGTCGAAAAACTCAATCAAATGTGTGTTCAGTTTAAACGTACTGAACTGGATCAGTTTGAACGTCTTAAACTAGCTTTTGATGAGCAATCATTACTCAATCCCGGCAAAGTAATTCCTACCCTGCAGCGCTGTGCAGAGTTTGGTGCCATGCATGTCCACGCGGGTGAAATGCCTTTCAAAGACCTGCCGCGCTTCTAGTCTCATGGCTGATAATGATTTAACTCAAGACCTCGTTGCAGAAGTCAGCGCAGCTGTTCAACAACGTCAGCCACTGCAGATCAAGGGTGGTAATAGCAAACATTTTTATATTCACCAAGACCCTCATAGTGACGATCTGCCAACCCTGGATGTGAGCCGACATATCGGCATTGTCGACTATGAACCATCTGAACTTTACATCACAGCACGCTGCGGTACCCCACTTAAACTGATAGAGGAGACGCTAGCTGCACATAATCAAATGTTAGCGTTCGAACCGCCAGCGTTTGCAGACAGTGCCACGATTGGCGGCACGGTGGCCTGTGGTCTGGCAGGTCCCAGACGACCCTATGCGGGCGCCTGTAGAGATGCCATGCTAGGCGCTGACATCATCAATGGCTTGGGCCAGCATTTGTCGTTTGGGGGTCAGGTGATGAAGAATGTTGCGGGTTATGATGTGTCACGCGCCATGTGCGGTGCCCTCGGTACACTCGGCGTAATACTTCAAGTCAGTTTAAAGGTGATGCCGATGCCACAGCAAGAAACTACTGTGCGCATCGAGTGCGATTTAAGCACAGCGCTCCATACGCTCATTAGTCTAAGCCAAACGTCGATACCCGTCAGCGCCAGTTATTTTGAAGCTGACAGTCTCTATCTGCGCCTCGAGCTGAGTGGTGCTGAACTTGCATCCTTCCAGGCGGCCCATGGTGCAGAAGTTGTCGCGCAAAATGACTTCTGGATCCATGTTAAGGAGCACCAGAATAGTTTTTTTAGCCGCGAACAAGCGCTATGGCGATGCAGTCTGCCAATCGCCAGTGCTGCTCTCAATATCAATGGCACGCTGGCCTGTGAGTGGAACGCAGGATTACATTGGTATAAGAGCAATGATGACAGCGCCAAAATAATTGCCGCAGCTAATCAAGCCGGTGGGCATGCACGATTATTCAACTATCCAAAACCGACCAGCCAGTCGGCCATGGCGCCAGCGATAATGGCACTTCATAAACGCATCAAACACGCATTTGATCCGCATAGATTGCTCAATCCTGGCCAGCTAGATCCTGAGCTTTAAATATGCAAACACGCTTCTCATCGCAATTCCTGAGTACTAAAGAAGGCCAACGCGCTGATCAAATTTTACGTAGTTGTGTGCACTGTGGTTTTTGTAATGCCACCTGTCCGACTTATTTATTATCCGGCGATGAATTGGAGGGCCCCAGAGGACGTATTTATCTTATTAAGGAAATGTTGGATCAACAAGCAGTCAGTCGCACCACCCAACACCATTTGGATAGTTGTCTGAGCTGTTTGAGCTGTGAAACAACCTGCCCTTCTGGGGTTAAATATTCAGAACTATTCGAAATTGGTCAAGCGCACAGTGATCAGATCACCCAGCGTGGGCTAGTTGAGCGCTGCAAGCGCTGGCTGATCAGAAAAGTTTTTCCTCAGCCGAAGCTATTCAAACCACTGTATCGGATTGCCACCTGGCTGAAGCTGTATCCACAACCGCATGCAGACCCATGCGTGCAAGCCACGACAGTGTCCGACCGCGTCATCATCCTGCCTGGCTGTGTGCAGTCGGTCACTGCACCGAACATCAATATTAGTCTGCGCAATATATTAGCCGCACTCAATGTTGACGCACTCAGTCATCAGCAGGTCCAATGCTGTGGTGCCATTGACCAGCATAACGGTGATCCGGACAAAGCCAGAGAGATCATTCGACATAATATCGATAGCTGGTGGCCGGATATCGAAACTGGTGTCAATAAGATTTTGATGCCCGCCAGTGGCTGTGGCCTGACAGTCAAGGATTACGCACGCATTATGGCTGACGATGCTGTCTATGCAAACAAGGCGAAATTCATTTCAGCGATCACTCAAGACGTCAGCGAGTATTTTGCAGACCAGCGCCTAGTCAAACATTCAGCCTATCAAAATGTGGCTTTTCACGCGCCCTGCACGCTCCAACATGGCCAAAAAATCAATGGTATCGTGGAGACAGTACTGGCTCGATCTGGGTACAATGTAGTTGATTTTGCTGATGCTCATTTATGCTGCGGTTCAGCAGGAAGCTATTCATTATTACAGGCCGATAAGGCTGAATATTTCCGCGCTAAGAAAATTGCCAATATTGAACTTCAGAATGTGGATGTCATTGCGACTGCCAATATCGGTTGTTTGATGCATATGCAAAAAGGGACTGAAATACCAGTTAAACACTGGTTAGAGCTAGTGACTGTGGAGAAGCCTTGATGCATTCTGATGAAATTATTTTTACTATCTTTATCATCTTCAGTGGTGCTGCCATTCTGTCGACTGTAGCCTTATATGCCAGACAAACGCTGTTAGTCGCGTATATCGGATTGGGTTTATTGATGGGCCCCTCAGCGCTGGGGGTTGTCCAGGATCATGCCTTTATCCAACAGGTGTCGGACATCGGCATTATGTTCCTGTTGTTCCTGCTAGGTCTCAACCTCGACCCTAGAAAACTACTTAGTCTGATCAAAGATACCACTCTGATTACCGTTTTAGCCTCACTAATACTCGCGGGTATTTCATATTTGATCGCCATTACGATGGGTTTTAGTAGCTCAGACAGCCTCATCATCGCCGGCAGTATGATTTTCTCCAGTACGATCATTGGACTTAAGCTATTACCCACGACAGTACTGCACCACCGCCATATTGGTGAAGTGATCATAAGTATCTTATTGCTACAGGATTTGATCGCGATAGTCTTTATGTTGTTATTGCACTCAAAAGCAAACGGCGAGTCCGAGGGTTTAATGAGTGTCCTGCAAGTCGTTCTGACTTTGCCACTGTTGGCGATATTCACATTCATATTTTCTAACTATGTACTCAATTATTTGTTCAGAAAATTCGACAGAATATTAGAGTATGTCTTCTTGGTGGCTATCGGCTGGTGTCTCAGTATCTCCGAGCTTGCGGTGCAGCTTGGTCTTTCGCATGAGATCGGTGCATTCATTGCGGGTATTTCTATCGCGACTGGTCCAATATCACTGTTTATTGCTGAGAGCCTAAAACCCTTGCGTGATTTCTTTTTAGTCATATTTTTCTTTGCTATCGGTGCCAGTTTTGAACTAGACATCATCGCTGATGTGATCCTGCCTGCGCTGGTGTTTGCGGCGATGGCACTGGCGGTCAAACCCGTGGTCTACCAATTTTTATTACACAAATTAGGCCATGAGGATGCGGGTAACGCGCGTGAGATCGGATTCAGAATCGGTCAATTGAGTGAATTCTCAATCTTATTAGGTGCCTTGGCCCTCAATGTAGGCGCTCTCGGTGAGCGTGCCGCGTATTTGATTCACGTTGCCACCATTATCACTTTCGTCGCCTCGTCCTATATCGTGGTGTTGAAGTATCCCTCACCGATGGCCATCTCAGATCGCCTCAGAAGAGACTAATATTCAGTGAGTTAGAGCTGTTATTAGGCATAAAAAAAGCCGCTAATCGCGGCTTTTTTAACATTAGTTGCTGATTAGAACATGAACTTGTCCAGAATGCTGTACGCGAGTATGAGTACTGGTATCAGCATAACAACTACTGTGATGATTGTTTTGATCGCTTCTTCATCCATTGTGTCTACCTTCTGTTGGGTTGTGATGATAGGCGCAAAGTATACTGTTTGTTGCGCCGCGAGAAAAGAAGTTACACGACTTAGGCGTTATCTGGCTTCCAGATGCCAAACGCACTACCCGGTGGGGCAACAGGTGCAGCAGGAACCGCAACGGCTTCAGGTTGCGCAACATCTTCGAACACATGATGCATAAACGAACTAAGCTCATCCATGATTTCTTTCTTTTCTGTATCTGAGATGGCCGCAGTGCCAACCACATAGCCAACGACTGCAGTGAGGTACTGACTGCCAATAAAAGGATCTTTAGCGCGACTATCTTCATTCATAACAACATTCATGATGTTGTCGACGAGTTGTTTTGAGAGTCTTAATTCATCTGCCATAGTGTATTCCTAGTTTCTGATCGGTAAATTGAGGTGTAGCGATAATACACAATATCACACTGGATTAAAGCCACCCAAGACGAAGTTATTTTTTGCGCAATTGTTCCAGCTTTTGTTTAATCTTAATTTCCAGACCACGTTCGACTGGTGTGTAGTAGACGCGCTGTTGCATGCCCTCAGGAAAGTAATTCTCACCACTGGCATAAGCATCCTGTTCATCATGTGCGTAGCGATAATCCTTACCATAGTCGAGCGCTTGCATCAGTTGTGTGGGCGCGTTGCGGAGGTGGAGTGGTACCTCCAGCGTGCCTAATTCCTTGGCATCACGCAGCGCCGCATTATAGGCCGCATAAACGGCATTACTCTTGGCCGCACACGCCAAATATACGATCGCCTGAGCAATCGCCAGCTCACCCTCTGGGCTACCCAAACGGGTGTAGGTATCCCAGGCTGATAAGGCAATAGATAGCGCTCTGGGATCAGCATTGCCAATATCCTCCGAAGCGATGCGCACGACTCTGCGCGCGATATAGATAGGATCACAACCGCCATCGAGCATACGACAGTACCAATACAGACTGGCATCAGGATCAGTGCCACGCACCGACTTATGCAATGCCGAAATCATGTCATAAAAGTACTCGCCCTTATTATCAAACCGTCTCAAGCTGCTCTGTGTAACCTGTTCAATGATCGCTTGATCAACGATCTTTTGACCTTCTTCGGAGCTGGCCAGATCACTAGCGAGTTCTAACAAAGTCAACGCTTTTCTGGCATCTCCATCAGCCACACGCGCCAACAGATCAATCGCTGTATCCTGGATCTTTAAGTTCATCTCACCTAAGCCACGCTCATGATTATTCACCGCAGCGTGCAAACACTGTGCAATAGCGGCTGCATCAAGTCGTTTGAGAACATAGGTTCGCACTCTGGAGAGCAAGGCGTTATTAAGTTCAAATGAAGGATTCTCAGTGGTCGCACCAATAAAACAAATGGTGCCATTCTCGATGTGCGGCAGGAAGGCATCCTGCTGTGACTTGTTGAACCGATGCACCTCATCAACAAACAATACGGTGGTGGCATGGGTCGTGAGTTGCTGTTTGGCGGTGTCAATCGCTGCGCGTATTTCTTTGACCCCACTCAACACCGCGGAAATTGAAATGAAAGGCACTTGACAATGTTCAGCCAGCAGGTGGGCAATGGTTGTCTTACCTGTGCCTGGTGGTCCCCACAGCAACATAGAGTGAGGTCTACCTGAATCTATTGAGCGCCGCAGCGGAGATTGTTGTTGCAGTAGATGTGCCTGACCAACAAACTCATCAATCGTCATAGGACGCATGCGGTCCGCTAACGGACGATAATGATTCTCGTGTGTAGTCACCCGATCATCACTGAACATATCCTTGCTTGAGGTCATAATTTACTCGGGTTCACCGACGACATCGACTCCAGAGGGCAGGTAAAACTTAAAATCAGAATCATCTAATTGTTTAAGCGTGTCGATATTTGAAAACCGTATCACTGTCTTTTGATCGAAGTGGTCATATAGCTTCATTTCACGAACGTGCTCACCGTCAAGACCCATCTCAATCCGATAAAATTCAGTATCTTGAATTCTGGGCACCAAGGCTATCCAATCCAGACCCAATGCCACTGGCATTGCTCGAATTTCAAAATCATCCTCGAGTGACATGTTTTCCATCAGCAGCATGATCGGAGCTGAACCCAGGGCCTGATTAATTGGCTGAACAGTCACCTGTGCCAGATCCAAATCCAGCATCCACAGATTGGTTCCATCCGCAACAATATGCTGGGAAATTGGGGCATCATAATGCCAGCGAAATCTACCAGGTTTCTTGAGGCTAATGTTGCCCTTTGCCTCTTGAATTACTTCATCCTGCTCATCCAAAACCTGTTGGTAAAAGTCCGCTTCGAAGTGCTCAATCGAATCGAGGATACGCGTCAGCTCAGATAGACTTAAGGCACTCGCACTTGAC
The DNA here is from genome assembly GCA_002338385.1 of Proteobacteria bacterium UBA1858. Lineage (GTDB taxonomy): Bacteria > Pseudomonadota > Gammaproteobacteria > UBA4575 > UBA4575 > UBA1858. Next base: position 20,195 of record DDIE01000020.1, read on the forward strand.
GCTGCTAGCCATCCCAGCAGCAATAGAGTAAATATTTTTAAGCCAGACATAATTAATACTCACTTAGGTGGAGGTGGCGCTAATACTTCGCGTGAGCCATTCGACTGAACCGCAGATACAACCCCGCTGTTTTCCATTTCCTCTACCATACGAGCGGCTCGGTTATAACCGACTTTGAGACGTCGCTGGACATAAGATATGGAGGCTTTACGGGTCTCGGTGACAATGGCGACAGCCTCGTCATAGAGCGGATCTAGCCCTTCGCTGTGATCCATTATTGGTTCCATGCCCGGAATATTGTCTGCACCTGTCAGCGGTGTCTCAACCACCTCTTGCAGATAATTAGGCTCACTGTTTTCACGTAAATAATTACATACTTTATGCACCTCATCATCCGACACAAAAGCACCATGCACACGCTCAGGGATGGATGTCCCGGGGGGTAAATACAACATATCACCATGCCCGAGCAGCTGCTCAGCACCCATCTGATCCAAGATAGTACGAGAATCAACTTTTGAAGACACCTGGTACGCCATACGAGTTGGGATGTTGGCCTTAATCAAACCGGTAATGACATCTACCGAAGGTCTTTGCGTGGCCAATATCAAGTGGATTCCAGCCGCACGCGCTTTTTGTGCTAGACGAGCAATCAATTCTTCAACTTTTTTACCCACCACCATCATCATATCTGCGAATTCATCGACTACGATCACAATGGTTGGTAACTTTGTCAGAGCCTCAGCTTGCGCATCTTGCGCGAGTTGGTCATCAGCTGAAAATAAGGGATCTAAAATTGGCTCACCTTTTTTGGCTGCCTCATCCACTTTAGTGTTATAGCCAGAGATATTTCTCACACCCAGTGCTGACATTAATTGATAGCGTCTCTCCATCTCGGCAACCGACCAGCGCAGCGCATTGGATGCTTCTTTCATGTCCGTCACGACCGGTGTGAGTAAGTGTGGAATACCCTCATAGACACTCAATTCAAGCATCTTCGGATCAATTAATATGAGCCGCACATCAGTGGGTGAGGCCTTGTAGAGTAAACTCAGAATCATGGCATTAACACCCACCGACTTACCTGATCCAGTGGTACCGGCAACCAATAAATGTGGCATTGCAGCTAAATTAACCACCACTGGCAGACCCCCGATGTCTTTACCTAGGCCTAATGTCAACAATGAGGCTGATTTGTCATAGGCTTGCGATTGGAGTATTTCACTGAGACGTACCATCTCACGTTTTTCATTAGGAATTTCAAGACCAACCGAAGGCTTACCCGGAATCACCTCAACAATACGCACACTGACGACAGATAACGCACGGGCCAAATCCTTAGCCAATGCGGATACTTTATTGACCTTCAGCCCGGGTGCTAGGAGCAATTCAAAACGGGTGACGATAGGGCCCGGGTGCACCTCACTGACTTCTGCTTCAATGCCAAAATCTAACAGCTTGAGTTCTACCTGTTTTGATAATGCCTCAAGTGCTTTATCAGAATAACCAACATATTCATCAACCACCTGATCGAGCATATTGAGCGGTGGCAATGTGCCATCACCCTTCGCTTCGAATAATGGAATTTGTTTTTCACGCTGAGCGCGCTCACTGACCACAGGCACAGTGACACTGGGTTCGATACGCAACTTTTGACTGCGTGGTTTGAGCTCTTTTTTTATCCGCGCAGAGGTAATCGCAGCAGCCGACTGGCCAGTTTGAGCGCGTAACAGGGTCCACACTTTAAGCCATAAGCGACTCACCAGGCGGTAGATAAAGATACTGCAAAGGACACTCACTTTACCGGTATTGTCGATCAACTTGAGCACAGACAAACGCGTGAAAATAGTAGTTCCTGACAGGAATAGGCCGAGTAGAAGCAAGGTTGCGCCCAAGTAACTAAAGGCTGAGACAAAGGCACTAGACACCAGGTTTCCAAGGACACCTCCGGCATCTGATGGCAGATAGTTAGATTTGAAATGTAATGATGCCAGACCACACCCTGCGATCAGGGTTAGCAAGAAACCACCCCAACGCACGCCTAGTAGATGCACATCAAGTTTGCCCTGATCATCCACACCTTTATGGATCAGCCAGCCACTATAACCAACCATG
>DDIE01000020.1:22607-27508 GCA_002338385.1 Proteobacteria bacterium UBA1858
CCCAGCCACTATAACCAACCATTAAGGGCGCCAGATAAGCGAAGTAACCAAATAAGAACAAGAACAGATCGGCAAAAAACGCGCCTGCTGCGCCGCCCATATTTTGGATGGGTGCGCCCGAGCTGCTGACCGACCAACCGGGATCATTATTATTAAAACTCACCAGCGCAAGGATTAAATATGCGCCAATGGCAAATAAAATAACCAATGAACTCTCGCGTAAACCTGTACTTATATTGAATCGCGAGTTGGTTGCGGTTTTTGTTTTTTTACTTACACGTGCCACTTGTGAGTGATTAGTTTAAATATAGGTTGTAAATCATTGTTTTATTGAATATAAATGTCAAGTGTTTTGTTCCAATTATGAACCTCAGACGATCTATTCAATTCATAGCTTAGAGTTTACAGAGATTTGCTCCTATCACCAGAGCTACGTAAGATAATGCACCAAACAGTAACTCGTTATATTAATTTAAGGGAACTAAAGATCATGAGTGACACGCAACATCACAAACTAATTATTCTAGGTTCTGGGCCGGCAGGCTACACTGCGGGTGTCTATGCTGCTCGCGCTAATCTAGAGCCTGTCATCATCACTGGCCTTGAGCAAGGCGGTCAGCTCATGACGACAACTGATGTTGATAACTGGCCGGGTGACTTCGATGGACTACAAGGACCCGATTTGATGCAGCGGATGCTCCAACATGTCGAACGCTATGGCACAAAAGTCATTTTTGATTACATCCAATCAGTCGACTTCAATCAGCGACCGTTCAAGTTGAATGGCGATATTAATGGCGCTTACACATGTGATGCATTGATTATTTCAACAGGTGCATCAGCCATGTATTTAGGTTTAGACTCAGAGGATGCTTTCAAGGGTAAAGGTGTGTCCGCTTGCGCAACGTGTGATGGCTTCTTTTACAAAGGCAAAGAAGTTGCCGTAGTGGGTGGTGGTAACACGGCAGTTGAGGAAGCACTGTATCTCTCCAATATAGCGTCTAAAGTCACTCTCATACATCGTCGCGATAGCCTCCGATGTGAAAAAATTCTGCAAGATAAATTATTCGAAAGAGAGAAAAACGGCAACGTCTCGATCGCCTGGAATCACACCCTGGACGAGGTACTGGGTGATGACAAAGGCGTCACTGGCATTCGGATTAAGAGCACGCAAGATGACAGTACCCAAGATATTGATTTAGAAGGTGTATTTATCGCTATAGGTCACAGCCCCAACACATCAATTTTCGAGGGGCAGTTAACCATGAATGGTGGCTATATTACTGTCAACAGCGGGCTCTCGGGCAATGCCACATCGACCAGTATTGAGGGCGTATTTGCCGCAGGCGATGTCATGGATCATGTCTATCGTCAGGCTATTACCTCGGCTGGAACCGGCTGCATGGCGGCACTGGACGCCGAGCGCTACCTGGACCAGATGCATTCAGACTAGTGGATCAACCTACTGCCCCAAACGCCCAGCTCGAACTTAGTTTTCACACCAGCCTCGCAGAGATTGAAGCTAGCGAGTGGAATGCGCTAGCCGGGCTATCTGATCCATTTACACGATATGAGTTTCTCAGCGCGCTGGAGAAGCATAACTGCGTGGGACAGGAATACGGTTGGTATCCCTATCACCTCGCGGTGCGCGATCAAGACCACATGCTAATAGGCGCGTGCCCGCTTTACATCAAAACAAATTCTTATGGTGAATTTGTTTTTGACTGGAGTTGGGCGTCTGCGTATGAGCGTGCGCAACTGGAATACTATCCAAAAATGGTCTGCTCGGTTCCCTATAACCCAGTCACTGGTGCACGTCTGTTGTGCGCTTCAAAAGATATTAAAAAGATCATGGTCGAGCAGATTATTAAGCTGGGCGAACAGATGAAAATGAGTGGTGTGCATTTCTTATTTACCAACCAAGAAGACACCCAAATATGTGAAGATTTAGACCTCCAACAACGGCTTGGTTGTCAGTATCATTGGCACAATCACAACTACCGTGATTTCGATGACTTCATTGCTAGTTTTGTTTCGCGTAAACGCAAAAAAGTAAAGCGTGAGCGACGCAAAGTACAGGAACAAAACATCAGTTTTGAGCTGATCACTGGTGATCAAGCCAGCCCCCAGCAAATCGCTACGGCACATAAATATTATGTCAGCACCTTTGACCGCAAATCAGGCTTACCCACACTGAGTTTGGGATTCTTCAAACAAATCGCCTCCACCATGGGACAACAACTATTGTTTATTTTTGCTCTGTATGATAACAGTCCTATTGCCTGTGCCATTTGTTTCAAAAGCGACGATACTTTATTTGGCCGTTTTTGGGGGTGCGAACAAGAATATGACAGCTTGCATTTTGAAACCTGTTTTTATCAGGGCATAGACTATTGTATTGCGCATAAACTGCAATGCTTTGAACCCGGCGCACAAGGTGAACACAAGATAACGCGTGGTTTTTTGCCAACTAAAACACGCTCCATGCATTGGATTGCGCACCCCCAATTCAGAACGCCTATTTATGAGTTCTGCCAACGCGAGATTAAGGGTATTAATCATCAGTGCTCGGAACTGATGTCGTTATCACCCTATCGTGATGATTAAATGTCAATTCTTAATCTTTCATGGTTAGACCCCGATGACGCCACCAGCGGCTTCCCAGACCCAGAATCCGCGCTTGATGACCCAGAGGGTTTAGTTGCAGCGGGAGGTGATTTATCCATTACTCGCCTATTACATGCCTATCGGCATGGCATTTTCCCGTGGTACCAAGACGATCAACCGATACTGTGGTGGTCACCCGATCCAAGAGGGGTCATCTATCCGCAGCAGTTCATCGCCCATAAGAGCGTGTTAAGAACACTGAGAAAAGCACAGTGGCAAATCACTATTGATCAATCCTTCCGCCAAGTGATGACTGCTTGTGCGGCACCACGCAGTTACTCGAAATCAACTTGGATTACTGCTGACATGCTGACTGCCTATTGCCAACTGCACGCCCTGGGGCATGCTCACAGCATTGAAGTATGGTCTCCAGACGGCCAACTGGTCGGCGGAATTTATGGTTTATCTATCGGCCAGATATTCGCTGGCGAATCCATGTTTAGTCGCGCGACTGATGGCTCAAAAATTGCCTTGATGTATTTATGCGCTTACCTAGACACATGGAATTACACTCTGGTTGATACGCAACTGCCATCAAAACATTTGAGCTCGCTGGGTGGCAGCAGCCTGACCAGAAAAGAATATTTAGATCATTTAGCAATAGCCGCACAGCAACAGCCCAGTGTTCACGCCTGGGATCAACACTCAACGCTGGATATACATGCCTGGCTGAACGCGCAAACAAGCTAATCCATATTAGACAATATTGCCGACTTCACTTCTTCCAGTTCGGCATCAATGGTAATCATTTTACTCGTGCATTGCTTGATGGCCGTATCAGGATCTTTCAGACCGTGGCCGGTCAGTGTGCACACGACACTACTGCCAGCAGGAATCTTACCACTAGCAATATCACGCAGCGCACCCGCTATAGATGTTGCCGAGGCTGGTTCACAGAAGACACCTTCATCACACGCCAGAGTACGCTGGGCCGCTAAGATATCCTCATCGCTGCATTCGTCAAACCAGCCCCCTGATTCTTGTGCGACTTTCCACGCGCGTTCCCAACTCTGGGGATGACCAATACGAATTGCTGTGGCAATGGTCTCTGGCGCATCCACCATCGCACCCCGCATAAAGGGTGCGCTGCCTGAGGCTTGATAACCAATCATCTTCGGTCGCGACTGGATGACTGCCGCCTGTTGCATGAACTGACAATTACCCTCGCATAGGGCACAGGCCTCAGTTTTAATTGACCCATGATGACTGCACGATTCTGTATAACCTATCCAGTGGGCGGTAATATTACCTGCATTACCCACAGGCAAGCAGTGGAAGTCAGGGGCCTTACCCAAGTCTTCTATGATTTCAAAAGCCGCCGTTTTCTGCCCCTGTAAACGATACGGATTAATGCTATTGACAATATCAACAGGCGCATGACTAGCCACTTCTTTGACCAGCCGCATGCCATCATCAAAGTTACCACGCACTTGGATCACGATAGCACCGTGTATCATCGCCTGCGCCAGTTTACCCATGGCGATTTTACCGTCGGGTATGAGCACAAATGCGCTAATGCCGGCACGTGCAGCATAGGCGGCAGCAGCAGCAGAGGTGTTGCCTGTAGATGCACAGATGATCGCTCTGCTACCCTCTTGCACGGCCTTGGTCACCGCCACAGTCATGCCACGGTCTTTAAATGAACCGGTGGGATTGAGACCTTCGAACTTAAGGTACAAGTGCACATCATGCTGATTAGCAATGGCAACATTCTTACACTCGATCAGTGGTGTTTGGCCTTCTCCGAGACTAACTATCTTGCCACCCGCATCGAGTGGCAGACGCTGCATATATTTCTTTATTAATCCAGTGTAGTGAGGTTCTGACTCAGTCATAATATTAGTCCAATGTTTCCAGGCGTATGCTGACTATTTTTTCAGATACGCTAGTAAGTTTTTCAATATTTTCTAAAGCGGCCAGCATATTCGCCTCCAGTACACGATGACTTAAAATAATCAGTGGTACATTGCCTTTTTGATCTTTACTGTCTTTTTGCACGACCGCTTCAATGCTGATTTTGTGTTGTGAGAATATCTGAGTAATGTCAGCCAATACACCAGTTCGGTCTTCGACCTGCATACGTAAATAAAATGCAGTTTCAACATCACGCATGGCAAGAACAGGAATATCTGCTATCGCAGCGGGTTGGAATGCCAAGTGCGGCACACGATTCTCTGGGTCAGTAGTTAACGCTCTCACGACATCCACTAAATCTGCCACTACGGCTGAAGCAG
>DDIE01000020.1:27811-27997 GCA_002338385.1 Proteobacteria bacterium UBA1858
CACTACGGCTGAAGCAGTAGGCTCGGCACCCGCACCAGGGCCATAGTACAGTGTCGGTCCAACCGCATCGGCATGCACCAACACAGCATTCATCACGCCATCGACATTAGCCAGCAGGCGCCGATGTGGCACTAAGGTAGGATGTACTCGCATCTCCAAACCCCGCGCGCTGCGCTTGGCAATACC
>DDIE01000020.1:28332-28633 GCA_002338385.1 Proteobacteria bacterium UBA1858
CCCAGCTCTGCGGCAATTTCTACATCGATACCTTGGATATTGGCGATGCCCTCGGTGTAGACTTTATCAAATTGCAATGGCACGCCAAAAGCAATCGAAGCCAGAATAGTGAGCTTGTGTGCAGCGTCGATACCTTCTACATCAAAAGTAGGATCTGCCTCGGCATAGCCCAGTTGCTGCGCTTCAGCCAGCACGCTGGCAAAGTCGCGGCCCTTATCGCGCATCTCACTGAGAATAAAATTCCCGGTACCATTGATGATGCCGGCGAGCCACGCTATTTGGTTGCCTGCCAAAACTTCTC
>DDIE01000035.1:0-2130 GCA_002338385.1 Proteobacteria bacterium UBA1858
TCACATAGATAGGCAAAAAATAAACCAGTCCGTGCATAAAGTTACCGATCACACTATCGGCTTGGTAGGTAAATCCAAACAGCGACAGCAGACTACCTCGCCAGCCCGCTACTTCTTGGATACCCATCGCCGCCATTGCGGTATTAGCTTGATAGCCAATATTCCAGAGGCCCACTAATATGCATGGCGTTGTCGCGATAACCACATAGATCATGACGCGTTTCATATCCAGAGCGTCGCGCACATGAGGTGCTCGCGGGGTCACATCAGAAGGACTGTATATAAACGTGTCCACCATCTCATACAGTGGGTAGTAGCGTTCCAAGCGTCCACCTTTAGTGAAATGCGGATGTATGCTGTCTAAATATTTTCGTATTCTAGACATTAGCCTTCCTTCTCTATCTGGGTGAGATTTTCCCTTAGCAGGGGTCCGAATTCGTACTTACTGGGGCAAACAAAGGTACACAAAGATAAGTCTTCCTCGTCTAACTCCAGACAACCAAGATTCTGAGCTAAATCGGTATCTTTAGTGATCAGGGCACGCAGTAACTGTGTGGGTAATATGTCTAGTGGCATCACATGCTCATAGACCCCAATGGGTACCATCGCCCTTGGGCTACCGTTTTTAGAGGTATTCATAGCGAACTTAAGGTACTTACGCTTGAAGCTGGATATGAGCGCATTCGTTTTTGAGTATTTATGCGCACCAGGCACCAGCCAACCCAACAGCTCACGCTCCCCACCCTCTGGCAGGACTGTAATTTGTAGATTGAAACGACCCAAGTAACTTGCCCAGTTAACTGCCCGCCAGCCGGCTAAAGCTGATCCAGATATAATCCTACAGTCTTGTGATTTAAGTTCGTTCTCCACGATATCATTAGTATTCGCGCCAAGACGAACGCGCAGCAGGCGCGGGTCTCTGACCGTAGGGCCAGCCAAAGAAATGATACGCTCCACCCAGATTCGGCCAGTGGTGAATAATTTTCCTATTGCAATGACATCTTGGTAGTTGATGTGCCAGACCTGTTTATTGCTGTCGACTGGGTCTATGAAATGAATATGAGTCCCCGGGTTACCAGCTGGATGTGGTCCCTCAAAGTGTGCGGCCAGAGTATTTTGATTATCCGCCAGACGCCCAATATCGGCATCAGCATGGCATAAATAAACTTTATCTGAGCAGAGCTTTTCAAGTATTTTCAGACCAGTCTGGAAGTCATCATGATACAGAGTAAGAACCACTTTGGGATCGGTGGCCAGTGGGCGCGTGTCCATAGCTGTAACAAAAATGGATTTAGGTACGCTATCCGGATTGGGAGACTTACTGTACGGGCGTGTTCTAAACGCCGTCCACAGACCAGAATTGAGTAATGTTTCAACACAATGCTCTTGATCTAGGCTAGCGATCTCGCTAGCCGTATGACTGGCATAGCTAATTTCTTCGTCACCCTCGAGACGGATGACCAAGGACTGGAATATACGCCTAGCACCGCGGTGGATAGCCTCAACTACACCAGCGCCTGGTGCGACATATTGCACTCTTGGATTTTTCTTGTCGGTGAAGATCGGTTGACCCAGTTTGACGCGATCACCCTCTTGAACCAACATAGTTGGTTTCATGCCGACGTGTTCGCGACCAAGAATCGCGACTCTGCTTATCTCTGGTTGGCCGGCGATTTCCTGACGTGGTTGCCCGTTGATTGGAAGATCAAGCCCTTTGTTAATTTTATAATGCATAGTTACCTAACACGTACCAAAAGATTATTACTGCAGAGTCATAAACCTATCATTTCACTCAAGGTGTTTATTTTATCAGCAATTGAGTACTGATGAATACTGTCAACATTGACAACAGTCAGACACCCAGTATAAATGCAACAGTTGATACATATATAGAACATCAATTAGTGCATCATTGTCGCCTGTTGAGGTGCCAAAAGCGGATGGCTGCCGGCACACTCCCATATCCGCAGTTTGTGATTATATTCGCCGAGGTAAGTTTTCAGCCACTCCCGACCGATCATGCTTAAGCTAGACAACCACCCCATTGTCCAGATATCGCTGTGTCGTGAGTTGCTGAATCCAAATATCAAGACATTGATATAAATTATGATGCCAGGCGAGCAGCACGAG
>DDIE01000035.1:2423-18168 GCA_002338385.1 Proteobacteria bacterium UBA1858
GATGCCAGGCGAGCAGCACGACCCGCCCAAGCCGCAAGTGATGCCCATGCCGGCGAAGATAATGCGCCATTTGTCTGAAAAAAACAGCGCATCGACGCGTAACTGCACACCTCACTGGTAGCTATTATTAGCATGGCACTCTAACGGTGAAATTATCGGGGACACGATGTATAGGGACCAGCTGGGCTTTTCCATTATTGAGCTTGTGACAGCGCTATCTCTGGCAGCAATACTGATGGCTGTTGCCGGCCCATCCATGCACGCAATAGAACTTGAAAATCGGCTGAGTGCCTCGGCTAATCGGTTCTTTAGTAGTATCACATTAGCACGCAATAGCGCGATTTCTGCTAACGCTGAAGTGATTATATGTCAGAGTAACCCACAAGGCTCAGATTGTAATGACCATGGCACATGGCAAGACGGCTGGCTCGTATGGTCTGACTTCGATCATGACAACTTAGTTGAAAGTATCAATCAAGCTGGGCAACAGGAAATCATCCTACACGAGCGGCAGTTACCCGCAGATGTCTACATTCAACTTGAGAATAATCATTACTCACAGCGGATCGTGTTTAATCCTCTGGGTGAGGCGCACAACGCACTTAGGCATGTCACTCAGGCCTTTTATTTATGCTCCGATAATTTAACTGCTCCGTCCTCCAGAAATGTTGTTTATCTCAATGGCAGTGGTCAGGCATGGCAACAAAAAGATAACCATCACTCTCTCTGTAGATCTGCTGACTGATGACTATGATGGAGATGAAAACGCAGCTGGGATTTACCCTGATTGAAGTGCTGGTGGCACTGATCCTATTTGCAATAGGTATGCTGGGACTCGCTAAATTGCAACTGGAAGCACATCAGAATTCGCGCTATTCCTCTCAGCGTACTGAGATCACTACCGCTGCAAGTAATCTAATTGAGCGTATGCGGGCGAATTTACCTGCTGTCAATGCAGACAAATATGTTTACTCATCTCAATCAGACGGTCTGCCAGCCGCAGTCACGGGCTGTGATGAGTCTAATGCCTGCGGCTCAAGCTATGAATTGGCACAACATGATCTGCGTCAATGGTTATTTGCGATCGATCAATCGATTCCAGCAATTAATACCAGCGGCAGTATCAATAATGATATTCATATTCAAGTTTGCCGTGACTCAACACCGACAGTGGCACGTCCGTCAGCACCTGGCAGTAACATAAATTGTGACGGTCTATTGGATCAGTGGACCATCTATATTGACTGGTTGGAACACAGTGAAGCTGAAGATAAATTCAAACCGCAACGCCAAACACTGAGTTTCATACCATGAACAGAGTCAGTCATAGTACAGCATGTCATGGCATCAGCCTGATTGAGACGCTGCTTGCGCTAGTGCTCAGTAGTATTATCTCAATTCTGGTAGTGCAATCATTCAGTCAAAGTAAATTCTTATACTTGGATGGCGAGAGTCGCGCGCGCGCGCAAGAGAACGGCCGCTATGCGATGCAGTTATTAACCAAAGCCATTCGCTCTGCTGATTATTGGGGCTGCATACCTTCACTGGAGGCTGATACTGAGGGCAACGTGTCCTGGCCCAGTCATGCTGTGCTGAATAATGTCCACGGCCTGGCTCAGCTTGAAGGAATTAAAGGTCGTGAGGGGGATCATACAGCGACCCCAAGTTTTCCTCATCATCCAGACACACTCACCATCAGCAGCCTGGTCAGTAACAGAACCTATCCGCTACAAGTGAGCCTAAGTGCAGGTCATAGTGACGATATCATCATTAACTTACAGCATGCCAACGATACTACGATCAAGGCGAATGATCTGGCTATGATATCGGATTGTGTCAATGCACAAATATTTCAGATCACTAATAATGTCAATCAAAGCATTGATAACTCGACAACTCCGCATACAGCCAGGCTGGCACATGGGGTAACGCCTCATCCAGACTTTCATACGCCTTATCACAATCTTGATAGCACAATTGGATATAGCTTTAGAGCAGCACAAAGCATGCTTTTTCACGGCCAGATTGTGAGCCAAACATTCACCATTGAACCTCACTATGATCATGACGGTAGCAGCACTACAGCAGCACTTCCCTGTCTGATGCGAGCATTGAATAACGATCCATGGCAATGCGTTGCCACCCATGTAGAAAGTTTACAACTGCACTATGGAGAGGATTTGACGGTTCCTGCTGATTTTCATGCTGATCGTTATGTAAGTGCTCAGGCGGTCGATGATTGGACTAAGGTAGTCAGTGTGAAGGTGAGTTTGTTGGTGCGATCAGACCAGGCGCGTAACACGCAGGCAGTGGGCTTTGATTTAGATGATATCAGAGTAGACATTGAGCAGATAGCACCCGCCAGTAATGGTCTTTTCTACAGTTACACTCCCATATCTTCAACTATCACTTTGCGTAATCGCGTGTACTGACTGATGAGACCCGCCAAACAACAAGCAGGTATTGTTTTAGTATTTACCTTGGTAATGCTCGCTACCCTGAGTGTCATTGTACTTAACTCAATGCGCAGCTCGGTTCTGTCTGAGAAGATGTCTGGTAACTACCGTGATAGTGAGAGAGCTCATCAAGCGGCTGAGAGTGCATTACGTCAGGCAGCCCAGTTAATTGACAATATGTCAGATGGTCAGCAATTGACTAACCATAATGGCTTACTGATGCAGGGTAATGATCCCGACAGGCTGGAACCTGATTATCTCGATCAAAGCATATGGCAGAACGCCAACAACTATTCCGTCGCCAGCCCACTCGGTGACACTACCCTCAGCGCAGCGCCCAAGTTCATCATCAAGCATCTGGGAAAGCAAAAGATCTGTAATCCTAATAAACCATTCGACACTGACAGCAATGCAGAAAACACGGCTCAATGTTATCGGGAAATATTTCGCATCACTGCTCATGGTACTGGTCAGTCAAACAACACAGTAAAAATCCTGCAGGCCTTTTACGAAAGAGAGATTTTTTAATGGCTACTATTTTTAAGACAGCTATGGCCTGTATCTTATATATCAGCAGTCTCAATATTTGCTATTCAGCACCCGGGAACCTTGCCCATCAGCCATTATTTCTTGGCTCAACAGTGCCAGCTAATATTTTTTTTGGCATAGATGATTCAGGCAGCATGGCGTGGGAAAGCTTACTTAATAAGGGCACGTATAACCCAGGCAATGTATCTTTGCCAACTGTATACAACCCCCCAGAAAACTATCGCTACAGCCGATCCTCAACCATAGAGGCAGCTAATCGCCGAGAGTACCGACGTCTGACTTGTCATGGGTATAACGTGCTGGCCTATAATCCGAACGTCAGTTATACCCCCTGGAAAGGCTATGACGCTTACCAACGCCCGTACACGGATAGAACGCTCGCAACCGCTTTATATAACCCTTACTCTTACACTTATTACCAAGATATTAGCGACCATGTGTATTTCATATGGCGTGATTTAGATAGTGATGGTGAATATGATGGACCCGGTAGCTCGGACATGCGTGCACCAAACCAGCCAGCGACCGACGAATGTGGCGATGTGTCAACTGATACCTCAGCTAACAGCTTGGCTGTCAGCAGCCTGCCAGTGACGCTTGATCCAGATGATGCTGGCTACCCCAACTCGCAGCAAAACTATGCCAACTGGTATAGCTATTACCGCAAAAGAGAATATCTTGTTAAACGCGCTATCAGTGAACTGATCTGGAGCTCTAATCATCGTATGGGGATGGCAACCATGCAGAACAATAATGATGTGGGCCAGCCTGTTCGCGATATGACTGATGATGAGAATAAGAAAAATCTGCTAGCTGCGGTCAGTCAAATATCATCCAAGTACAATACGCCTTTGAGATTATTACTGGCGAATACAGGTATGTATTTTGATCAGGCTGGTAGCAATTATGATCATGCCGACTTAGGTTTCACTGAGGGCAGCCCAATTCTGAGTGCAGACCAGGGAGGTCAATGCCAGCAGAACTTCTCGATATTATTTTCAGATGGCTATTGGAATGGTCCTCTCAGCCGGGTAGGCAATCAAGATGGGAATAATAATTCACCCTGGGATGGCGGCTCTTATGCTGACCAGCACTGGCATACTCTGGCCGATGTGGCCATGCATTACTATGAAACTGATCTTGCACCCAGCCTGCCTGATGTAGTGCAGCCCATTCAAGATATAGATGAAAATCGCAGCCAGCATCTGAATACATTTGCTGTGGCATTCGGGGTAAGTGGCACATTAGATAGTAATCCGACCAGCAAAACTGCCCCCTTTAACTGGCCCGATCCTATCTATAATTATACCCGAGAGCGGGTTGATGATATGCGCCATGCCGCCTGGAATGGACGCGGGAGCTTCCATAATGCAAGTAAGCCTGCCGAGCTGATCCAATCATTGAATAATACCTTGGCTGCTATTGAAACAAGGATTGGCACCTCAACCTCAGTCACCTTTAATTCCAATGATCTGCGCGCGAATACGCAGCTTTATTTAACTGAATTCAATAGTGAAAACTGGACGGGCGATCTACTGGCATACAATATCAATAGTGATGGAGACATCGATAGTACCCCAGCATGGCGGGCTTCGGACTATCTTGATGGAGATGATTTTGATTACAGTCAGCGTGTCATCTTCACGCTGAATAAGGAAACAAATAAGGGTGTGCCGTTTGCATGGTACTTTATCACCCCAGACCAAAAAAATGACCTCAAGACCAATCCCAATGGGTCTATCTCACATGATTCTAAAGGCCGAGCTCGGCTCAAATATCTGCAAGGCGACCGTCAGCATGAAGCTAAAAATAGTCACCATGACTTCAGGAGCAGAGCCTCTATTTTAGGTGATATCATTCATTCCAGCCCTACTTTTGTTGGCGCTCCGGCTCAGCAATACCCTGATCAGGCACCATTTGGCAGCGCAACACAACGCTATTCTGATTTTGTACATCGACATAAAGATAGAAACGGTATTGTTTATCTTGGCGCCAATGATGGCATCGTGCACGGCTTTGATAGCAGTCAAAATGGCAAAGAAGTGCTTGCTTACATTCCCGCTGAGTTATTTAGCAGTGACTCGTCAGTCACCGGCTTACATTATTTGACAGACCCTGCTTATACCCACAGATACTATAACAATCACAGTTTAGCCGCCAAAGATGTCTTCATAAGTAGTGCTGCAAGTAGCGATAGTCCTGCTTGGCGCACACTGCTTGCGGGTGGTTATGGTGCGGGTGGTCGCGGTGTTTTTGCTCTCGATGTTACTCAAGCCAGTTTTCAAGATTCGTACACTTCCGCTAGAGAGACGGTACTTTGGGAATTCTCACATGCAGACAGTCCACACATGGGTTATTCCTACAGCACGCCCAGGATAGCGCTGCTCAATAATAATCAATGGGCCCTACTATTCGGTAATGGCTACAACAGTGATTCTGGCAAAGCGGGTTTACTTATCCTATTTATCGAACAGGGCTTAGATGGTGACTGGTCGAGTGAAGATTTTATGTTTATTGACACAGGTCATGGCACTGCTGTCGATAAGACGGGTTTGGGCGAAATCACCACTATCGATCTGGATGGAGATTATGTGATTGATCGTGTCTATGGTGGTGATTTGCATGGTCGCTTATGGGCATTTAACTTGAGCTCAGAGAACTCAGATGATTGGGCGGTTGGCTATCATGATGGAGCGACGGCACAACCCTTATTCACAGCACCTGATCATCAGCCGATCACTGTTAAGAGTGCCATCACACGCAGCGAAATCTCCACTGCAGATAATCAACCCAATGTTTTAGTGATGTTTGGTAGCGGGCAAATGCTCACCATTGCCGATCCTGCTGACGACAAGCAACAATCGCTATACGGCATTTGGGATGCAGGTGTAGGCAATATCAGACAAAGCCAATTAGTCCAGCAAACGCTCAAGCCGACCCCGCAGACAGAGTACCGAATCATGACCAGTCACCCAGTTAATTATGACCAGCATAATCCTGCTGTTGGCGATATGGGATGGTACTTCGATCTGCCTGCAGCGGGTGAACGTTTACTGGTTAATCCTGAGGTGAGACTCAACCAAATATTCTTTACTACCAGCATACCCGATGATAACGAATGTGCTAACAGTGGCGGCAACGGTTGGCTTATGGTTTTGGATACCAAGACAGGTGGAGAATCACGCCATGGCGCTATCGATATCAATGCTGATGGTGTGATTAATAGCAATGATCGTATTCATGACGACCATGTTGCCGGAGTAGCATTCAAACAAGGCCTGCCTGCCGGGCTGGGTTTCCTCGGTGGCAGCAACAGAGTGTTTATTACTGGCACCGGCAGTGGCAGTTCTGAGCTAAAAGGCTTGAGCACAGAAACAATCACGGAAATATCCATAAAACCTAAGGGACGTTTGGCATGGCAAGAACTTTACTAATAACTTTATTCAGTCTGCAACTCGTTGCCAATGCTCTGGCAACGGACTCTCCAGAGGATTTTAGCTGGGCTGGCGTGGTGCAACATATCGATCAGGACATGCTGGTGATCAGTGACAGAAGTTATGCGCTCAACCAGGTGGTTAATATCACACTACTTAATCACCAGCAGGCCAGCCTGAAAAATATTAGACGAGATATGCTTTTCGGTATTACTAGCGACTCAAATAGCCAAACCATTTCTCTATGGCAGCTATCTAAGGACGATATCCCGGCCCACTTTATGCTTAATAATGGAGAATAATACGATGCTGCCGAGAGATAAGCTTGCAGGTTTTACCTTAATAGAATTGATGCTAGTGATATTAATCATTGCAATACTCGCAGCTATTGGCTATCCAAATTATCAAGAACAAGTTCTGAAAGGACATCGTGCAGAGGCTAAAAATGCCATCATGTTATTGAGCGCGAAGCAACAACGCTATTATTCTGATTATGGTTATTATGCTGGCATGGAGCAGCTCACAGATGCGCATGACATGTCCAAGGATGCGCAGCACTATATACTGACAATAAGTTGCACTCCGGATTGCACTGCCAGCGCACGCCCGCAGCAGTATTTAATTACCGCTACACCCACAGGCACTGATCTACGCTGTGGTAGCTATTTATACAATCAGGCCGGCGTGCTAGCGAGTAACGGCACTGCGGACAATAAGTATTGCTAGTCATTACGTCGTACTTAACTATGCGTTGAAAGTATCTATGCTCAGCGCTGGCTCAGATAATGCAAACAACTGCTCCCGCAGGCTGAGGATATGTTCCTCCCAATAGCGCACAGTGTTGAACCAAGGGAAACCCATTGGAAAAGCTGGGTCGTCCCAACGCCGTGCTAACCATGCTGAAAAATATAGCATCCGCAGAGTTCTCAGAATTTCTATCAGTTGTAATTCATCAACATCAAACTCAGCAAATTCATTATAGCCCTCAAGTATTTCGAGTAACTGCTGTTGTTGTTCGTGTTTCGCCCCAGATAACAGCATCCAAATATCTTGCACTGCGGGTGCCATTCTGGCGTCATCAAAGTCGATAAAATTAGGTATATCATCCCGCCACAGGATATTTCCTATATGGCAGTCACCGTGTACTCGGATCATATTCAACGGGCCAAAGGCCTCTAGTTGTTGATCAATCGTGCTCAATAGATCATGGGTGAGTGTTTCATAGGCGGTCCGTAAATCTTTAGGCATAAAGTTTTCTAAGACAAAATGAACACTGGCATGACCGAACGTTTGACTGTCTATTGCTGGACGATGGCTAAAACTATGGCTGCGACCGATGCTGTGCATACGGCCCATAAAACGACCTAGGATGAGCAGATTATGAAGATTATCCAACTCTGGGGCACGCCCACCCTTGCGTATATAGACAGAAAAACGAAAATCTCTGTAATGAATCAGACTCTCATGGTGGTTGTTTTTCAGGGCAGGAATAACTGGCAGTTCAGCCTCACTTAATTGTTGGGCAAATTGATGCTCTTCTATGATCTGCGCATCAGACCAACGCTGTGGACGATAAAATTTTGCTATTAATGGCGCGCTATCCTCGATTCCGATTTGATAGACTCTATTCTCATAGCTGTTGAGTGCAGTGACCCGACCATCTGTTTGATAACCTGCACTCTCTACCGCATCGAGTATAAAGCTCGGATCCAGCCGGGCAAACGGATGCTGGCCTGTATTTGCATCATTCATCACTGATCTGCTCACACACCAGTTCACTTTGACTGGCATGATAAAGACTAATCTGACCGCGATAATTCGTGCTGGCCTGGGGAAAATAATCATCTAACAATCCACTATGTTGGCGCAGATCAAATTCATGCTGTTGGACTGCTTGTGATTTGATTAGCACTAGCTTTTCAGCGTCTAGTTTTTGCGCCAGCCAGCAGGCCAATGAATCTGAAGTCGTCTGCCAGTTTTGCGGATAGTCGCACTGCTGCATGATAGTATCGTACGGTAGCCAGATAATATGCCTACCCTGATAATTGTGGATGGCATCTATCGCACTGACCGGCTGGAAAATATCACTCAGACTGGCCAGCAACCAGGCAAACTGCTGCATCGCCATTAATGCCATGGCATGGCTATGTGTGTCTTGCAACGGGTAAGTGTGTTCGGCTGTTCGCACTTGATCAGCAAAAGGGCCACCACCGGGCACCAGCACGATCTTAGTGAGCTGAACAGCCGCCAGATTTGACATCCAGGCAGCTAGATAATTGGAGTGGTATAAACTACCACCGAGTTTTATCACGAGCATTTATTGCTCAAACAGTTGGAACATGGCTGAGGCCTTGTCATAGGTTTCCTGATATTCTGCATCCGCTTGCGAATCCCACACCAGACCTCCGCCTGCATAAAAATAAGCCTGATCATTTTTCTGCACCAATGTCCTGATTGCGATATTTGTGTCCATCCTACCATTAAATCCGATGTAACCAATCGAACCACAATATAAACCTCGTCGATGTGGCTCCAACTCCTCGATAATTTCCATCGCGCGTATTTTAGGTGCACCGGTAATGGAGCCCCCAGGGAAGCATTCTCTGAGTAATTGAATGGCAGTGATGCTAGTTGGCAGCTCGCCGGTGATGGTACTTACCAGGTGATGGACTGTGGGAAATGACTCGATAGCAAATAGCTTACTGACTCTAACGCTATTCTGACGACATGATTTACTCAGATCATTCCTCAACAAATCAACAATCATGACATTCTCTGCACGATCTTTTTCACTATTCAAAAGCTCATCACACAGTCGTTGATCGAGATGTTTATCTGCTGATCTTGGACGCGTCCCTTTGATCGGTTTTGTTTCGGCGATACCCTGCTCGATTTTGATAAATCGTTCAGGCGAAACACTTAGGACGGTGTGCTCAGGAGTGTTCATGAATGCGCTGTAAGGTGACGGGTTTATAGTTCTGAGTTGTTGATACCCCTGCCACCGATCACCGCTGACCTGAACCTGAAATCGTTGGGCAAGATTAATTTGATAACAATCTCCAGCCGCGATGTAGCGTTTTACTTGGCTAAACTTATCCTTGTAGTCCGCCTCACTCATGTTCGACTGTATCGGCTGAACCGCACGGTAGCTATCCCTCATCTGACTTTGCTGGGGCGCCTGCACTTTACTGCATATTTCATCCCAGTACAGACGCACCCGTTGATCTGCCATATCACCGACCAACAGCGCTTTTTTCTCGATGTGATCAGCAATATATGCCCAACGATAAATACCCACAGCCAAATCTGGCGTGGCTATATCATCAGCAGCTATATTAGCAATGCGTTCAATCTGTCTACCTAAGTCATACGAAAAAAAACCCAACGCACCACCTGTGAACGGCAGTGAAGAATCACTCACATGCGTATTCTCTAGCTCTTTTTTCAGCAGGTTAAACGGATCTTCTCGCACCACTTGTTGATGACCCGCTGTCTCTATGAGTGTTTTTTTATCTTTACACAGAAACGTCTTTTCCGGATAAGCACTAAAAATATCGTAGCGGCCTAATTGGCTGACAGGTCTTCCACTATCTAAAAATATTGCCCAGGGTAAATCTGAGAAATGTGCAAATACACCTGAGACATCCTCATAATAAGGAACATCGTGATACGTTAATGTGTTGTGCTTAGTCACTTTAATCCGCTTGAAAAAGTAGCGCCACTGCTGGCGCACAATCATCTGCATGGGGTGGGCAATCAATATCTGAATTGACAATCGTCTGACAGAAGCTGTGCACTTTTACATGCATATCACTGGCGATTTCCTCCACCAGGAAGCGCCCTACCCCTGCTGCAACTAGCATTTGTATCTGCTGATCCTGCTCATATGACTGCAACTGTTGTTCAATCTTTTGTTTTTGTTTGTGCATGAGATACGCTGCGACAGCATACCAGTCAGGATAGTCTGAACTGACATAATCTAATCCTAGCATACGCGCTAAGCGAACCAGACTAGCCTGTTCATTTTTGGCCTGTCCATCCATGCTAGCCCCCAAATCTGCATGGGCAGGCAGCTTATTGAGTATCCTATAGATATCGGCAGTGACTGCAAAATTCTCAGCAATCAGGGGGACGCGGTGAGATTTAAACTCAACAGATTGCGCCAGTGTATTCACGCAGCTGCGAACGACACCCGTATATACGAGTGACCCACTCAGCAAACGCTCAAAATCTGTGTAGGCACTGTTTTGCAGCTGATGGTTGCGTATCCCAAGGATGTCTGTGGTGGTGCTGCCAATATCGACCAACACAGCATGCTCATGTTTTTCAGCAAGTGCTCTAGCACTGGCCAGCCAGTTCATAGAAGCGACCAAGTGTGGCTGCGCGTATGCCTGTTGGGATGATATTAAGCCCTCCACCGAGAATATCTTAATTTTGCCTGCAGCAGTGTGCTCACAAGCCTCAATAATTGCTCGCACGCCTTGCTGACGATCACTGAAGCAATCCACTAACTCGCCAGTCATGGTGATATGGTGAGTATCTATTTGCGCTGGTAGTTGCTTCAGCAGAGTGGGTAATACAGCCGTTAATTGAGCGATGCCTTGCCATAAGGGGCAGCTCACTTGTTGCACCACCAGACTATCTGCATCAAGGTAAGCTAATTTTATATGTGCTCCACCAATGTCCCAGCCTGAGATGTGAGTAGGCTCAGGCAATGTTCACCTCGACTGATTTTGCCAGACGCTCAATACGGTCAGGCAAAACATTATTGATATGGGTGTTGATGCATAACTGTGCCGGATTATCACTCAAACACTCACTTAAGCCGGCATAAGAAGAGGTCAGTCGCGGGTTAACATCAATCACATACAGACAATCCTCAGTCTCAATAAAATCCACGCCGACATAGGTTCTCAATCCAGGTAATGCCTGTGCGACATCATTTGCCAGCCTCTCCATAGGTCGTGTTATCTCTGCGCCGTTAGTGATACATGACGTTAACATAATGGGATAATTGAAGTTTATTGTTTGTGTATTACAGCTGAGTATTTTTGTCTGCCCGTCCAGACATATCAGACTCAAACTCTTATGCGCGCCGGCGATGTATGGTTGCACATACCAATCTGTCAGATCACACTGTGCATTTTCAAGATGCGTGAGTGCTGCCGCGCCTGAGGCGAACTTGCGCATACCCTCACAACCCACGCTCTTGCGCCGCTTGACGACCACTGCCTGGTGCACACTTTGCAGTTGATCGACGCTCAAACTGGGAACTACCGTAAGTCCTGCAGCGCTAAGATGGCGGTCGCACTCTACTTTGTCAGTGCAACATGTAATGCTACTGCTATCACAATTGAGTATGCTGGTATTATCCTGCGCCAGCATGCCGACTAGATGTGCCAGAGTATCATCACTCTCAGGCGCAATTAGCCAAGTATGATCATGTTGACTGGCAAGTTGCCTGACCACAGCACAGTAATCATGCTTACACTCCAAGGCGATCACCCGCACATCATCCATTGGCAATGATAGGCGTGCATCCAGTGTCAGTGTAAGCTCTAGGTCGGGTATTTTTTTGCAGTCGCGCACTAATGCCTGCAGCATCAATAGACCTTCTTGTTTTAATCCATCAGGTAATGGATCATGCAGCAAGCCTCCACCCGTAATAAATTCTGAGATAAACAAGCGCATGATGAAAGTGATTCCTGTAATAGATTATATGCATGGACATGTGGTGTTAGCTCAGCATGGTCAACGCGCCAGCTATCAGCCCGTCAACAGTCCGCTCTGCAGCACGTCGAACCTGACTGATGTGATAGACAGCATTTTATCTTTTATGCACTTTAATACAATTTATATCGCGGATTTGGACGCAATCACTGGCCGGCAATATCAAGCTGCACCATGGCGCACACTGTGCTCAACTTATCCGACCATAGAGTTCTGGTTAGATTTAGGTCAACATGTATCCGCCTGGCGAAATGAATTCAATGAAGTCCTCAATGTGAGACCTGTGATAGGCACAGAAGCGTTTCAACACAGCCAGCAAATAATTACCTTGTTAAATCAGTTACGAAGCAACAATCCAATCATTTCCCTGGATTTCAAACACCAGCAATTACTTGGACCAGAAAAATTTATCCAGCACTGTAGGCACTGGCCTGAGGACATTATTGCCCTAGACTTAGATCAGATTGGTCACCCAGATGGAACGGATTTCGGATTTTATAGCGACCTGATGAGTGAGCTGCCAGCGGCGAGTAATCTCTACATGGGTGGTGGGATCAGAACCATTGATGATCTCAAACAGGCGCAATCGCTGGGACTTAACGGTGCATTAATAGCAACCGCATTACATTACAAAACACTTAGCCAGCAGGCCTTGGCGGAATTAGTCACTGACGGCTTTTAGTTTGTTGCGCTGAAGCAATAGCTGTTTACGTAACACTGAATCACCCAGCTTTTTTGAGCTGAAGTATTTGAGTGGGTTTTCGCCAGATCGTTTTTGCATTTCATCCAAACTGGGACCTCGGTAGGTACAATATGACTGAGTAGTCTCATAGGTCTGTATTTCTTGCAGACCTGGCAAGTAATCAATCAACTGCTCCCAGATGAAGATATTCAACAGCTCAGTACTGGAGCGCCAAGCGATATCCGGTGCCACATAATTAAGCGTTTGATGATCAAGTTTGTCGATCACTCTATGTTTGACGACTGACTTGAGATATCCATAGTCGATAACGAAACCAGTCAGCGCATCAATCTGACCGCGAATTTTTACAATTAAGTTGTAACGCCCACCATGGAGATTCTCACACTTACCCGGATGGTCAGTGATAAAGTGGGCAGAATCAAATACCAGTTCCTTGCTGACTACGGCCTCTTCTGTAGCTCCAAAATAACGCTCAGACACACACGGGATATGCTTTAGTTCGGAACTCACCAGCTCCAGTAAGCGCTGTCCATCCTGAACGGATTCAGTCCGATATAAAATTGTGTTGCTGGCTGAGACGGCATCTAAGATGACCATTCTAATCTGATATTTAGCGCGCAGGCGATCGATCAAAGACGCTAGTTGGTCATTCTCTGGCAAGGTCAGAAAGACATACTCATTAAAATATTCACCTGTCAGCGCTAACAGTATCGCGGTGAACAGTTGATCAGCAGTATCGGTTGCGACAGTGGGGAACTTGTGTGCATAACTGGCGGGTACTTTAAGTTTATTCTCGGCTATGACTCGATGGCTGTTTGCGGCATAAATATATTCTTGCCGGTATTGAAAACCAAATACGTTTAATTCGCGTGCATACCACAATAACTCATCGAGACGTCTGATATCGCCATTGAAAACCAGAAATTGTTGTTCCTGCGCGAGTGCCTGCACACACAACATAGCGCGCAACACAGTGTTAGCCCGATCACTCGGCGAGTCGGCCGTGAGATGATAGTGACTCACATCATCCGCCTGATTGACGCTGGCTTGATTGATCAGCAGATCCAGAGAAATATGATGTCTGATGGCATACTCCTGCAGGGTAAGGCCACAACACTCATGCAGATGGGCATTATCCAGTTGGTCAAGCTCGGCGTGACATTCCAAACAGCGCATAATAATTCCTCTAGTTGCTCACGTGATTATACCAGCAGCTTAAACAAAAAATTTGTTGATGGCCAAAAAAAAGCCCCGTAACAACGAGGCTTTTTGCACTTCTGTGGAGCGTCTGCTTAGAAACCTTTGAATGGGTGCTCTGCAGAGTCCTTTTGTGAAACAACTGTGGCAGCACTTGGCTCGTCTTTGATAGCACGCTCAATAGACTCTTTAACTGCTTTGTAGTTGTTCTCATAGATCGCTTCATCACTCTTTGCTTCCCAGTGAATGAATACACCTACACAGATGAAGATATCATCAGCTTCGTCAGCTGGGATAGTGCCATCTTCAACGCTATCAGCAACAGCTTTAGCAACAGCAGCCTGAGCTGGTCCGAACATTTGAACTGCTTGAGTAGCGCCTTTGATAGTCACTTTGTTGAACATCATAGTGTTGGGCTTACAAGGAAGGTTTGGAGCAACAACTGCTAACAAAGTTGAGAAACCATCTTTGTTGTTTACTAGACCGTTACAGAATGCTGTCTCAACTGCTGAACCACGTGGGCCCATTAACAAATCGATGTGAGCGATTTCTGCCATAGTGCCAGATGGATCATTATCATTTACTAATGACTCACCTACCATTACTCGATTGACTACTGCCATTTTCTTCTCCTAAATTTTTGTGCTTGTTAACAAACAACGATAATAAATTATGGGGATTTTTCTGATGAAGATTACTAGTAAGTCTCCACTAGGTAGATTGTCCCAATATACTTGCCTGTGAGATCTTTGCTATAAATAGCGTGGTCACTGTTATGTCAGCGGTGGTGCCAGGATTGATTGCACTAGCCTTTAACTCACTATCTAGTGCTAACAACTGGTCGCCATAGGCTATTGGTTCTTCCGCAACCAAGATCTGCTCAGCAAGAGGCGCAATCATATCACTAATTTGTTTTGCTTTTAATACACCATGCTTACGAATTATCAGGGTATCCGGTTGGCGTATTAATTGACTTAAATAAACGGCTGTTGCCGCCCACGCCTCGTTTTCCCAAAGCGTCAGATAATGCTGATAAATGGCTAAATTATGATCGAATATATCCTCATAATTTGTATGGTATTGATACGCCACTCGATCATATTCGGCAGACAGGGCCATGGCTTGGCGCAGCGTTATGCTAGGTTCTTGCTGCACATCATGTTGCGCAACTTCGCCCATGCCACCAGCCTGCGCCAGACGTATCGCAGCATAGGTATGGCGTGCGTCTGCCACTGTGAGTTGCTCAAGTTGGCGCCCGATAGTAGTGCGCAAGTCCGTGTCTCCAGTGGCACACCGGAGCGCTTGCACAACCGGAGCAGTCAACAGAATAATCCCCAGATTGGTATTGTCAGCAATGGCCTGATGGGTCACTTTAACTGCCTCTAAAATACGTTCGCCAATCGTATTAATACCCATATCAAACAATGCGTTAGAAGATACTTCTGCGCTTACTTCGAAATGCTTGGCTGTCATGCCATGTCCCTCTGAATGGTAACCGACATTGCCCGGCTTAAGCGCAGACAGTTCCAGCAAGCACGCCTCAATATAGGCTTTTTTAGCGTCCAAGATGAGACTCATCGCGACTAATTCAGCCCACTTTCAGCGCTAAAGTGATCTGTAATTGCCTCGACTATGGCGTATTCTGTAGTGGCTTGCAGCCCTTTCCAGGCGGGCAC
>DDIE01000035.1:18458-25651 GCA_002338385.1 Proteobacteria bacterium UBA1858
CAGCCCTTTCCAGGCGGGCACACTATTCACTTCTGTCACCCAGAAAACGCCCGCTTTATCTTGCATCAAATCAACCCCTGCATAGTCCATAGCGAGCGCCTGAACGGCGCTAACTGCCAGTTGTTCTGCCTCCAAACCAATGTCGACGGGCTCCACCCGACCTCCTTGAGCAACATTGGTAATCCAGCCCTGACCCGTGCGCTTCATGCTGGCAATCACTTGCTCAGCCACCACGAATACGCGGTAATCAACGCCGTTCTCATGCCCACAATCAATAAATTCCTGCAGGTAGACCACACCATGCATCAGGCTCAGATCAATCAATTGACTGCGCTGACTAATACGCTGCAGACCTTTACCTTGGGAGCCAAATACCGGCTTGAGTACGAATTCGTTGCCGGCATCCAATCCTTCCCGCAGGTGTTGGCTGATATAATGATAGTCACTGCTATAGATGGTTTTAGGGGTATTGATGGCGTGTTGTTTGAGCATAAATGAAGTCATTCCCTTGTCCACACTGCGCTCAATACTGCGCACATTATTCATGACTCGAATACCCAGTGCCTCCAGGCCATGCAACACGTCAAGATAATAAACGACTTGCTCCAAGCTACCTCCCGGCACGCCACGCACGAATACCGCTGTTGGTAAGTCGGCAAAACCTGGCATTTCTATCTCAGCATTCGCACCAGACAAATTGAAATGACAATCCTGCAGGCGCACAAATTTAGCCTGTAAACCCCTGTTAGCAAAGCTTTCCATTAACTGACGACCATGCCAACCGGGATCATCGGTAATGATTGCAATCATCCTATTTCATCTCTGTGGATAGGCTACTGGCCGAACGATATCAGGCGCCAAAAGACTCTTTCAGCAAATCAATATTGACTTCCCCTGCCATGAACGTCCGGCCACTTTCGACAGCCGTTACACTGACCTGAGCGGGGCTGAATAGCATTTGATCGATTTTGTAAAAATCATACTCTGCATCAGAAAATACTTGTGCAAATGGTTTGCCGTAGTCTTTGGATGTGTTCGACGGCAGATCATTAGCCAGTGCCTGCGCATCGTCATCGCTGCCGGTGATGAATAACTGTACCCGACCTGCGAACAAAATTGCGTCATTGGTACGCCCCATCGCTTGCACAAAATCGGGTATAGGCGGACTTAATGGTGCACTACCGCTACCGTCAATTATCCTTTCCAAAGGAAATTTCAGTTCATGTGCTTTGTGCAAAGCAGTTTCCAATACTCGCGCCACAACCTGCACCACGCCAGCCAGACTTTTCGTTGGGGTCAGAATAATTGTTAAATTGGCTGCCTCAACACCACATTGTTGAGCCAT
Source organism: Proteobacteria bacterium UBA1858 (assembly GCA_002338385.1). Lineage (GTDB taxonomy): Bacteria > Pseudomonadota > Gammaproteobacteria > UBA4575 > UBA4575 > UBA1858. Next base: position 19,804 of record DDIE01000035.1, read on the forward strand.
TTTTGCAACCAGTTCTGACGGCGGATTTTTATCAACCTCCATAACGATGCAGACTTTTTCTGCTTTATCTTGATAACCCAGTTCTGCATACAAAGGCTCACGTAATGCTGCGGCACGTCCCGGACCTGACCCCAGCGCATAAAAGGCACCTTTGCCTTCGCCATGGGAGAGTTGCCAGCCTGCATACTGACTGCCCAAACAAGCTAACACCGGATTAGAGGTGTGCACATAGACAGATAATGGCCACTGCGGTGCAGTATTAGTGTGTAATAAAGAAACATTTCCCAGTCCACCTAAGCACACCTCACTAATAAGTCGACCGGCTTCCAGACCACCCAAACAATTAATACCGGCATCAATCAGCGTTGCGCCTGTCTGATCTTTACTGACTCCCAAGCGTAACTCGCTGGCATTTGTGAGTAAGTGATCGACAATTTTTTGGGTCAAGGTATTAATACTGATTTCATTATTCATAGTCCAAGTCTCAGATGTGGTAATTGATGATTAGTTATACGAATCAAGCAGTTTAAGCAGCTCACACTCACGTTGTTGCAACAACAGCATAGGCTCAGCCGGATCCAACTCGGCGCCCAGACTGTGCACACTACATAATGGTTCACCCTGAGCAATACGATAACCTTGTGGTGGACGATCTTTCGCCCAGTCTGGCCAAATTATGCTGGCTGGGATACGAATATCCTGAGGCGCGTAAACAATCCTGTAAGCGTGCCTGTGGGTCGCTAATGATCCCACTGTAGTCAACTGCTCACGGTCACACACTCTGATGTGTGCGTCAACCAGATTGAGCTCAGGATTAAGCTGTTCATAGAGTTCAAATGATGCCGCTATTCTAGGATTCATCTCCAGCACATACAGGCTTTGTTGCGACCACATCATATCTAAACTAAACACACCGAGGTAATTAAAATAATCAGCAAGAGCAGAAATGTAACGATCAATTATGCTACCAATAGTTGTTGCGATTGGATAATTTGCCTGCACACCTGCGAATATAAAAGGATAGTCTGCTGCTAGATCAGGATTGACGAATTGGCGATTAATACCTAGCCGATGAACTGTGTTTGTCTGGGCCAAACACAGTACCGAAATTGGCAGTCCTGGAACTTCCTGTTGCCAATAATGGCCACCATCAGTGCCCGCCTGTGCGTTGCGCAACACCCCTGTACCGCCACAACTATGGCGTGTTTTCGTGAGCCATGTTGAGTTTAGCTTAGGTGGTGTAAATTGAGTCACTGGATACTTTACAGCCAATTCATCAAGACTATGAAAAAAATAGTGCGGATCTAAAATTTTGCTGATCGCGCTTGCATCTCCACACAGTCTCCAGCTGGCATGTGCTGTGATTTCCGCTGCTAGGTGTTCGGCGCCTGCACCTAATAATACGCGTGCCCGTGGATAGTTTTGTTTGAGCAGAGTAAGGGTGGACTCCAGGCGTTGCTGTGGCCAGCGGCCATGGACTAGATTAATCCTGAAGTATGCTTGCGCGCACAGGCGTGTTTCACTATCGGCGAAAGCATCAACCGCGATTACGTCATAACCAGCACGCGACGCAGACTCAGTTAAAGCCCGCGCCGAGTGTGCAATTATGATGAGGGTATTACTTATTTACGTACTCGCGAGCAACTTCAAAAGCGTGTTCGAAATGCAGGTAAATCGGTTTGTCTGACTCACACATCTTTTTCAGCAGCAGATTTTGGGTTTGGTACTTAACGTTGCCAATTGCCAGCGCGCCAATCCCGACTGCACCACTGGGTGAGCCATCAATCACTTTCGCATTATCCATAACATCTAATCCGGCAATACCGGATGGGGGTACCGCATTGACATCGGCAGCGACTTTGAGTTGCACAGCTTTTTGCAATTGCTCTTCGTTGAGCACCTCAATGCCTGCGGAAGCGGTAGCTAAAATCACATCGACCTCGGCTAGACAATTATTTAGCTCATCAATTGAATCGCCCGCTATCGAGATTTCATCGGAACCGTATTCAGCGTTACATACTCCCGCAACACGCTGTGATTTATCTTTTTTGCGACCGTATATTGTGACATTGGCACCCGCTTTGGCCGCAATCACTGCACCGGCCATACCCACTGGCCCGGTACCGCCCAAACAAGCCACATTCTTTCCGCTCAAGTCGCTGTTAAACTTGTCTTGCAGAGCGCTCTCAACAGCTGCCAACATACCAGCAGCGGTGGTGAAAGCACCACTTGGATCAGCAAAAGCCGACACCTCAAATGGCGGTACCATTGATTTTTGGCATACCTTTAGCATATCCATTGCAACATGCATGTCACGCCCACCAAAAAATATACCTGTGCGTTTAACACCACTAGGTCCGCGCGAAAAAATAGCATCTTGCACAAGAGCTTGAACTTCATCTTGTTCGACCGAGACGTAAGGAATACAGTTTGACCAGCCGGCATCAATCGCCATATTTACGTCGAATGGGCTTAAATTCTTGGCCGCAGTAATCATATGAAGAATAAAAGGTTTTTCCATGTCTTTGCTCTCTTTTAGTTGTATCCCTGATTAAAAATAAATGATCGCAAGCCTTATATATTAATAAGCTTATCTTTTCTAGATATTTTGTAGGTTTTGCTTAAATAAAAATCGTTTTAAGCTGTTATTTGTGAATCTTGACTGTGAGGTTTATCGATAACGTCAATCATGCTGCCTGAGTTATTGGCTTGCACAACCTTGTAAGTAAGTTGTGGCAGATGTGCAAACTTAGCCTGCAATTCGCGCATACTCAAATGCGCTGCCGTGTCACTATCATAGAAGGCGAACCCAGTGGGCCCCCAGGAACTCTGGCCAACACCAGGAATTTGCTTAGATATCAAAAATTGGATTATCTCAGCGACCGCAGGACTGGTGTAGCGCCCCCCCTGAGCCGGAGCAAAATAATCACCGACCCGCTGTTGTATTTCACGAATTCCCAAACCGAATTCCTGCAAATTATTTTCTAGAATACCTGGCAAAACTCTGGCTAATACTTGACGTGATAAAAAGCCCGCACATTGATCCGAAAATCGCGGCAAAGTAAGGAAAGCATCTGTCTCATTAGAGCCATGCAGACCCGTGTCACTATTGTCAGAGATGATCAGTATACGCCAGGCCTCAGGAAAATCGTGCCGCGCGATCATCGGCGGCACTCTATTTTTTTGACCACGACCACCATCCACAATCATGCCACCATGATCAAATGCAGCAATCCCTATCCCTGATCTGACTCCACGACTGAGCTCTTGAGCGATCTCTGGCGTGCTGACTTGCTGCTGCCACAACTTAGCGATTGCAGTGCCCACACACAGTGCCAGTTGGGTACCAGAACCCAGACCGGCATGCTCTGGGATTGCATGATGTATTTTGATTTCACAGGTGCCGTCTAAGTTCCATTTTTCGAATAACTCACGCGCATATTTGAGGGCGCGCTGATGGCTGGGTCCACTGCCGGTAAATCGTTCAGCTGGGGTGACTGTCATTTTCAGATCAAAGCCATCAATAGCCACCCCGACACTGATGAATTTTCTGCCCAAAGCACCACCGAGATCAACAAACCCCAAGTGGAGTCTAGCTGGGGTCTTGATGGTGACGCTCTGATTGTTATGACATAGCATAGGTTATCTTTTGGATATGTTAATTAAATGCACGAAAACTCGCCAAGTTCTCGGTAATTGGTTACATTTTACACTAATAATGCGGTTTCAAACTAGCCGTGACTGACCGAAACAAATTATACTCTATCACTTAATTAAATGACGCTTCCATGAAGTTCCACTGATTAGCCATTGACCAAATACTATGCAATTTAACAACGTGACTTGCCCACACTGCGGGCTCCTGTGTGATGACTTAACTGTGGCAGTCGATGAAGGTGTGGTGCAGCTGCAAACACCGCGTGATGTGAATTGCAGCAAGGCCTTTGCCGACGCCACTATCAGTGCGGACTTGCCGAGCCCTAAAATTGCCGGCCGTGAGGTGTCACTGGATGAGGCTATTCATAAGGCAAGTGAGATTTTGGCACATGCTTCACAGCCACTGATCAACGGCCTGATTGCCGACGTGCAAGCATGCCGCGCCGCTATCGCATTGACGGAAAAAGTGGGCGGGGTAATTGATCATGCCAATGGCAAAAATATTCGTCCTAATGTCGCTATCATGCAGCGCTTAGGAAAAGTTAAAACCACTCTGGCAGAGGCTCGTAATCGTGCTGATAATGTAATTATTTTTGGCTCTCAGGTGTTAGATCGCTTTCCACGTTTGATGGATCGTATCCTTAAGCCGGAACAGAGTTTAGGCTCACAGCAGACCATCAATAAATCCATTACCGTACTCGATGCTGCAGGTACTGAAACTTCGCCGCAGATTAGTCAGCATGAGTCGATCAATTATCAACAACTGGAGCTGGATTCACTCGACTCAATTATTCAAGCTTTGCAAAACGTGATTGAGAACAACTCTGCAACAGCAGCTGATGATAACTTGCAGATATTACATAAGCTGAGAGACCAGATTTACCAGAAAAACTACACTGTATTGATATGGAGCACGAGCTTGCTGGATGCAGAGGCCGCCGAGCAAACTATTCAGTCGATCACCCTCAGCATAAAAAAAGTCATGCAAGATGTACGCTGCGTGGGCATGCCTCTAGGAGGTTCTAAAGGTGAGATTACCGCGAGTCAGGTCGTCACCTGGCAAGCAGGTGTGCCATTGCCAGTAGCATTCATGAGCGGTGTCCCTCAGCATGATCCAGTCCTCTATAACGGCCCGGAGATGCTAGAGAAACAGGAAGCAGACGCTATGCTGTGGTTATCCACCTATCGCTCAACAGACACCCCCCCTGCATGCGATATCCCAACTGTTGTGATCGGTCATGCCAATATGCGGTGTGATGACGCAGCCGTGTTCATCCCTGTTGGAATACCCGGCATTGATACCCGCGGCCTAGCCTGCCGCACCGATAGCGTCGCCACGCTGCCTCTGCTTAAGATAAGAGACATCGGCTTGCCGCACGCAAGTGATGTGATCGAAAAAATTACTCAACAGATATAATTCACTATGGCAATCAAACTGACCGGCGGTCAAATTTATGATCCCACTCATCAAGTGGATGGAGAGACTCGGGATTTGTATATCATCGATGATAAAATCTCGCATGATTTACCAGCACATGAAAAAGTGACACAAACCTATGATTTGAGTAATTGCATAGTCATGGCGGGTGCAATTGACCTGCATACACATATTGGTGGCGGCAAGGTGAATATCGCCAGAACCATGATGCTGGAGGATCAACACGCACATCCACATGAAGGCAACGAGCTGTGTCGAACAGGTTGCGGTCATGTCGTTCCGTCGACCTTCACGGCTGGCTATCGCTATGCCGAGATGGGTTACACCGCCTGCTTTGAGCCGGCCGTATTACCTGTCAATGCACGCCAAGCACATATGGAAATGGCTGACACTCCGATGGTAGACAAAGGCGGCTATGTGCTGCTTGGTAACGATGACTTTCTGCTAAATATGATCCAACAGGGGGCTGAGCAATCCACTATTAACGATTATGTCGCCTGGATATTGCATGCCAGTCAGTGTATTGGGATTAAAGTCGTTAATGCGGGTGGGATACATGCCTTTAAATTCAATCAGCGACGTCTTGATGTTGACGAAAAGAGTCCAGCTGGAATCACCCCCAGAGAGATCATCACAAAACTCAGTCGCGCCGTCCACGAACTGGGTATACCGCATCCTCTGCATGTGCATGCCAGTAACCTAGGAATCCCCGGAAATTTCAAAACCACTCTTGCCACCATGGCCGCTGCCGAC
>DDIE01000035.1:25934-43634 GCA_002338385.1 Proteobacteria bacterium UBA1858
CCACTCTTGCCACTATGGCCGCTGCCGAGGGTCTGCCTATTCATCTGACCCACATCCAGTTTCACAGTTATGGTGCCGAAGGAGATTATAAATTTTCATCTGCCGCATGCGAGATTGCTGAAGCCATTAATAGCACACCTAATGTCACCGCCGATGTCGGTCAGATCATGTTCGGTCAGACTATTACTACCTCTGGCGATACCATGATGCAGTATTTTGGTCATGAGCATGCGCATCCAAATAAATGGACTGTTATGGATATTGAGTGTGAGGCTGGCTGCGGTGTCATTCCTTTTCAATATCGGGATAAAAGCTTCGTTAATGCTTTGCAGTGGGCGATCGGATTGGAGATCTTTTTACAAGTCCAGGATCCCTGGCGAGTATTTCTAACCACTGATCATCCCAACGGTGCGCCATTCACAAGCTATCCCCATCTAATTAAACTACTCATGAATCGCTCGTTCAGAAATGATGCGTTCAATATCATCCATCATGATGCTCAGAAAATGTCTAACCTTGCCTCGATGGAACGAGAGTACAGTCTGTATGAAATCGCCATCATGACCCGTGCAGCCCCAGCCAAAATTCTAGGATTATCTGATCATGGTCATTTAGGAGCAGGCGCGACAGCCAATATTACGGTTTATACTCAGCAGGATGACGTCGAGCGCATGTTCGCTAAACCAGCACTGGTATTTAAAAATGGCGTACTCGTGGTCAAAGACGGAGATATTATTGAAACCGTGCATGGCGTGACGCATGTGGTCAAACCTGATTACAACGAAGATATAGAAAAACCTTTGAAAAAGTATTTTGATGATTATCAAACGATATCATTACCCAATTTCAAGATCTCCAATGACGAAATGGAAGAATGCATAGGCAGTCAGGTTAAGGTCCATCCATGCGACAAAAGTTAACTTATAAGTAAAACATATGAATATAAATGGCGTTGTCATAGACGATACATTTTCAGAAGCATTTTCGATGCGTGCCACGCGTATCGTGATTACCGCGATTAACTATAAATGGGCGCGGCATGCGGCAGAGACTATGACTGGCTTTGCGACTTCAGTGATCGGCTGTCGGGTCGAAGCAGGCATAGAAAAACAACTCACCCATAGTGAGACACCCGATGGGCGTCCAGGCATTTCTGTGTTGCTATTTTCTACCGATAGAAAAACACTGCAAGCGCAGCTAGAAACGCGCATCGGTCAGTGTGTGCTCACTTGCCCTACAACAGCTGTATTTGCCGGCCTATATACCGAGGATAGAATTGGCTTAGGTAAGAATCTGCGATATTTTGGTGATGGTTATCAAAGTTCCAAATTGATCGGTGCGGAGCGTTATTGGCGCATTCCGGTTATGGATGGAGAGTTCATCTGTCAAGAGACAACAGGGGTGCAAAAAGCCATAGGCGGAGGTAACTTACTGGTCTTTGCCCGCAGCATCTCGCAAGTATTGTTAGCCTGTGAGGCAGCCATTGATTCAATGACAGCACTGCCTAATGTGATTCTTCCCTTTCCTGGTGGCGGTGTGCGTTCGGGATCAAAAGTAGGTTCAAAATATCCAGCCTTGAGTGCTTCCACCAACCATCGTTATTGTCCAACACTAAAGGGACGTGATGACAGTGTTTTAGATAAAAATATTGAGGCGGTAATGGAAATTGTTATTGACGGACTGACAACAGAAGATGTCGCGCTGGCTATGAAAGTCGGTATAGAAGCTATTTGTGACCTAGGCAAATCTCAGGGTATAGAAAAAATCACTGGTGGTAATTATGGCGGCAAACTGGGTGAGCATCATTTTCATCTAAGGGAGATTGTCGGTGAGTAATTGCACGCTCAGGCTGACACTTGATACTCATCAACGCATTGATATGCGTTGGCTTAGTCAGGCGATCAACGCGGGCATGACTAGCGCTGATGCGCTGCAGCTCAGTATTAAAATTGGCAATAAAACCAGCCAAGTCAGTGATGTGTTTACACTCACAGGTGAGTTAACTGCAACCAACATAGTGCTGGAGAATAGCTCATCGTCATGTGACTACATCGGCTACCAGTTGCCTGCAGGTAAAACAATTAATGTAACAGGTGCAGCAGGGCATTATGCTGGTGCGGAATTGGCGGGCGGACAACTCATCATACACTCAGATGCTCAGCACTACGTCGGTTGCGCCATGCGCAGTGGCATGATCACCGTCAATGGCCATTGTGGTAATTATTTGGGTGGTGCTTTCACTGGTCAAAAGCGAGGTATGGCAGGAGGCACTATATTAGTTAAGGGTAATACTGGTGATTTTACCGGTGACATGATGCGCAAAGGCATCATCATGGTGACGGGTAACATAGGGAATTACTGCGCTAGCCGAATGATCGCCGGCACCATCACCAGCCTCGGCAGCGTGGGCACGCATGTCGGTAAAAATATGCGTCGTGGAACACTGCTATTTCATAAGCTGCCGCAAGATTTACCTGCAACTTTTACTAATTGCGGACGTCATAACTTAGGCTACCTAACACTCTTGCTTGATGAAATGCGTAAGCATGATAGTGAATTTAAATTATTACACCCAATGCGTCGTCGCGTTCAGCGTTACATGGGCGACACTTCGGTGGCCGGTATGGGCGAACTGCTCATCTGGATTGGCTAGTCAGGCGTGCGTAGCCTAGCAGCCAGATGACTTGGAAAACCCCTGACTAAATAAATAAGCATAATAAAACAACTACTAATAGCCCAAAGGAGACGTCATGCCTAAATATATTATCGAACGTGAAATACCAGATGCAGGTAATCTAACTGCCCAAGATTTACAGGGTATATCCCAAAAATCATGCAATATTCTCAAGAACATGGGGCCCCAAATCCAGTGGGTAGAGAGTTTTGTCACTCAGGATAAGGTGTATTGCACGTACATTGCGCCGAATGAAGAAGAAATTCGTAAACATGCTGAGGAAGGTGGCTTCCCCGCGAATGTCATCGCGGAAATTAAATCTGTCATTGATCCAACCACATCCGAGTAAGCGTACTCAAATTGACCTTTAGTGCTTACCACTAAAGGTCATAATGCCGGCATTGCTGGACTCAGGGTGAGCCGAAAATACAACCAGAGTCAGTCACTACTACCGGAAATTCTCCCAAACTAAGCATTGTTTGAGACACTGAAAACTGACTTAGAAATTCATTTATTTCTGTGCTTTCTATATTCTCTAGCGTGCTGAACATAACGCGCAAAAAGTAGTGCTGGTCCGCCTGCACCACGCTAAAACTATAGCTGTCCTGGTCTTCGACGCGTGTTATCTGTGCACCAACAAATTCCTGTTGCAGATAGTCTGCCACTGCGTCACTCAATTGGGCTCGATAGGTCATGCCAGGAATTATGAATTTAGCTGTCTTTGGTCGCCGCTTGTAAGGCAGTCAATTGTTCATGTTGTTGCATGATTTTCTTCAGCAGATCCTGCATGGCTGGAGCGTTCCATTCACGCTCTCCCACCGCCTTATGGATTATTTTGCCACTAGGGCTGATCAAAAATGTAGTCGGTAAACCCGCTACTTCCCACGCCGCCAGAGACATATCACTATCAATAAGAACATCAAAGCTGACTGGACGGTCTTGCAAAAACTGGTTGACGGTTGCCAGTGCCGGACCAACGTGTATTGCAACAACATGCAGGCCTCCCTCAGGTAATTTAAGCGTATTGTGCAAGTCACTCAGCGCTGGCATTTCTTTGACGCATGGCGGGCACCAGGTTGCCCAAAAATTGAGTAACACAAATTTGCCACGGTAATCGCTCAAACTAACATTCTGCCCTTGCGTATTCATGAGCGTAAAGTCATCAGCGACCGGACTATTAACGACTTCAGTCAGCAACTCATTTCTACTGGCAGAGGCTGCAAGCAATAAAACTGCCATTGTGATCACGCTGATGATCTTGATGCCAACACTTTTTGTATATTTATTCATAACTTTTCTGGTTAATGGTCTTTTAAACTTTGAACGTCAGACAGACTTTAAGTTCGCTTACGTATTTCAATTCGCCTTGTTGGCATGATAATCATCAAATATCTGATGCATAAAATCGATCATATTAGGCGCATTCCAGACGCGCGTGCCCAGCGCACGGTAGCTGAACATACCATCTGGTGTAATCAGATAAGTGGTGGGTAGTGTGGGTATTCCCCAATGGCCCAGTTCCAGATCCATATCCATCAACATAGCGTAGCTGACTGGACTTAAAGCGAGTAACTCCTCTACCCCCTGAAGATCATCGCCAGCGTGAATCGCAACAATCTCGAATTCACTGTCATGCCTGAGCTGGTCGTACATATCCTGCAGTGTCGTCAGTTCTGCTCGACATATCGTGCAGCTGGTTGCCCAGAAATTAATCAATACAAACTTACCCTTGAGATCACTTAGTTTATGCTTTTTACCTGCCAAATCAGGCAAGTTATATTCATGCGCTGACATTGTTCTTGGCATGGGATCCAATAATCGATCGGCATGTGTGACGCTGTTGAGTAGGACGCAAACAAGAATTAAGAATATTTTCATTAAATTATTTCAGGCGCAGTGAGCAGGATAGTTAGTCTGAATATTGAGTATCGTGTGCCCAATTAGGATCTTCTTTGCTGATATCCCCAATCGGTGCTGCAAATGCATCCGCGACTAGCGTTTTAACATTACTTCCGGTGAGCGTTTGCATGAAAGCAATCAACTGTTCAATTTCTTGCTCAGTTAAGTCAAGAGGCCTGATCAGAGGGCTTAGCAGCTCATTCTCAATACCACCTCGATTATAGAAGTCTACCACCTCACGCAGAGTACTGAATGCGCCATCGTGCATGTACGGAGCGGTTAAAGCAATATTGCGCAGACTGGGAGTACGATATTTCCAGCGATCATATGGGTTTTGGGTCACTTCATAACGGCCAACATCATTCTGTTTAGGCTGTTGTCTCACAGAATTGATGATTTCGTTGTCTACATCAACGAACACGCCCGGTGCCAGTTGAACGCGTGTTTTGGGTGGCTTGATACCCATCGAAGTCGCATAGCCATGGCCGGTATTATGCAATTGATTATCTGTAAACAAGGCGTAGTCTGCACCGATTAAGTGACAGGACGCACAAGCAGCTTTGCCGGCAAACAATTGGTAACCGGCAATCTCATCCTGACTTAAAGCATTTTCGTCATCCCCATATTTCCATTGATCAAAGCTGGAGTTAGCAGAGTTGAGCGCCCTCTGATACACAGCTAAGGCCTTACCTACCGTTTCCATGGTCGGGCCCTTGCCGTCAAATGCTTGTTCAAATAAACCTTGGTATTCCTTGATGGCTTTGATTTTATTAATCACATAACCAATCGAGGGATTAGCCATTTCATTGTGTGCCAGTAAAGGCGACCAAGCTTGCTGTTCGAGGCTGTCCTCGCGGCCGTCTTGGAATAGAATATCGTAATGAGCAATGTTGTAAATTGTAGGGCTGTTTCGTTTAACACTGCGCCCCTCAATGCCGACGGCCGTTTTGATTTCATTACTAGTAAAGCCTTGCTCTGGAATGTGGCAGATAGCGCAGGAGAAAGTATCGTTGAGTGATAGACGACGATCAAAAAATAATAGTCGTCCTAGTTCAACTTTTTCTACCGTGGCTATGTTGTCAACGGGCTGACTGACTGCAGGCAAGCCTAGGATGGGTTCATTAATGTATTTTAGTAAATCAGCTTTAGCGCCCTTGCGGGCGGTAATACTCAGTGAGTTAGTGACATATTGATCAGTATCATAACCCTGTTTACGGTCACCTGAGCCAAATACTGCAGACTCTAGCGTGGCATCATCGGTGCTGGCAAACACTGTCAGTGCAACCGGATTGATTAGTAGAAAAACCAGTCCTAAAATTCTTAATATTGGCATTGGATGTTGCATAGTATGCGTCACTACTTAGCGGTCTTGCTATCTAGTATCTGTCCACGCTCTTCCATAAGCAAAGTTTTTAGGTCACTGATGAGTGATTCTTCATGCAAAAACCCCGCACTGTACTGTGCACGTTTGTTACCAGCTTTATCAATCAGAAAGACTCTCAAGATGTGGGCGAAGCGATAGCTAGGCTTGCCGTCCTGATCATATTCCCTATTCACATATTGACCAAATCCCTCTGTGATGGGGTGCAGTTGCTGATCTGATTCAGTGGTTAAAAACTGCCACTCAGGTCCACCCATGTCTTGACTCCCTTGACCGTAGAATTTCATTACTTCTGGCGTGTCGTACACTGGATCAAAACTGAGACTGATTAAACGAACTTGTTCAGCCAATTCTGGGTCTTCCTCAGCCAGCCGCTGTTTGATCTTGTAAAATACTGCAGTCACTAACGGGCAACCATTCAGGTCCGAGCACTGGGTATAGATGAAACTCATGATTACAAACTTATCACCAAAAAAATCGGCTAGTTTTTTTGCTTGATTATCAGCATCTAGCACATCACCGTTAGCTGCTTTGCCAAATGGCGGGAGTTGATAACTTCCTGGTACTGGGGCCTCAAACTGCATAACACCCCAACCAGCTGCAGGTGTGAGTATTGCGTTCTCATGACTGGCAACGCCTAGATCAACGGATTCATTGGCGACGTTATTTATGGTGGTATCGTCGTTGCCCTGAACTGGGCAGAACAACATTAAGGATATTAAAACAATGCAAGCGAAAGGCATGCTAGCTGAATATTTCATTGACCGATCTCAAAATAGTAGTGATTTAAGATGAGCAGAGACCACTTGGAGTGCAAAAAAATAGGGCCACCAACAAGGCAGCCCTATTTATGTCTGCTACGCTGATTAGATCAGCGCATCAAGCTACTCTTTACTTGTCTAGTTGAGACACGACAGTGTCGCTAGAGTTCGGTGCTTGTGAGTATAAAGAGTAAGCACCAAAACGCATTTGGTGCGCACGACCTAACTTGAGCTCGTAGAAATCAATGGTGAACTGATGCTCTAGCTGATTACCATTCCAGTGGTATAGCTTGAACCATTGCTCATCATCTTTACCCGTTTTATCCCAGTTACCGAGCAGTGATGTTGTGAAGTAAGCGCGCTTACCATCCCAACTCTGTGAAATCATGTTCACTTGCGAACCGATGACATGCTCGTACTTTTGGACTGGGTTATGGGGATCAGTGATATCGAAGTAACGTGTCTTGCCATCCATGAACGTCTGTACCCACATGCCTGTATCATCTGCAGTGATTGAGATATCAACTGGAAGAGGTACTTTTGAAGGATCACCAATGTCAGCAACTGCTTCTGCCTGCCACTCACCTGCTTCGTCTTCATAGATTAACCACATCTGTGATGTCAGCGCAGTAGTTGTGAAGCAGTAGTTGTTGTGTGCAGACCATGCACAGCGAATTTCAAGCGGTGCACCAGGCACGTCAAATACTTTCTTTGGCTTACGTGTATGCAAGTCCCAAACAATCATGGTGTTGCCAAATCGCTTCATGGCTTCTGCATCAGATAACATCTGACCGAAGTCCATCATGTAATTAGACCACCCTGTGAATGACGAAGTTAGCATTACGTTGCGACGTGGCAGTGCACGTACGTCGTAACCGTAACCGTCAGCAATGTTACCTGACTTCTCAGCACCACGAAGATTGTCGTCGGTTGGGAACCAGTGTGAGGCTACAAACTCACCTTCACTTGTGTACTCAGCCATGCCTGTGCGGCCACCGTGGTCGGCATTATTAGATAATGCTGACACCATGATACGGCCAGGTAAGGCATAGAACGTGTGTGGGCCAACCATGCCGCCTGTCTTCTCAACGAAGTCAGTGACGACTTTATGCAATTTTGGCTCACGCGGATTTGAGTGAATATCGAAGATGAAGATTTTGTTGCTGTCTAATCCACCTGCGAATAGAAAACGACGATCATCAGTCAGACCTGAGTGATGCGCTTCATTACGTCCACCGACAGATAAAGTATGGACCACTTCGCCGTAATCTTTTGCATCAGGATTAACAGAAACAGTGACTAACTTGTCCTGCTCATCGCCCATGCCTTCGACACCAAGCGTCCAAACATATACGTAATCTTCTTGACCAACGATCTTAGCCATGTAGGGTGACATACATGTCTCATCGGCCTGTAAAGTGTTGCTGTGAAAGCTCCCCGCCAGCGCGACAACTGCGACCAGCATCGAAGCTGTTGTGCTTCTTAACCATGTAAATGGAAGCGTTTTTTTCATATCGAACTCCGTTTAGTGTAGTAATTTTTTGTTTTCAATTGATACAAATTAAAGCGTTACTCGCGTGATGATTCAAGTAAACGTTTGATATGTAACATTCGCCCAGCATCAGGCGACCCAAAAAGTTATGTGCTGTGCGTCATTATGACGCATCCAAGCCTAGTATCAAGTACTAAATTCACATACTCTGGCGCTATCAGTAACGGCATTTTCTATGGCACTATGGAGATATTAAGCAATAATTAGAACGTTTATTGGACAACTCTAGTGGCGCAACTGGTTACTGCACCAATTTGAACTATTCACGCCCATATTGATCCCACTGCGTATGCAAATTTCTTCCACCATAATGTTGCTGCTGCTGTCGTTCGGTCTAAGCACTGGCACACATGCTGAACAACCCCCCGCCGAGCGCAAAATCGGGGGAGATTTTAGTCTGACCAAGCATGATGGCAGTAGTTTCCACTTAACTGACATCCGCGGCAAAGTCGGTCTGATCTTTTTTGGCTTTACCCATTGTCCAGACGTTTGTCCGAACACATTAATGGAAATTCAGCGTCTATTGATCAGTCTGCAAGAGCAACAAGACCAACTACAAGTGCTCTTCATTAGCGTGGATCCAAAGCGTGATACGCCCGAGAAGTTAGACAGCTACGTGAATTATTTCAACAAAGACATGATTGGTTTAACCGGCGATGAAGAGGCTCTGCAAGCGGTTTTGTCGCAATACCATGCCAAAGTATCATATCAGGGCGATCTGACGGGAGACGCTTATCAAGTAGAACATAACGCTAATTTGTTCTTACTCGATCGCGCAGGTCAGGTTGCCAGCATCATCTTACCCCGCACCCCTTTCACCGTACTGCAGCAACAGGTACGTAAACTGATCGCTGCAGATCACTAGGCCAGCAAACTATAACGTTTTGCTCAGCTCTCTGGCGAATCGTACTTGATGTAGGCAAAGCGTTGATCGTCTGGCACACCGTCAAGATCTTGCTCATCCACTGCAGGGTTCCACTGAATCACCTGTTCTATTTTCTTCGCCAGCGCGAAATCCTTATGCGTTACGCCTTTAGCGGCATGATTCGTTAGTTTGACGATAACGAAGGCATAAGAAACAGTCAGGTCTGGGTGATGCCAAGCGGCTTCTGCCAAATGACCGATGGTGTTTACGACCATTAGCGTTCCCTTCCAGCTGTTGGTCTTGTATTTACGACGAATCCAGCCGTGCTCGAAGTACCAGTGAGGTAGTTCCTCTGCCAAACGAGTTTGGACTTGCGCATCGCTGTAGACTTGCTCTGACTTAATATCCCGCCACTTAGACATATACGTTTCCTTTTTAATACTAGATAAAATATAAACAAATCTGCGATCAGAGAGAATATGTACACGGATAATATACGCATTCAGTCAGAATTCACGTAAAATACCCAACAAATATCAGCAGTTCAACAAACACATAGGGAATAAGCGAGACTATGGACATAGCCGTCACGCGCAAGCGCAACAAGATGCGCGGTCAACAACGTGGAAGAAGCGTTGATGCCGTTGCCTTACAACAAGTATTAGCGTTACTCGGAGATAAACCAAGACGACGCGATTTATTGATCGAGCACTTACACCTAATACAAGACAAATATGGTCATCTTTCCGCTGAGCACATGACCGCACTCGCCAGCGAAATGAAACTTGCCCCAACCGAGGTCTACGAGGTTGCGTCTTTTTATCATCACTTCGACCTGGTTAAAGAAGGTCACCATGCACCCCCCGAACTCACTATCCGGGTGTGTGACTCAGTCACCTGCGAGCTGAACAACGCACACGAGTTGATCAAAGCGCTAGATGGCAAATACGAGGGCAAGATCAGAATCCAACCCGTACCATGTGTTGGCCGCTGTGAACAGGCACCCGTTGCGGTAGTCGGCACCAATCCTATCCCGTTCGCAGACTTAGACAAAGTCTCACAGGCTGTCGATAACGACCAGCGTCATGCTGATACGCCTGACTGCATCAAATACGAGGAATACGTCAAAACAGGAGGTTATCAGCTCGCTAAGAACATCGCTGATGGCAGTCTCGATAAAGAAGCAGTCCTGACCACGCTAGAAGACTCTGGTCTGCGAGGTCTGGGCGGCGCAGGTTTCCCTGCTGGAAGAAAGTGGCGCATTGTTGGCGACCAGCCAGCACCGCGTATCATGGCGGTCAATATCGACGAGGGTGAACCAGGCACTTTTAAGGATCGTTACTATCTGGAACGTGACCCTCACCGTTTCTTCGAAGGGATGCTCATTGCTGCTCAAGTGGTAGGTACCGATGCGATCTATATCTACCTGCGCGATGAATACGCCGGAATTCGTAAATCGATGGCCGAGGAATTAGACAAATTGCATGCTAACCCACCCGTTGACCTCCCCCATATCGAACTGAGACGTGGCGCGGGCGCCTATGTCTGTGGTGAAGAATCAGCCATGATTGAATCAATCGAAGGCAAACGTGGTATGCCACGTTTGCGACCGCCATTTGTGGCCCAAGTAGGTGTCTTTGGTCGCCCTACTTTGGAACATAACATGGAGACATTATATTGGGTGCGTGACCTGATCGAAAAAGGCGCTGACTGGTTCACTTCACATGGACGCAATGGCCGCAAGGGCTTGCGCTCATTCTCGGTCAGTGGTCGAGTCAACAAACCTGGTATTCACCTCGCCCCGGCGGGTATTACAGTGAAAGAATTAATCGCCGAATACTGCGATGGCATGCTCGATGGTCATAATTTCTATGGCTATTTCCCAGGCGGTGCCTCTGGTGGCATTCTGCCCGCCAGCATGGGTGACATTCCACTGGATTTCGACACTCTTAATGAGTACGGATGTTTCATCGGCTCGGCAGCAATCATGATATTTTCCGATCAAGACAAGGCACGTAAACTGGCCTTGAATGCAATGAAGTTTTTTGAACATGAGTCCTGTGGCAAGTGCACACCTTGTCGCGTGGGTACCTCTAAAGCGGTCAAACTAATGAGCAAGCAGGATTGGGATCAACCCCTCATGAAAGAGTTATCACAAACGATGGGGGATGCCTCTATCTGTGGCCTAGGACAGGCCGCATCGAATCCGATGCAATGTGTTCTCAACTATTTCCCCGAAGAACTCGCACAGGACACGGAGTAAAGCGATGGCAGCAAATCCAAAAGATCTGAACGAACTCACCAGCGTTGAGTTTTCACTTAACGGTCATACAATTACTGCCTTCGAAGACGAGACTATTCTTCAGGCAGCGCGCAGAAATGGCGTTGATATCCCTCATCTATGCTTCAAAGATGGCCTCCGCGCGGATGGCAACTGCCGTGCTTGTGTGGTTGAAATTGAAGGTGAGCGTGTATTACAACCCTCGTGCGTGCGCACACCAACTGAAGGCATGGTGGTCAACACCACCAATGAGCGTGTCGAGCACTCGCAAAAAATGGTGCTCGAGCTGTTGCAGTCTGACATGGCTGACAAGTCATATACCCTCAATAGTGAACTCGACCACTGGTCACAACAGCTGGCGGTTGGCTTGCCTCGTTTTGAGCCACGGCACAATCCCGAACAGGATTTATCGCACCCCGCTATTGCGGTTAATCTGGATGCTTGTATTCAGTGTACGCGCTGTGTGCGTGCCTGTCGTGAAGAACAAAACAATGACGTGATCGGCTACTCTCAGCGTGGTGCGCACTCAGAGATTGTGTTTGATATTGCTGATCCCATGGGCGATAGCTCTTGCGTAGGCTGTGGTGAGTGTGTTCAGGCCTGTCCCACCGGCGCCTTAATGCCATCTAAACAATTGGGCTTACAGGAACCTGATAAGAAAGTTGAGTCCGCATGTCCCTACTGCGGGGTCGGTTGTTTACTCACCTTCAATGTTAAAGACGAAAAAATTATCTATGTAGAGGGCCGTGACGGCCCAGCGAACAAGAGCCGTTTATGTGTTAAAGGTCGTTATGGGTTTGATTACATCCACAATGACCGTCGTTTAACCACGCCATTGATTCGTAAAGAGGGCGCAGCCAAAGTCGCTGATATCGAGTCACTTAGTGAAGCTGACATCGCTAACATGTTCAGAGAAGCCAGCTGGGAAGAGGCCTTGGAGTTTGCGGCTACAGGTCTGCGTGATATCCGTGATGACAAGGGCGGCAATGCACTGGCTGGTTTTGGCTCAGCCAAAGGCTCGAATGAAGAGGCTTATCTGTTCCAGAAATTAATCCGCACAGGCTTCAACACTAACAATGTCGATCACTGCACGCGTTTATGTCACGCATCTTCAGTCGTAGCACTGCTGGAAGGGATCGGCTCTGGTGCGGTATCCAATCAGGTGGCCGAGGTTAAAGATGCTGAAGTGATCGTTATTATTGGTTCAAACCCAACAGTTAATCATCCAGTCGCCGCCACATTCATTAAGAATGCGGCACGTGACGGTAAGACCCTGATTGTGATGGATCCACGTCGTACTGAAATCGCGCGCCATGCGGATCATGTGCTGCAATTCAAGCCCGATACTGACGTTGCCATGCTCAATGCCATCATGCATTCAATCATCAAACAGGGCTTAGTTGATAAAGACTTCATCGCTAACCGCACGGAAGGTTATGCCGAATTAGAAAAACACCTGCAAGATTATGCCCCCGAACAGATGGAAAAAATCTGTGGTATCCCCGCCGCGACACTGCATGAAGTTGCGCGTGTGTACGCCTCTTCTAAAGCGTCTATCATCTTCTGGGGCATGGGTGTGTCACAGCATATTCATGGCACTGACAATGCACGCTGCCTGATCGCCCTATCGTTGATGACAGGTCAAATTGGTAAGCCGGGTTCTGGCTTACATCCACTGCGTGGGCAGAACAATGTGCAGGGCGCCTCAGACGTCGGTCTCATCCCAATGGTCTTTCCTGACTATCAACGGGTCGATAATCCGCAGGCTCAAGCGCGCTTTGAGAAGTTATGGAATGCCAATCTGGATCCAAACCCGGGCCTTACTGTAGTGGAAATTATGGAAGCCATCACTCAGGGGGACATTCAGGGTCTTTATGTCGAGGGTGAAAACCCAGCGATGTCAGACCCGAACTTGAATCATGCCCGGCATGCATTGGCGTCACTTAAACATCTCGTCGTGCAAGATATTTTCATGACCGAGACCGCACTGTTTGCTGATGTCATTCTGCCTGCTTCAGCATTCCCAGAAAAAGACGGCACCTTCACCAACACCGACCGACGCGTTCAATTAGGACGCCAGGCTGTGCAGCCACCAGGACAAGCCAAACAGGATCTGTGGATTATCCAAGAGATAGCCAAACGCATGGGCCTCGATTGGAATTACGCCGGACCACAAGAAGTGTTTGCGGAAATGTGTCAAGGTATGGATTCAATCAAAGGCATGTCTTGGGAGCGCTTGGAGCGTGATCACTCAGTGACCTATCCCTGTGATACGCCTGAAGATCCCGGCCAAGGCATTATCTTTGTGGATGATTTCCCAACCGCCAGCGGCCGTGCCAAGATTGTGCCTGCTCCATTTACTAATGCCGACGAGCTGCCAGATGATGAATACAGTTATGTATTGATCACAGGTCGACAGCTTGAGCATTGGCACACGGGCTCGATGACACGCCGCGCATCCATGCTGGATGCGATAGAACCCGTGCCTACCGCCTCGATTAATCCACTAGACCTGGAAAAGCTGGGCGTCAAGGCCAGCGAGATGATTCGGTTACGCTCACGTCGTGGTGCGATTGAATGCTATGCCCGTGCCGATGATGGTTTACTTGAGGGACAAATTTTCATGCCGTTCTGCTATCACGAAGCGGCCGCTAATTTGCTGACTACAGACGCATTGGATCCGTTTGCCAAAATACCTGAATTTAAATTCTGCGCCATTCAGGTCGAGGTCCCGGAGAGCGCCTAACATAAACGCCCAGCTCAATCGTGATCCAGCAAAAAGGCCGCCCTCGAGTTTATCCTAGGTGGCCTTTTTAGTGGTCAAGCAAGGCGTCAGGATTAAGATTTAGGCTGCGACAAAAATAAGCTGTCGAGCAGGCATACTCAGTCGGCGTTGCTAATGGCATAGCTCACATCCGCCGCTTGTCTGTTTTGCCAGACGTCGTGCACGCGAAATATTTTAACCCCAGCTTGCACCCCGAGTGCGGTAGTTGCGCAGGTCGCAGGCATCCGTGCTGCGGGATCATCCTCATGGCAGATCTCACCCATGAAACGTTTACGACTGGTGCCCAGCAATACCTGGTAGCCCTGCTGGGTAAGAATATTTAATTGCTTTAACAGCGCCAGATTATGGTCGGTACGTTTGCCGAAGCCAATCCCCGGATCTAGGATAATATTATCTTGCTCAATCCCCGCCTGCACTGCTTTGTGCGCTTGCTGGAGCAGAAAATCGGATACTTCCTGACCGACATTGGTGTAATGCGGGTTGTCTTGCATATCACCCGGGCGACCCTGCATATGCATAATGCAGTAAGGCACCGAATACTCAGCCAACAAGGCGATCATATCAGCATCGTCAGTGCCGCCTGTGACGTCATTAACAAATCCTGCACCCGCGTCTAAAGCCGCCGCCGCGACTTCACTTAAAGTGGTGTCGACGCTGATTATCACCTCTTCAGGTAATTCCTTAGCGAGTGCCGCAATAACATCCAGGATGCGACGTTTTTGCTCAGTGGCATCCACGCGTACCGAACCAGGACGCGTGGATTCGCCACCAATATCAATAATGTCAGCGCCCTCCGCGACCATATTTAAACCACGCGCGACGGCATCACGCGTGCTGGCATACATGCCACCGTCAGAAAAACTATCTGGGGTGACGTTCAATATACCCATGATTAATGGGCCGGGTTTGCGCAGGAAATTATGCATAAATAAACAATAGCGTGTTGGCGTTCATGGTAGGGTATTGACGGTTATTTTTTCACCCAATTGGATATGCATCAAATCATACCCCATCTCAATCCGTCCAGGATAATCTTGTCTGATCTGCGCCAAAGCAGATTCTTCCGTCATACCGAATAACAATACATGATTAAAAACAGCCAGGCGTGGCTGGGTTTTTTGCAATACCTTGGCCAGCTGTTGGGGATTAGTATGATAGGCCATGATTTTTGCTAGGCGTGGATTACGTGCCACTAGCGTGGCATCTGAGCCGGCTATTTCATGAATCAGCACATCAACATCTTGCGCATGTTTAATGAGATTGTCTGAGTATGTCGTATCACCAGAGATCAACACCGAACGATCACCAAAATCCAAGCGGTAGCCCAGTGCAGGCTCAACGGGTTTGTGATCGACATAAAATGCTGTAATTGTCACCCCACTCGCTTGATAAATAACGCCCTGCGTCACTTCCTCACTGAGCAGCTGAGCATGCTCATGACGCACATTGCTGGTGCGATAATGGATATCTTTATGATACATACTGCGCAACGCATCAATAGTATGTTTGGTACCCTCAGGGCCATATACTTTGAGTGCTGACGGGCGCTGATAGATCCACCCAGTGATCCATAAATCATCCAGTCCGGTAATGTGGTCGGAGTGCAAATGAGTAATAAAGACCTGTTCAATCTGATCTGGAGTTATGTCTGCCTGATGGAGACGAATAACTGCACCCCGACCAGCATCAAATAAAAAATACTTACCACCCGCCTGAATCAGTGTCGCTGACCCATAACGTTCTGCACTGAGTCTAGGTGTGCCCGTGCCTAACAACGTGATCTCCAGATAATCCGCCCATGTCAGTGAGCCACAGAGACAGAGTAAAAGTATCGCGAGGCAACGACGCTTGAATAAGCGTCTATTGAGCGCATCAGTAAAGTATCCCATAGCCAAATTAAAACCGAGCGGGCGTGGAATAGCAAGTCTGAAATAGTGCCTGACTGGAAAAGTCAGCGCGCACAAAAAAGCCCCCTGCCGGGGGCTTTCTGAGCCATCAATGATTGACTATTAGACCAAAATCACTAACAACTCGAGTTCGCTAAATTACACTGGTGATTAGAACCATTGAACAAGACCGATAGCCCATAATTCTGCGTCTTCACCTACAGCATTACCACTGGTATTTATACCAAAGTCGTATTGCGCAGCATCCTCATTATTAACCTCTGAATAAGTCAACCGAAGTTCTGTTCCCGCTGGCATTGTGTAATAAACGCCTAAGTTAAATGCCTCAGCATCAGAATCATTAAGATCAGATCCAAAATTCTCAATTTCGTCTGCATTCATGTATGACCCACGAACATCAAAGCCATTACCAAAGTTAAACACACCTGAAACCATCCATGCATCTCGCTCTGAGTCTATGTTACCGCTACCATCACCAAGGTTAGTTAACATACCACCCGTAGTAGTTGCACAATCATCCCATTCATATTCTAACATCTCATACATAGCTGCCAACTTTATAAAACGACCACCATCCATGTTATGGATATAACGACCCGCGATGCGAATAGTCTCATCGTCAGAATCCGAGCATGCGTGAGTGGCGGCTGCCCACTCCTCATGCTTTTCGTAAGTTAGGGCGACCCATACACTATCACCAGATGCAAGAGATGTGTCATACGCAACACCTGTAGACCAGATACGTGGATCTAGTTCCACAATACCGCTAGCTGAAGTAACTTCAACTTCATCACCAGGTGTGGTTGGATGAGCATTTGTTGTAGCGACACGAAAATTGAAACCATTGATATTTGGGCTGAAATACTGAATGATTTCTTCCTGACGACGGTTAAACGCTTGTGAACCGCCAAACGCAGGAACTAGGGTGTTGAATTGAAAACCACCATTGTAAAAAAACCTTCACCATAACCAAGGTTACCCATGATGGACGTATGAGAATCAGCACCCGCATCATAGAAAGGATCAACCCACTGCGCGACCATTTCGTTGGCAGGTAATAACCATTGGCCTACCATGATTTCACCAAATGAACCTTTAAGACCTAACTTGGAATTACGGTTACACCAGCCATTGCCTGGATAACCATTTAGACTGTTGTGGAATGTGAATTGCTCACACTGTAACGTGGCTTGTAAACCAGCAAAGCCGGTATCAATAGTTGCTGCAAAACCTATATTTGCTGCATTACCACTGATTCGTGAAGTATCTCGCGCGCCGTTATCAACAGTTTCAATGGAATAGTTTTGCCAACCATAAATGGTCCAATTGGAGTCAGCATTCCCTCCACCGACACCACCAGCATGAGCACTTATAGCACTAAGTGCTAATAATGCAGTTGTAAGTTTCAATATTTTCATTAAATCTCCCTCGAATGTTTTTAGTGCATGTTGTGTTGCTTTTTTACAACAAAAATAGAAAACACAACGTGTAATATTCTCAAGACTTGCTGCCTCTGATGTGTAAGCGGCATTAAACCCTGATAGGGAGCTATTTAATATTATTTAACAGTTTCAATATGTAATATTTGTCATATA
>DDIE01000004.1:0-1857 GCA_002338385.1 Proteobacteria bacterium UBA1858
CCCAGCCATATCCCAACTCTGGAGACCGGTTTCCCAGAAGCCATCAAAACGCCCTGCAGCGACATAAGCCAGGTCCAGAGCCGCGGCTCCGGCAAGTCGCACGCTCGCATGTTGTTCAATAATGGCACGCAAAGCAGCCAGATATTGATCGACTGACTGAGTCTGATCTACGCGATAAGGTAAACCTGTGCCAATCAGACTGGTGCTGATATCAGCCTGTGTGCTGACTCGAATACGGCGATTGTTTAGCGTTGCTCCTTCACCGCGTGCGGCACAAAATAATTCCTCTTTAAACGGATCGTAAACAACACCTAAAATAAGCTTGCTGCCCTCACGCATCGCGATGGAAACACAATACTGAGGTATGCCATGGAGATAATTTGTGGTGCCATCCAGTGGATCAATAATCCACTCACAGTCCTCACCCTCATGCTGACCGGATTCCTCTGCAAGAATGGCATGGTTAGGGTATGATTTTCGAATTGTGGATATGATTTCAAACTCTGCCTGATGGTCGACCTCACTGACAAAATCGTTCATTGCTTTGGCCTGAATTTTTAGGTCAGGGCGCCGATTGATGTTGCGTATAATCACATGTCCGGCAGCGCGGGCGGCACTGATGGCTATATTTAGGGCTGGTGTCGTCATGATCAGAGTGCTGATGTTTAAGTGAAATGAGCTGGCACAGATTAACAGAGCCGCCCTTTCTTGTATGCAAATAATGATAAAACCGCTTATGCAACCTAAGATCGTATTAGTAGAAACTTCGCATCCCGGTAACATTGGTGCTAGCGCGCGCGCGCTGAAAACGATGGGCCTGTCTAGCTTGGCCCTGGTGCGACCGCAATCATTCCCAGACCCGGTAGCGTTTGCCCGTGCCTCGGGTGCGGCTGAAGTACTAGAAAATGCTCAACGCTGTGATGATTTAGCCCAGGCAGTGGCGGACTGTCAGCGGGTAGTCGGTGTGACCGCTCGCGATAGACGCCTGTCAGCACCAGTATTGTCACCCAAACAATTGATGCAAGAATTAAATGCGCACTATGCTGGTGTGCAGACCGCATTTGTCTTCGGGCGTGAGCGAAATGGCCTCACTAATGAGGAAATTGATAAGTGTCATAGTGTCTGTACCATCCCGGCCAATCCTGATTATGCCTCTCTTAACCTAGCAGCAGCAGTGCAAATCATATGCTACGAGTGGTATCTAGCGCAGTTGCAGTTTGCCGGCGCCAGCGAGCAAAAATCACCAGCCATTGCACCCGCAGGCGAAATCGAGGGATTTTACCAACAGCTTTGGCAGGTACTCGAGGCCATTGATTTTCTGGACAGCGCCAATCCAATTCCGCTGATGCGCAAAGTACGCCGCCTGTACGACCGCACAGAGCTCACCAGTGCAGAAATTAATATTCTCCGCGGCATTCTAACAAGTATAACAAAATCAATAGATTAGAAGCTGATTCCTAATCAGGCGAGGTGTCTACCTGATGTCTAACCACCCCCTTTGCCATACTTGATCATTTTACTCAGGTATTGCTAGTATGAGCCCATTAGAGACAGCTGATAGAGACAGTGCCTAAGCACCCAATGACTGAGAAATGCTATGAAACTAAACACTAAAGGACGCTATGCCGTGACAGCCATGTTTGATGTTGCTATCCATCAACATCAGGGCCCAGTCTGTTTGAGTGATATTTCTCAGCGTCAGGGGATTTCATTGTCTTATCTGGAGCAGCTATTCAGCAGGATTCGTCGAGCCGGTTTAGTCAAGAGTACGCGCGGCCCAGGTGGTGGCTACCATCTTGCCAGTGCTGCCAGCGAAATAGCGATCGCTGACATTATCACCGCCGTCGATGAGAGCGT
>DDIE01000004.1:2264-17781 GCA_002338385.1 Proteobacteria bacterium UBA1858
GTTTTTCTGTCAGGCATCACTCTGGAAGACGCGATCAGTAAACAACAGGTGCTGGATACTGCAGCACGTCAGGATGCTCTGCGTAACAATGAACAGACCATCGAATTTCAAACAATTTAGGCAAAGGAACAACTTGTGAGTGATACCAAATTACCTATTTATCTAGATTACAGTGCAACTACGCCAGTTGATCCACGTGTGGCCAAAGCCATGATGGATTGTCTCACCTTAGAGGGAAACTTCGGTAATCCTGCTTCACGCAGTCATGCTTTTGGCTGGAGTGCCGAGCAGGCAGTCGAAAAAGCACGCCAGCAAGTTGCCAGTCTGATCAACGCGGATCCTAAGGAGATTGTCTGGACCAGTGGTGCTACAGAATCCAACAACCTTGCCATCAAGGGCGCGGCTCACTTCTACAGTAAGAAGGGTAAACACCTAATTACACTCAAGACCGAGCATAAAGCTGTGCTTGATACCTGTCGCCAGCTGGAACGAGAGGGCTTTGAAGTGACTTATTTGGAACCACAAGATAACGGTCTGGTTGATCTCAACGTACTGCGTGCGGCAATCCGCGAGGACACGGTGTTAATCTCCATCATGCACGTCAATAACGAGATCGGTGTCATACAGGACATCGAAGCCATCGGTGAAATTGCCCGTGAGAACAAGGTTATATTCCATGTTGACGCGGCCCAAAGCCCGGGCAAAGTGAAAATCGACATGCAACAGGCCAAAGTTGATCTACTCAGCTTGTCCGCACACAAGACCTACGGTCCTAAAGGCATAGGTGCATTATTTGTCAGACGTAAGCCACGTGTGCGTATCGAAGCGCAGATGCATGGTGGTGGCCACGAGCGAGGCATGCGTTCAGGCACTCTGGCGACTCACCAGATTGTCGGCATGGGTGAGGCTTTTCATCTAGCGGAGCTGGAAATGGATGCCGAAAACGAGCGCATCAGGATGTTACGCGATCACCTGCTAAGTGGACTAAAAGATATTGAAGAGGTGTATATTAATGGTGATATAGAATCACGTGTGCCACATAACCTCAATATGAGCTTTAACTTCGTGGAGGGTGAGAGCTTGATTATGGCACTCAAAGATATTGCTATCTCGTCAGGCTCGGCATGTACTAGCGCATCGCTGGAGCCCAGTTATGTATTACGTGCGCTCGGCCGTGATGACGAACTGGCACATAGTTCACTCCGATTCAGCATCGGGCGATTTACCACTCAGGAGGATGTTGACCATGCGATTAGTGTGATTCGATCCGCGGTCAGTAAGCTGCGTGATTTATCACCCCTGTGGGATATGTATAAAGAAGGTATCGATCTAAAATCTATAGAATGGGCAGCGCACTAGTCGCTGGCATAACAAATTAGGAGTCCAAAATGGCATATGGTGAAAAAGTCTTAGACCACTACGAAAATCCGCGTAATGTGGGTTCATTAGATAAGGATGACAGCAGTGTGGGTACCGGTATGGTAGGTGCACCTGCGTGTGGTGATGTGATGAAGCTACAGATCCAAGTGGATCAAAATGGGGTGATTGAGGATGCTAAATTCAAGACCTATGGCTGTGGTTCGGCAATTGCTTCCTCCAGCCTGTTGACTGAATGGGTCAAAGGCAAAACACTCGACCAAGCCAGTCAGATCAAGAATTCTGAAATCGCCGAGGAATTAGCTTTGCCACCGGTTAAGATTCACTGTTCCGTGTTGGCTGAAGACGCTATCCAAGCAGCTATCAGTGATTATCAAAATAAGCAGGCCGAGCACAAGAAGAGCGCCTAGAAGATGTCTATTTCGTTAACCGAGAGCGCCGCCGATCGGGTGCGTAATTTCCTTGCCCAACGTGGCAAGGGTGTCGGTGTGCGTCTAGGTGTCAAGACGACAGGGTGTTCGGGTATGGCTTACACCATCGAATTTGCCGATCAGGTCGACGACGGTGACGAAGTCTTCGAGCAGCGTGGTGTTAAAGTGATTATCAATCCCAAAAGTTTGGTCTACCTTGATGGGACTGAGTTGGACTTTGCCAAGGAAGGTCTTAATGAAGGGTTTAAATTCAATAACCCTAACGAAAAAGACCGCTGTGGCTGTGGCGAGAGTTTCACTGTATAAGCTGTCTGTAGCCTCCACAGCGCAGTTAACATACTAATTTGCACGCTCATCGTTCACGCGTGTAATGATCACTGAGAGCAATAGATATGTATTTTGATTTCTCTCAAAATTACTTTGAGGTTTTTCAACTAGCGACCGATTATGTCATTGACCGTGCGGCGCTAAGCGACAATTACCAACAACTTCAAAGTCAATATCATCCCGATCGTTTCGTCAACAATAGTGAGCAAGATAAACGTCTGGCCATGCAGATCACCAGTTATATCAATGAGGGTCACAAGATTCTGCAAGATGATCAGATGCGTGCGCGCTACTTATTAGAACTCGCTGAAGTTGCGTTTGATGCAGAAAAAGATACCACCCAGGATATGGATTTTTTGCTGTCCCAGATGGCGCTCAGAGAGGCAATTGATGAGGTCGATAAAGATCCTGACCCGCTCACAGCGTTAGACGATTTGATGATTAAGGCAGCGGAACAAAAGAAACAATTGAGCGCAACCTTTCAATGCAGTTATGCCAACCAGGAATGGGCACAGGCCAAAGAGGCAGTCTTGAAGTTGCAATTTTTTAAGCGCCTGCAACACCAGATCAGCAGCAAACAGGAAGCACTAGAAGACGAGTTACTCTAAATTATGGCACTTCTACAGATATCAGAACCCGGTATGTCAACTGCACCCCACCAGCATAAGCTGGCTGTGGGAATCGATCTAGGCACAACTAATTCGTTAGTCGCCAGTGTGCGCAGCGGTGTGGCCGAAACGCTGGCGGACGAACAGGCGCGCACCTTGCTGCCCTCTGTGGTGCATTATGCACCAGATCAGGCACCGCTGGTGGGTGCCGATGCCGTGCCCTATCAGGCCACTGATCCTGATAACACTATCAGCTCAATAAAGCGCGTTTTAGGTCGTGCTTTGACAGATATTCAAGCGCAGGACCACTGGTATCAATTCGCACCCAATAATGATTCGGTACCGCGCATTAAAACCGCTAAGGGAGCACTCAGTGCGGTTGAGATTTCCGCAGATATTTTAAGCGCACTTAAAACACGTGCCGAGCAGACGCTCGGAGATCAATTAACGGGTGCGGTGATTACCGTGCCGGCTTACTTCGATGATGCGCAGCGTCAGGCCACCAAGGATGCGGCGAAACTGGCGGGTTTGAACGTATTTCGACTCCTCAATGAGCCGACCGCAGCGGCCATTGCTTATGGTCTGGATCAAGCAGCAGAGGGCGTTATTGCGGTGTTTGATCTGGGTGGAGGTACGTTTGATATTTCCATATTGAGGTTGCGTAAAGGCGTGTTTGAAGTGCTGGCAACAGGGGGCGATTCCGCTCTGGGTGGGGATGATTTTGATGCTGCCATTAGCCACTGGGCGGTGCAGCAGTTACCGCCAGCACTGCAGTCTGATAGAGCTACCCTGAGACAGATCAGCTTGCAGGCGCGGCAGGCCAAAGAACAACTTACCCAGCAGCCAGCTGTTGATCTCAAACTAAGCCAGGAGTTAACTGTTGAATTGACCCTGGCTACCTTCGAGCAGTTAATCGAGCCCTTGCTAAAGAAAACATTAATTGCCTGCCGGCGTGCTCTGCGTGATGCTGACATGCGCCAGCAAGATATCGCTGAAGTCGTTATGGTCGGTGGGTCTACCCGCGTGCCACGGGTGCGCGAGGTAGTGGCAGAGTTCTTCCAAAAACCACTCCATACAGAGATTGATCCAGATCGTGTTGTTGCCATAGGTGCGGCTATTCAGGCAGATGTTTTGGCAGGCAATAAGCCCGGCGATGAGATGTTGTTATTGGATGTGATTCCGCTGTCATTAGGCATCGAGACGATGGGTGGTCTGGTGGAAAAAATCATCCATCGTAATACCACGATTCCGGTTGCACGCGCACAGGAATTCACCACCTACAAGGATGGCCAGACAGCCATGCGTGTGCATGTCCTGCAAGGTGAGCGTGAACTGGTGTCAGACTGCCGTTCACTGGCTACTTTTGATCTTACCGGTCTGCCTCCTCTGGTTGCAGGTGCGGCCAGAATTAAAGTGACTTTTCAGATTGATGCCGACGGTTTACTCAATGTGAGTGCGGAAGAGCTGAATACCGGTGTCAGCGCCAAGATTGAAGTACAACCGTCATATGGCCTGTCGGATAGCGCAATTGAGGCCATGCTACAGGCCTCTATGCAACACGCTGAACAAGATATGTTGCAACGATCCCTGCGTGAGGAACAAGTCGAGGCAGATCGAGTTGTTGAGGCACTGGACTCAGCGTTGGCGAAAGATGGTCAGCAGTTATTGAGTGCAGCTGAATTATCGGTCATCACCCAAGCACGAGACGCCCTAATAACCATCCGCCAGTCGACTGATCAGGCGCAACACATACAAGATGCAATCAAGCAGCTAGAACAAGTCAGTGAGGAATATGTTGCACGGCGGATGAATCAAAGTGTGCGCTCAATGGTACAGGGCCGCAAATTGGAAGAACTGCAAGATTGATATTGCTGACCTAACTTTATTAAATGGACTAAAGCCAAATGCCTAAAATTACTTTCATGCCGCATACACAAATCTGCCCTGAGGGAATGACTGTTGAAGTTGATGCTGGAATCAGTATTTGTGATGCTGCACTGAGCAATGGAATTTCAATTGAGCATGCCTGTGAAAAATCCTGTGCTTGCACAACATGCCATGTATATGTGCGAGACGGCTTGGATTCGCTGGCCGAGGCGACTGAAAACGAGGAAGATTATCTCGACAAAGCTTGGGGGTTAGATCCTGATTCGCGACTAAGTTGTCAGGCTTTGGTTGGAGAGCAAGATTTGACCGTAGAGATTCCAAAGTACACAATTAATCTAGTATCAGAATCACATTAATTGAGGCGATCAATATGAGCTTACGCTGGGCAGATTTTCTAGATATAGCGATAGAACTTGACGAGCATCATCCTGATGTCGACCCGCAATACATCCGCTACACCGATCTGCATGCCTGGATCTGTGCGTTAGCCAACTTTGATGACGATCCAGAAAAATCTAATGAAAGAATATTGGAAGCTATTCAAATGGCGTGGATAGACGAGCGCGACTGATTATTTTGCCGGCCTAACTTCCTGTCCGCTTACAGCGGCCAGTATTATCAATCAGCGGCAGCGCCGTTGCAGACTAAAGTCATTGATTTTATTGCTATGACGTTCACAGCCGCCTATTATCCGCGTAGAATTCGCTGACAGATTAATACTAACCTCAACACCCGCCTACAGGAGACAAACAATGGCCATGCAACGCACGTGTTCAATTATCAAACCAGATGCAGTCGCAAAAAACGTAATTGGTGAAATTTATGCTCGTTTTGAGAAAGTTGGTTTACGCATAGTTGCCGCCAAGATGATGCATCTCACCAAGCAACAGGCCGAGTCATTTTATGCAGTTCACAAAGAACGTCCTTTCTACAATGATTTAGTCGCCTTTATGATGTCTGGTCCAGTCATGGTGCAGGTGCTCGAGGGGGACGATGCAATCGCTAAGAATCGTGAGGTTATGGGTGCAACTAATCCTGCGGAAGCTGCGCCAGGCACCATACGGGCTGATTTTGCCGATAGCATTGACGCCAATGCCGTGCACGGTTCGGACGCAGCTGAGACTGCCGCGGTAGAAATTGCTTTTTTCTTTGCTGAGGATCAGCTTTGTCCGCGCGTCTAAACTCAGCCAGTAGTCCTACCAACCTGGTTGGCATGAGTCGACCAGAACTGGAAGCGTATTTTGTCGCGCTCGGCGATAAAAAATTTCGCGCCCAACAATTATTACAATGGATCTACCAGCGCGGAGTAGTCAATTTTGCAGAGATGACTGATTTTAGTAAGTCATTACGCGCTCAGTTACAACACACAGCAGTCGTTAGCCTACCCAGCATCGAATCAGAACAGATCTCCAGTGATGGTACTATTAAGTGGCTGTTACGTGTCGCTGCCAAACCCGGTGAGCCGAGTAATGGCATAGAAACGGTATTCATCCCAGAGTCTAATCGCGGCACGCTGTGTATCTCCTCGCAGGTGGGGTGTGCTTTGGATTGCACTTTCTGCGCAACTGCACGCCAAGGCTTTAATCGTAATCTCACGGCGGCGGAAATTATCGGTCAAGTATGGGTTGCCGATCAGCGCTTACGAGAACTTTATGCAGGTAATAGCATGCTCACCAATGTCGTTTACATGGGTATGGGCGAACCACTGATGAACTTCAATAATGTGCTGCCCAGCATACATCTGTTATTGGAGGATCACGCCTACGGCCTCGGTAAGCGCAAGGTCACTGTCAGTACTTCTGGTGTCGTGCCCAAAATTGATCTGCTATCAGAGCATGTTGATGTCAGTCTGGCGATCTCCTTACATGCGCCCAATGATGAGATCAGAAATGAACTGGTCCCGTTGAATCGCAAGTTTCCTATCGAGGAACTCTTGCAATCATGTCGACGTTATCTCGCAAGTAAAAATAGAAAAGAGAGTGTGACCTTTGAATACGTTATGTTGGACGGCGTCAACGATAGTGATCTGCACGCGCACCAGTTGGTGAAGCGACTCAAAGGCATTCGTGCCAAAGTAAACTTAATTCCTTTTAATAGTTTCGACGGTTCTGGCTATCAGCGCTCTGCGCAAGCACAGATTGATCGTTTCAGCAGCATTCTTATGGCCAGCAAGATTATTGTCATTACTCGACGTCCACGTGGTGAGGATATTGCCGCAGCCTGTGGACAGTTAGCCGGTCAAGTGGTTGATAAAGCACATCGCGCCAATCATTATGTCAGAATGTATGAACGATCGTTAATCAGTCGCAGGATAGATACCGAATGCGCATAGTTATTTATCTCAGTGTACTATTTTTGCTTGGCTGCAGCGCGCAACAGACGGTGCCTGTCGAAAATGCCGAACTTAAATATAATCCCAAAGCGGCGCAAATAAACGTTCAGCTGGGTGCTAATTACATTGCCAGCAAAAACTATCTGGCGGCCGATGAGAAATTAAAACGTGCACTGCAGCAGGATCCAAAATCATCCAAGGCACACTGGGTATATGCAATTTTGCAGGAAAAACTGGCGCAGCCGGAAGCGGCTGAAACGTATTATCGAAAAGCGCTTAAGATAGACAATAAAGACACTAGTGGCATGTATAACTATGCGACTTTTCTATGCCGACATAAGCGTTATCAGGCAAGTGCCGGCTATTTT
This sequence comes from Proteobacteria bacterium UBA1858, assembly GCA_002338385.1. Lineage (GTDB taxonomy): Bacteria > Pseudomonadota > Gammaproteobacteria > UBA4575 > UBA4575 > UBA1858. The sequence continues at coordinate 9,595 of DDIE01000004.1, forward strand.
CAGCAGGTACTCGCGGATCCTTTGTATCCCTCTCGTGCGACCGCTTTTCTACGGGCCGGTTTATGCACCATGGAAATACCTGATTACAGCGCCTCGCAGCACTATTTCGAGGAAACGCTTAAGTTACAAAACAATCAGCGTGTGGCCTTGTACCAACTCGCTAAATTAAATTTCAAGACCAAAAAATATGTTCAAGCCAAGCACCACATAGCGGGGTTTGAATCCGTATCTGAACATACCCAGAGTTCTTTATTGTTGGCCTATCAAATAGAGCATGCCCTCGGCGACACAGTGGCTGCTCAAGAATATGCAGATATGCTCAAACACGATTACCCAGATTCGCAAGAAGTACAACTACTGGTTGAGTCAGCTGATGAAACACAAGACAAATGACCCTGCACAGACAGATAGTATAGGCCGGACCTTGCGTCGGGCACGTGAGCGATTGGGTCTCGATATGAAGCAGGCCGCGGATGCCATCCATCTCAATGAAGCAGTCATCAAGGCGCTGGAGGCAGAAGATTTTGAGCGGTTGCCCTCGCAGGTGTTTGTGCGTGGTTATATCCGCAGCTATGCCAAGCTACTCGAACTGGATGCCGAGCCACTGTTAGTGGCCCAGCGTCAGTCCATGCCAGAAGAGCAGAGTATGGCACCTGAGGCGGTATCTGTAGAAATCAAAAAGCCCCAGCCAGGATTGACATACAAAGGTGATCCGATCTTGTTGTGGACGCTGATCTTATTCATTTCGGTCACGGCTGGCTTTAGTCTGGCGTGGTGGATTAATCAAGATGATACGAGTCCTGCACCTCTGGCCTCAGTGCTTGAGCAAAACGCTATCCCAGAGCAACAACAGGCTTCCGAGCCAATGGCAGTACCCGCGGCAACGCAAGTGACTGAGTCAATCGCAGCACCCGATCCCGAGCAACTACAAGCTCCAGCACAGCCCACCCGCCCGGCACCACAACAGTTGCCAGCGTCTCAGGCCGCTGCCGGTGCTGAGCAGCCGCTGCCGATCAATCAATTCACGCTCAGTATTCGTATGGTTGGTAACAGCTGGCTGGAAGTAGTCGACCAAGAGCGCACGCGTATCTTGTATGGCTTGTATACGGCGGGCATGGTTGAAACTTTCACCGCCACCGGCCAGCTGAATATATTCCTTGGCAACTCCCCGGCGGTGGAAGTCTGGCTGGACGATGAATTACTTGATCACGCCAATTACATGTCTACCAATAATGTGGCCAGATTTGATATCAACCAAGCGGGTCTTGTGGCGCCCAGTATCAACTGAACCTTTTCCCTAACCCTAATAATATGAGCGATAACATCCAATCTATCCGTGGCATGCATGATTTCGCCCCGCAGGATACGGCAACACTTAGATTGCTGGAGAGCAAACTAATCGCTGTACTCGGTCAGTATGGCTACCACGAGGTACGCACACCGATTGTCGAAAAGCTGGAGCTTTTTAAGCGCTCGATCGGGGCAGTGACCGACATCGTCGAAAAAGAAATGTACGCCTTTGAGGATCGTGGCGGAGACTGGCTAGCACTGCGACCTGAGGGCACTGCAAGCACCCTACGCGCGGGTGTGCAACATGGCTGGTTACATAATCAGCAACAGCGATTCTGGTATCTGGGCCCATTTTTCAGGCGCGAACGACCACAAAAAGGCCGCTATCGTCAATTCCATCAGCTTGGCGTCGAGACCTTTGGTATGGCAGGACCTGATATTGATCTGGAATTGATCCTGCTGAGTCATGCAATGTGGCAGGCAGTTGGATTGAATACTGACAGTCTAGCACTGCAAATCAATACGCTGGGCGATACACAGGCGCGAGCTGAACACAGACAACAGTTGATCAGTTATTTGTCTGATCACCACGACAAGCTGGACGAGGATGCTCAGCGTCGCCTGCACACTAACCCATTGAGAATTCTGGATAGCAAGAATCCTGAAGTGCAACAGCTGATCAAAAATGCCCCACTCTTGTTTGACTATCTGGACACTGAGGCGAAAGAACATTTTGAGCGCTTACTGGCTATGCTGGCGCAGGTGGGTATTCAGGTGCAACACAATCCGACCCTGGTGCGTGGTCTGGATTACTATAATCGAACAGTATTTGAGTGGATTACGACTCAGTTGGGGGCTCAGGGCACAATTTGCGCGGGTGGCCGATATGACAGCCTGGTGGGGCAAATGGGTGGACGCGACACACCGGCAGCCGGTTTTGCTATCGGTATTGAACGTCTGCACAGTCTAGTTGAGCAGGTTTTAGCCACGCAAACACCACAGTTAGATGGCTATGTCGTCGTTCTCGGTGATGTCGCCACAGAGTACGCTGTCGCAGTATGTCAACAAATCCGCTCAAGTTGCCCCCATTTAGCTATTCAGATGAATTGTGGAGGTGGTAGTATCAAGTCCCAAATGAAACGCGCGGATCGGGCCCAGGCACGACTGGCAATTATTATTGGCGATGATGAAGTGAATAAGCGTCAGGTCACAATTAAACATTTACAGGCCGATACGCCACAGATCGTATGTGACGTGGAGCAGGTCACAGAACACTTATAACGACTATAGACCCCCGTTTATGTGCCGGCTGCAGGTTAGCACTGCGCGCTAGGGAGCAGTTTAGGAGAACAATATGGCAGAGAACGAAACAGAAGAACAACAAATAGATGCCATCAAAGAATGGTGGAATAAAAACGGTAATGCAGTCATTGTCGGTGCTGTTCTTGGCATCGGTGCGCTGGTTGGCTGGAAAGGTTGGGGAGTTTACACGGAACAACAATATCTGTTGGCCTCTGATCGTTATGCGGCCATGCAAGAGTCTATTCTGCAGCAGGATATCGATGCGGTTATGGTGCAAGCAGAACAATTAAAACAAGAATTTTCCGCTACCCCTTATGCCTCTCTGGCGAGTTTGATGCTGGCGAAAGCGCATGCTGAGAATGTTGAGTACCAACAGGCCATGACTCACTTGCAATGGGTGGTAGATAACGCCAAGCAAGAGACACTGCGGGCAGTTGCACGCTTACGCATGATCAGATTACATATCGTAGAAGATCGTTTGGAGGCTGCACAACTACTGCTCAATCAGACCTATCCACTCTCTTTTGCTTCGCTCAAAGAAGAGTTGCGTGGCGACTGGCATGTCAGTCGCGGAGAGTTTGCAGAAGCGCGAGCGGCGTATGATTCGGCTATTGCAACAGCGGCAGAAGAGCAGATCGACTACCTCATCATGAAGCGTGACAATGCGATTGCCAGTGAGCAATCTAACGTTTAACGGAAACTAGCCATGATCAATAGCAGCTTAATGCGCGCGCTCATCATCCTGCCTGTACTGACCTACATGTCGGCCTGCAGTTACTTACCATTTATGGGTGAAGACGAAGAAAAAGTAGAAATCACATTACGTGAGCCGGCCGAATTGAGTGCCATCGATGCCCAGATAATATTGGCTGAAGTGTGGAACAGTTCACTGAGCACTGAGGATAACACCAGCACGCGCCTGTTCACCCATGCGCTGCAAGATAAACTCGTATTTGCCAGTGTCAACGGCAACGTACGTGCGGTCAGTAGTCAAGATGGGCGCACTATTTGGACAGTTGATTTGCAAGATACATTGTCTGGCGGTGTCGGTGGGAATAACAATATTGCGGTGGTTGGCTCACGCAATGGTGTGGTCACCGCACTCCAACCCAGCGATGGTTCAATACTATGGTCGCTGGCGCTGGGACTGGAGATTTCTGCGGTTGCACACACCCAAGATGACACTATCGTTGTGCGCACCAATAATAATCAAATCGTGACACTGGCAGCTGACACGGCTGCCAAGCGTTGGACCGCCAGCCAACAATCACCTGCGCTCACCCTGCGAGGAGGGAGTGTACCGATAACGCTGGATGGCGTTGTCTATGCTGGGATGGACAACGGTAAATTAGTTGCAATCAGTCTGGCGACAGGCACTACTCTCTGGGAGTCACGGGTATCTGTGCCTTCAGGACGCAGTGAATTGGAGCGACTGGTTGATGTCGATGGCCAAATCGTAGTGACAGACACGCTGGTCTATGCTGCCAGCTATCACGGCCGCGTGGTCGCGATTGATCGCACTAACGGACGTACCGTGTGGGCGCGTGATATATCATCAATACAAGGTCTGACACTGGATCAGGATCTGGTTTATGTGACCGATAGAGACGACCACATTTGGGCGCTGGAGAGAGAATCGGGCATCACCATCTGGCGCCAAGATAAGTTTGAGTATCGTGCTGTGTCAGCCCCTATGCAATTGGCAGACTATATTCTGATTGGCGATTTTGAGGGCTATGTGCATGCGCTCTCAAAACAAGATGGCACAATTATTGGCCGTAAAAAAGTCACTAGCGGTACTGTCCACAGCGCGGGTACAGCAACTTCATCGCAAGTGCATGTTATTCAGCAAGGTGGTCAGCTTGCGGCCATTGCTGTGCAATAAATAATGTGACTGCCACGCAAAACACTGTTATCGCTCATCACTGGTTAATCCCATGCGCCCTGTAATTGCCCTGATTGGCCGTCCTAATGTGGGCAAGTCAACGTTATTTAATTTTCTCACCCAGTCCAGAGATGCGCTGGTAGCTGACTATCCTGGCCTCACGCGTGACCGCAAGTATGGTATTAGTGAACGCTACTCCCGCAGCTGCGTGGTGATTGATACTGGCGGTATCGTCAATCAGCAAAATGAAATTGACCTGGGTATGCAGTCGCAAACAGATACCGCTATCGACGAAGCCGATATCGTATTATTTCTGGTTGATGCTCAAGATGGTCTAATGCCGGAAGACTACACAATCATTACTATGTTGCGTAAGCGCAATATTGATTTCTCAGTGGTAGTGAACAAAGTGGATGGGCTGGATGCTAACATTATCGCTAGTGAGTTTTATCAAATTGGTGCGCCGCAGCTATTTACCGTCGCGGCCAAACAAGGGCGTGGCATAGAATCGATGCTTGAATCCTTGTTCACCCAGTTGCCACCACCTGTGTCTGCAACAGCTGATCCAGAAGAGGATGAGAGTATTACTCGGATTGCTGTAATTGGGCGTCCTAATGCGGGTAAATCTACTCTTATCAATGCCTTGCTAAAGGAACAACGGTTAGTGACATCGTCAGTGCCGGGGACCACCCGTGATAGTGTTCGTATACCTTTTCAATATAATAAAACTCAATTTATCTTGATCGACACTGCCGGTGTGCGGCGTAAAAGCAAAGTCCGGGAAAGGGTAGAGAAATTCAGTATTGTTCAGACGCTGGATGCAATTTCCTCTGCCCATGTGATCATTTTTGTGGTTGATGTATTAGAGGGTATTGCAGACCAGGACAGCACGCTGTTGGAGATTGTCTTACGTGAAGGACGCGCCCTGGTATTGGCTTTAAATAAAACTGACTCTGCCACACCGGATGATTACTATGCGCTGAAATATGCGCTCGAAACACGCTATCAATATCTCGACTATGTCGACAAAATAAAAATTTCAGCCGAAAAAGCGATAGGCATGAAAAAACTCATGCACGCTGTAGTGGCAGCAAATCGCTCGGCAGATATTGACGTGAGCACTTCGCAGGCTAATCAGTTATTAGCTTATGCGGTGGAAAATAACCCCCCGCCCATGGTGCGTGGACGCAGAATTAAACTCCGTTACATTCACCAGGGTGGGGCACATCCACCAACCTTTGTCTTATATGGCACCCAGACGAATCAATTACCGAAATCATATGTGCGTTATTTAGAAAACTTTTTCAGGCAGCAACTGAAACTGGTCGGCACGCCAATTCGCTTTCTATTACGCTCACCAGAAAATCCCTATGCCGATAAACGCAATGTACTCACTCCCCGCCAGATACGGAAGCGTGAGCGTATGATGAGTCACTACAAGAGAAAGTAAGTGCTTAAACCGTCAGCTATCAAGCCCTTCCATGTCATGGATATACTGGCCCGCTGTAAAGCGATGGAGGCACAAGGGCGCGACATTATCCATATGGAAATTGGCGAGCCTGACTTTCCGGCGCCACAACCAATTATGGATGCAGGGCTTGCTGCCCTGCACCAACGGCAAACCCATTACACCTCTGCGCAGGGCTTGCCGGAGTTGCGCGCAGCGATTAGTCAGGACTATCAGCAACGCTTTAACTGTCCGGTTGAGGCAGAGCAAATACTGATTACACCTGGTGCCTCGGGAGCTATTCAACTCGTCTTTGCTTATGTTTTACAGGCGCGAAAAACACTCATGATTAGTGATCCTACCTACCCCTGCAATCGCAATGTGGCGCAATTATTCAATGCGCAGATAGACGCTATCGCGGTGGATGAGCAGACTGACTTTCAATTAGGGCTGGAGGCAGTGAAAGCCCACTGGCATGAGGATGTGGCCGCAGTACTGATTGCCAGTCCGTCCAATCCCACCGGCACGGTATCCAAACAACAAGACTTGTTGGCGATTGCCGATTTCCTTGCGAGTCAGGGCAGTGTGCTGATCGTGGACGAGATTTATCAAGGACTCAACTATGCCAGTGCACCCAGTTCGGTAGCCGGCTTGCGGGATAATATTTTCGTTATCAATAGCTTTTCAAAATACTTTGGCATGACCGGTTGGCGTATTGGTTGGTGTGTTGCACCTCCAGCCTATATCAGTAGTCTCGATGCAATCGCACAAAATACTTATCTCGCCAGTTCCACCCCGGCTCAATATGCTGCTCTGGCTGCATTCCAACAGGATACATTAGCTATCGTCGAACAACGCCGGGTGATCTTTCAGCAACGTCGTGATTTAATGTGTGCTGCACTGAATGATCTGCCCCTGCACGTGCCTTGTATTCCGCAAGGTGCTTTTTATATCTATGCCAACGTTGCCGCAGTCAGTGCTGACAGTTTTCACTTCTGCCAGCAACTTCTAGAGGACACGGGTGTCGCGGTCACACCTGGCTGTGACTTCGGCCAACAGCAAGCACATCACTACATTCGCTTCGCCTACACCAATAGTGAACAACGTCTGCGTGAGGGGATGGAGAGATTGAGCGTGTTTCTCGAAGGGGGAGGGAGCTGAGGGACTCATTTCTTGCTTGATTAATCTAATAAATGATTATATATCTAGGTCATTAATTATTTACAACTAGACAAAGTGGATTAATCCTCTGTAACTAAAGCAATGAGTTTGCGCCAGAAAATTGCCACGCTGTTAGGGCAAGCTGATATTCAGCTCAATGGTGATCGCCCTTGGGATATCCAGGTGCGTAATGAGCAGTTGTTTAAACGTGTCCTGACGCAAGGTACCTTGGGCTTGGGTGAGGCCTATATGGACGGTTGGTGGGATGCGGCTCGGCTGGATCAATTTGTCTATAAGGCGCTGCGAAGCGAGCTTGGTGAGCAGATCTCCAGACACAGAAATATGGCCCTCGCATTACTGGCTAAGTTCACTAACATGCAAAAACACTCGCGTGCCTACCATGTCGGTGAGCAACACTATAATGCCGGCAATGATTTATTTGAATGCATGCTGGATGAGCGCTTAACCTATACCTGTGCCTACTGGAAAGATGCTCAGGACCTGGATGCGGCACAAATGGCTAAGTTGGATTTAGTATGTCGGAAACTTAACCTGCAGGCAGGTCAGCACATATTAGACATCGGTTGCGGTTGGGGCAGTTTTGCTGGCTATGCGGCAGAGCGCTATGGTGTGCAAGTGACCGGCCTAACCATTTCGACTGAACAGGCTGATTATGCGCGCAAACGTTATGCGCATTTGCCAATTGAAATACGCGTCCAAGATTATCGGCTAGCCAATACGCGCTATGATCATATTGTCTCGTTGGGGATGTTTGAGCATGTGGGCTGGAAAAATTATCGTGAATATTTTCAAGTGGCCGCACGCTGTTTACAGGATGATGGTTTGTTCCTGCTCCACACTATTGCGAAAAATTATAAAGAGACAGTGCCAGATCCATGGATACACAAATATATTTTCCCAAATGGACTCTTGCCGTCGTTAACAACGTTATCACCCGCGCTGGAAAATTTATTTGTGCTGGAGGATTTGCACAATTTTGGCGCCTATTACGACCAAACCCTGTTGGCCTGGTGTGCTAACTTTGAGGCGGGCTGGCCACGCGTGCGAGATAACTATGATGAACGCTTTTACCGCATGTGGA